>CAIXDG010000001.1 GCA_903918115.1 uncultured beta proteobacterium
AACCTTATTTTGATCGACCCCTCAAGGAAATTTCTTTAGGTATTGTGTTGATGCGCTTATTTCAAACCTCGCGGCGCTTTAAAGTTGAAATTCAACCCCAGTTAACACTTTTACAAAAAACCTTATTAAATGTTGAGGGCTTGGGCCGGCAGCTGGATCCAGACCTTGATTTATGGAAAACAGCTAAACCGATTTTAGAAAAATGGGTTAGTCAGCAACTGGGATGGCGGGGTTTCCTCGAGGGCCTCAAGGAAGAAGTTCCGGGTTGGGCAAAATTATTGCCAACTTTGCCCCGCTTGTTAGCCGAGAGCCTGGCGCAGCGCCAACACCAAGATCGCAGCGTTGAGCTTGAAGTTCTCAAAACCCTACTCGACGAACAGCGTCGTACCCGCCGATTGCTTGCTGGCGCCTTGCTTTTCTTGGGTGGATTTATGGCCGGAGCATTCCTCATAGCTCTGCAGATCCATTAATCTCCCACTGCAGCGCCCAAACCGTTAAAATCATCGGTCGGGCATATTAATCAGATGAAAAAATACTTTATAGCTGGAATATTGGTGTGGGTACCTATTGCGGTTACCGTTTGGGTAATCACATGGGGCCTGGGCCTGCTAGACAGCGTTTTTGGCTCAGTCATGCACGTGATTATTGCAGTTTTCCCCCGCCAATTTACCGCTGATCTCGAACATTTCCGTGCTTTACCGGGAGTAGGTGTACTCATCGTGATATTGGTCATTATTTTCACTGGCCTCATGGCGATTAGTTTTGCGGGTCAATGGTGGGTGCGGTTCTGGGATAAGCAAATGACCCGCATTCCTATTGTGCGCTCCATTTATCCTAGTGTGAAGCAAGTTTCCTCTACGCTTTTTTCAGGGAGCGGACAAGCATTTCGTAAGGCATTATTGATCCGTTATCCCCACCAAAATTCTTGGGCTGTCGCATTCCAAATCGGTTCCCCAACAGAAGAGATTCAACAAAAATTAGGTGGAGATTATGTCAACGTATTTTTACCTACAACCCCAAACCCAACCTCTGGTTTTTTTATGATCATCCCACGTAGTGAGGTCATCGAATTAGATATGAATGTTGAAGAAGCGCTGAAATACATCGTTTCAATGGGTACCGTCTCGCCAATTTCTGCTGCCAGTGGTTTAACTACCGCACAGCTTTCAAAGTCTTCTGATTCATAGGAAATAAGTATGTCGATGCGAAGCCACACCTGCGGACAAGTTACCGATGCACTCATCGGTCAAGAAGTGACCTTGGCTGGCTGGGTTAATCGCCGCCGCGATCATGGAGGGGTCATTTTTATTGATTTAAGAGACCACCAAGGTTTTGTGCAGGTCGTTTGTGACCCCGATAGGCCAGACATGTTTAAGCTGGCAGAGCAGGTACGCAATGAGTTTTGTATACAAATTATTGGCAAGGTACGGGCGCGACCTGCCGGTACTGAAAATCTCGATTTGGCCAGCGGTAAAGTCGAAGTACTTTGTCACCAGTTGCTTATTTTAAATGCCTCTGTCACGCCACCTTTTCTGTTAGACGATGAAAATCTTTCTGAAACCACCCGCTTAACTCACCGTGTTTTAGATTTACGTCGTCCGCAAATGCAAAAGAATTTACGTTTACGTTACCAAGTCGCAATGGAAACTCGGCGTTATCTTGATGCGGCGGGTTTTATTGATATTGAAACCCCCATGCTGACCAAGAGCACGCCTGAAGGTGCTCGCGATTATTTGGTGCCGTCACGGGTTCATGATGGGCAATTTTTTGCTTTACCGCAATCTCCCCAGTTATTTAAACAATTACTGATGGTCGCAGGCTTTGATCGCTATTATCAAATTACTAAATGTTTTCGGGATGAAGATTTACGCGCTGATCGCCAACCCGAATTTACCCAAATTGATTGCGAAACTGCGTTTTTAAATGAATTAGAAATTCGCGATTTATTTGAAAATATGATTCGGCATATTTTCAAAATTGTCATGCAAGTTGAGCTACCTAAGCCATTTCCCGTCATGCCTTATGCCGAGGGAATGGCTCGGTATGGTTCAGATAAGCCTGATTTACGAATTGCGCTGGAGTTTACCGAGCTGACAGATGTCATGAAAGACGTCGATTTCAAGGTATTTTCTGGCGCCGCTAACCAAGCAGATGGTCGCGTCGTCGCATTATGTGTGCCAGCTGGAGCACAAATAAGTCGCAGTGAAATTGACGATTACACCCAGTTTGTAAGCATTTATGGGGCCAAGGGTTTGGCGTGGATTAAAGTGAACTCACGCGCTGAAGGTCGCAATGGCCTTCAGTCTCCGATTGTAAAAAATTTACATGATGCCGCAATTAACGAAATATTAAGTCGTACCAATGCACAGGACGGCGATATCATTTTCTTTGGTGCCGATAAAGCCAAAATAGTAAATGATGCTATTGGTAATTTGCGTTTGCGCATTGGCCACTCTGCTTGGGGTAAAGAGCACGGTTTATTTGCCGCGGGCTGGAAGCCGCTCTGGATAGTTGACTTCCCGATGTTCGACTACGATGAAGGTGATGCGCGGTGGGTTGCTTGTCATCATCCATTTACTAGCCCTAAAGATGAGCATCTTGCACTCCTCGACAGTAATCCAGGCCAATGCCTCGCAAAAGCCTATGACATGGTTTTAAATGGCAGTGAAATTGGCGGTGGTTCAGTGCGTATTCACCAAGAGGCAGTGCAAAGTCAAGTTTTTCGTGCCTTAAAAATTGGCCCTGAAGAGGCCCAGTCTAAGTTTGGTTTCTTGCTTGATGCCCTACAGTATGGCGCGCCACCCCATGGTGGTATTGCATTCGGCCTTGATCGCATTGTTACGATGATGACTGGCGCGGAATCGATTCGGGATGTTATTGCCTTCCCTAAAACTCAACGGGCTCAATGCTTGCTTACTCAGGCGCCCAGTAGTGTTGATGAGCGACAATTACGTGAATTACATATTCGCTTACGCCAGGTAAGCCCAGCAGGTTAATTTGAAAATACCAATTTCAGTATTGGTAGTTATTTACAATACCAGTGGCGATGTTTTACTAATTGAGCGCGCCGATCGGCACAATTTTTGGCAATCGGTAACTGGCAGTCTCGATGATCTGAATGAGTCACTAAGAGCTGCAGCAGAACGTGAAGTGTTTGAAGAGACAGGAATTCAAGTGGCAGCGTTGAACCCGACGGCATTACAAGATATGCATCACCAGGTTGAATATGAAATTTATCCCCAATGGCGCCATCGTTATGCTGCTGGAGTCACAAAAAATAGCGAGCATTGGTTTTCGCTTTTGGTGCCCCAAGATTGCAGAATTACGCTGGCGCCCCAGGAGCACATTGCCTACGAATGGTTGCCGCCGGAATTAGCAGCATCTAAATGTTTTTCAGAGAGCAATCGTTTGGCAATTGAGACCTTATTCCAGCAGGCGCCAATTTGAGCAACGAAACCATTTGATGCGAGTAAGCCGGCCAATTCTGGTAAAGATAAGCGGATGAGACCAGCATCTCACCATCATGGGGATACGCCCCCAGTTGTAGCAAAGGATGCCAGTACAAAGCGCAGTGATTGGCGTGCCATCCGGGATTTATTACCTTATCTTTTAGAGCACAAGACCCGCGTTATTTTAGCGTTGCTGTGTATGGTTGCCGCCAAGTTTGCCAACCTCGGCATTCCGATTTTGATGAAGCGCTTAATCGATACCCTGAATATCAATAGCACCCCCGAAGCGCTCTTAGTAGTTCCGCTAGCATTAATTATTGCTTATGGTTTATTGCGGTTTTCGGCAGCCTTATTTAATGAGCTCCGCGAGGGATTATTCGCCCGGGTAACCCAAAATGCTGTTCGTAAAGTAGCTTTGCAGGTCTTTGAGCACTTGCATGGGTTAGCTTTAAGTTTTCATTTGGCTAGACAAACTGGAGGGGTGAGTCGCGATATTGAGCGCGGCACCCGTGGTATTCAATCGTTAATTTCTTATTCCTTGTACAGTATTTTGCCTACTCTGATTGAGTTTGCTTTGGTGCTAGGATATTTTGCATATAGCTATAACTATTGGTTTGCCGCGATAACCTTAGTGGCCCTCGTTTTATATATTAGTTTTACTGTTTTGGTTACCGAATGGCGTACCCAATTTCGCCGCACGATGAATAAAATGGATTCGCGCGCCAATCAGAAAGCCATTGATTCACTACTCAATTTTGAAACCGTTAAATATTTTGGTAATGAGCGATTTGAGGCGCAACGTTACGATGAAAATTTATTGCGTTATCAAACTGCAGCAATTCAATCGCAAAAATCGTTAGCCCTGCTTAACTTAGGGCAACAAAGCATTATTGGCGTTGGCTTAGTGCTTATCTTATGGCGCGCTACATTAGGCGTTATTGATGGCACGATGACTTTAGGTGATTTAGTTTTAGTCAATACCTTGATGATTCAGCTCTATATACCGCTGAATTTCTTGGGGGTTATTTATCGTGAAATTAAACAAGCGCTTACCGATATGGATCGCATGTTTTCTTTACTGGATACCGAAAAAGAAATCGCCGATATTCCAGGCGCTAAACCGCTTGTCATCAATAACTATGCTACCGGTCCAACTGTCCAATTTGAACATGTTTCATTTAGTTATGAGGCGCGGCGAGAAATTTTGCATGATGTGAGCTTTACTATTCCTGCGGGTACCATTACGGCAATTGTTGGCCAAAGTGGCGCTGGTAAAAGTACGATTGCACGGTTGTTATTTCGTTTCTATGATGTGCAGGCCGGTAAAATTTTAATTGATGATCAAAATATTCAATTAGTCCAGCAAACTAGTTTACGTAAAGCGATTGGTATCGTGCCGCAAGATACCGTTTTATTTAATGACACCATTGCCTACAACATTGCCTATGGCAGGCCCGACGCGAGTATTGCTGAGGTTCGTGATGCGGCTCGTGCAGCGCAAATTGATAGCTTAATCGAACGTTTGCCTGATGGTTTTAAAACTCAGGTTGGCGAGCGTGGTTTAAAGTTGTCCGGCGGTGAAAAACAACGCGTCGCTATTGCGCGTACCCTACTAAAACAGCCAGCCATGTTGCTATTCGATGAAGCAACGTCTGCGCTTGATTCTAAAACTGAGCGCGCCCTTCAAGAAGAAATGTTAGGTTTAGCACGCAATCGCACGACTTTAATTATTGCGCATCGTCTTTCAACTATCGTACATGCCGATCAAATTTTAGTCATGGATCAAGGGCGGATTATTGAGCGCGGTACGCATCTTGAATTAGTGGAGTTCAACGGCAAATATGCGGAAATGTGGCAAATGCAAGAGCGCAGTGAAAATACTGTGCCCGTTCACTAACTTAGCGCAGCTGCTAGTCATTGTTTAGAATTAGTAAATGAGTCCTAATACCCCAGCGATTTTGCAGCAAGCCTTTGCGGCTGCCTTGCAACTAGCAGAACCACGCCATATTATGGCCAATTGTTTGCAGCAAATATTTCCTGTAGGGACAGAGCCACAAGGCCGCTGCTTGGTAGTGGGCGCAGGTAAGGCAAGCGCTGCAATGGCGCGCGCCTTAGAGGCATATGCTGTCTCCAACTGGCCAAAGGCCCAGCTGGAGGGGCTCGTTTTAACGCGTTATGGGCATGGTGCGCCAACCCAAGCGATCCGTATTGTTGAAGCAGGACACCCAGTGCCTGATCAAGCAGGCATGGACGGGGCAATTGAAATTTTGCGGCGGGTGCAAGAACTGCAGGCAGGCGAAACACTCATCGTGCTGGTTTCTGGCGGCGGCTCGAGTCTTCTTACTTTGCCCCAAAGTGGTATCAGCATGGCCGATATGCGCCAAACTACCGAAGCCTTATTACGTAGTGGCGCACCTATCGAAGAGATGAATATTGTGCGCAAACATCTTTCGGCTATTTTGGGTGGAAACCTGGCGCGTAGTGCGATGGCGCGTGGCGCACGGGTAGAGGCTTTATTAATTTCCGATGTTACTGGCGACCATCCTGCAGATATTGCTAGCGGACCTTGTGCAGCCGATTACTCTAGTTATGACAATGCTTTAGCGATTCTGGCTAAATATAATTTAGATGCGAGCAATTTACCAGTAAGTGTTTTACAACACCTACAAGATGGTCGCGATGGCAAGATCCCTGAAACGTTAAAAGAGGCCGATTTAGTTGGGGCGCAAGTCCGTAATCATGTGATTGCAACTGCGCGCCAAAGCTTGCAAGCCGCTGCCAACTTCATCGCAAGCCAAGGCTATACCCCCATTATTTTAGGAGATACGATTACGGGTGAAGCACATGATGTGGCTTCAGTTCATGCCGCTATTGCACGCGAAATTATTCTTCATCAACAATGGGCCAAGTTACCAGTAGCGCTTATTTCCGGCGGCGAATGTACAGTTACGATTCCAGCGGAAATGAAAGGTCGTGGCGGTCGGTGTAGTGAATTTCTCCTCGCCCTCTTTGCAGCAACTAGCGATTTACCTAATATCTCAGCTTTAGCAGCAGATACTGACGGTATTGATGGTAGTGAATTAAATGCTGGTGCCTGGTTTACGCCCGCTGTGCGTAAGTTAGCGAAAGAGCGTAATTTGAATCCCACTACATTTTTAATGAAGCACGATTGTTATGGATTTTTTGCAGAATTGAATGCTTTAGTAGATACTGGCCCTACACTCACCAATGTAAATGATTTCCGTATTATTTTGTTAGAGAAAAATTAAGGCTATGCCACTAAATTCGCTCAGCTCACTAAGTATGGTGAAACCAGACGATTGGCATTTACATATTCGTGATGGTGGGGTACTTAAGGATGTGTTATCCCATACGGTTAAGCAATTTGCGCGGGCGGTGATCATGCCTAATTTGCAACCGCCAATTACGACTGTAGCGCTGGCTCAAGCCTATCGTGGGCGCATCGAGCTGCAATTAAAGCAACTAATGCCCGCACAATTTACGCCGCTAATGACCTTATATCTTACTGACAATACACCTAGTACAGAAGTTCAAAAGGCGCAAGATGCTGGAATTGTAGGTATCAAGCTATACCCTGCTGGCGCGACTACCAATAGTGATTCTGGGGTGAGCAATATAAAAAACTGCAGTGCTGTTCTTGAGGCAATGCAAAAAGCGAATTTACCTTTATTAATTCACGGCGAAACAACCGACCCAGCTGTTGATGTATTTGATCGGGAGGCGGTTTTCATTGACCGCACGCTTGAACCATTGCGACGTGATTTTCCTGAACTGCGTATTGTCTTTGAGCACATCACTACGATGCAGGCTGCGCAGTATGTGCGCGATGCACATACGGCAAATAAAAATACCTTGGGTGCCACTATCACCCCCCAACATTTATTGATGAATCGCAACGCCATTTTTGCCGGGGGCATTCGCCCCCATCATTATTGTTTACCAGTTTTAAAACGCGAAGAACATCGCTTAGCATTGCTTGAGATGGCAACCAGCGGTAATGCGCGTTTCTTTTTAGGTACTGATAGCGCCCCACATCCAAAAGGCCTGAAAGAAAGTGCCTGTGGTTGTGCCGGATGCTTTAGCGCTTTTAATGCATTGGGTTTATATGCCGAAGCCTTTGAATCGGTTGGGCGGCTTGATCGACTTGAGGCGTTTGCGAGTTTTTATGGCGCCGATTTCTATGGTTTGCCGAGAAATACTGAAATCATCCACTTGCAAAAGCAAGCCCAACCCGTGCCAATTGAACTACCTTTGGGTGATACCACTATCGTCCCCCTGCGTGCAGGCGGAACTATTTCTTGGTCGCTCGCGTAATCTTCTGAGCTCGCTCCCAACTAAATTCTGGTGACTGCGTTAGACTTCAAGCGCAGAGTCAATTAGGCAATCGCCGCCTCTTTTAAAGGAGGGGGAGGAAAGTCCGGACTCCATAGGGAAAGGTGTTGGCTAACAGCCATCCACGGCGACGTGCGGAATAGGGCCACAGAGACGAGCGTATTTAGTTACGGTGAAACGCGGTAACCTCCACCTGGAGCAATCCCAAGTAAGCAGGCGATGAGGCGTCCCGCTGAGTCTGCGGGTAGGGAGCTTGAGCCGTCAGGTAACTGACGGCCTAGAGGAATGATTGCCCCTAGATGCAAATCTAGGCGACAGAATCCGGCTTATCGATTGACTCTGCAC
>CAIXDG010000002.1 GCA_903918115.1 uncultured beta proteobacterium
TGGCAAAAAGATGACGTTTTGTTGCATGCCTTACCCATTTTTCATGTACATGGTTTATTTGTAGCCGCGCATGGTGCTTTAGTTAACGGCAGCAAAATGATTTGGTTGCCGCGGCTAGATACCGCGCAGCTGATTCAATTTTTACCCCGTGCTACTGTGATGATGGGCGTACCCACTTTTTATGTGCGTTTAACAGCAGATAAGGCCTTTACAAAAGCAGTATGTCGCAACATGCGTTTATTTATTTCTGGCTCAGCACCACTACTGACTGAAACGTTTAATGATTTTAAAAAAATCACCGGCCATACCATTCTTGAGCGGTATGGCATGAGTGAAACTATTATGTTGACTTCTAATCCTTATGAAGGCCCGCGGGTTGGTGGTGCCGTTGGTGTGCCGCTACCCGGAGTGAGTGTCAGGGTGGTAAGTGATAACGGCCAGATTTGCAAGGTCGATGAAATCGGCGGCGTTCAAGTTAAGGGTCCCAATATTTTTAAGGGCTACTGGCACATGCCTGAAAAAACCGCCGAAGAATTCACTTCCGATGGCTGGTTTAAAACAGGCGACGTGGGGCGCTGGGGTGGCACCAATATTAGTGGCAAGGTACCAGCAAATTATTTATCGATCGTTGGCCGTAGTAAAGATTTGATTATTTCTGGAGGCTATAACGTCTACCCTAAGGAAATTGAAGGCTTTATTGACGAGATGGATGGCGTAGCTGAAAGTGCTGTGATTGGAATTCCACATCCTGACTTCGGCGAGGCAGTGTTGGCTATAGTAGTCCCAAAAGCGGGCGCGAAATTAAATGCGCAACAGATGATTGATGCGCTTAAAGGACAAATTGCAAATTTCAAGGTGCCTAAGCGCATTGAAATACTGAACGATTTACCCCGTAACGCTATGGGTAAAGTACAAAAGAATGTTTTGCGTGAGCAGTTTATTGCTTAGGTCTGAAGCTAAAAACCAAAGGCTTTGCGACTTTCATTCAGCATGAAGCCGGCTATAAAAAACAATAACACCCCAAAAACTCGCTTTAGCTGAGCAATATTTAGTTTGCGAGCCATTTTTGCTCCCAGCGGGGCAGTAAAAATACTAATTACAACGATACAGGCAACTGCCGGAACATAAACAAAGCCTAAAGAACCTGGTGGTAAATTAGGTAGACCCCAACTGCCATACATATATCCAAAGGTAGCTGCTGCGGCAATAAAAAATCCTAATCCCGAAGAGCTTGCCATGGCAATATGGGGCTTAACGTTGCACCACAACATAAATGGGACGGTAACAAAAGCGCCACCCGCGCCTACTAGACTTGAAAGTACCCCCGCAAAAGCACCAAAAGAATAAAGGCCGATGGGCCCGGGTAATTCTCGGCCAGCATGGGGTTTTTTATTTAAGAACATTTGAATGGAGCTATACACAATAAAGATAGCAAAAAAAAGTGATAACCAGGAGGTTTTTAAAGCTTCAAATAATTCGCTGCCACCAACTAGCCCGCCAATTATCATGCCAGGGCTTAGCGCACCTACTAATTTCCAATCGATTGAATGATGCCGATGGTGAGCCAGAATGGCGGACGCTGAAGTAAATAAAATGGTGGCCATACCCGTTGCAATGGCCATATGTACGATAAGACTTTGATCAAAATTTAAATGGTTAAAAACGATGATCATGAAGGGCACTAAGATCATGCCCCCACCAATACCAAGCAGGCCGGCTAAAAAACCTGAAATGCCACCACAAATTAGCAGCAGCAGAATGTCATTGAATGACATATAAAAGATTCCCCACCTTAGCCGCTAGGCCCTCATCCTGAACCCTAA
>CAIXDG010000003.1 GCA_903918115.1 uncultured beta proteobacterium
TCAAATGAGGGGGGTAGCTTTAATAATGTGACCCAAACTATGACCCTATTTGGCAAAGTACAAGGTCGCATTGAACGAGAACAGCAGGGTCAGCGCTAAGATGACGAATCATGGGTGTTTAATTTCTTCAATTCTGCTGAGCTTTTGCTGTGGTTTTTTTTCGCCATCTTCTATGGCAGAAAAAGCGGATCGAGATAAAGCCTTAATTCTCAATGCGGATTCTGTTTCAATTGATGATGTAGAGCAACGTTACATCTTAAAAGGAGATATTTTGTTGGTTAAAGGTAGTATTGTGATATCAGGCGAGGATAGTGTGATTCAAGTCGATCCCGAGGGATATCAAGCAATTCAAATTAAGGGTACTCCCGAAGTAGTTGCCAGTATCCGCGAGCGGCGGGAAGGTCCTGCGGAAGAATTTATGCAGGGTCGAGGGAAAGAAATCCTCTACGATAATAAAATGGAGGTTTTAACTTTAATTGGCGATGCAAACTTTAAGCGCTTATTAAATATGCAAACCCTCGATAATTTAACTGGCTGGAAAATTCAATACGATGACCAGCAGCAACGTTATCTAGTGATACCTCCCACCTCTGGTCCCGCCCTCCTAAACTCACCCCCCTTAGCGCGAGCTATTTTGTCGCCACGACGCAAGACACCGATTAAATGACATCTTTATCTCCAAACGCAAACCCGCCTGCCGTTCTAATTGCGCAGCACTTACAAAAAAAATATGGTTCGCGTGCCGTGGTGCGTGATGTCACTATTGAGGTTAAAAGCGGCGAAGTAGTTGGCTTACTGGGCCCCAATGGCGCTGGCAAAACGACCTCGTTTTATATGATTGTTGGATTAGTTCCCTTTGATGGCGGCACAATTCAACTCAATGGCACTGAAATTAGTCATTTACCCATTCACGAGAGAGCACGCATGGGTTTATCGTATTTGCCGCAAGAGGCCTCGGTTTTTCGTAAGCTAACCGTTGCGGAAAATATTCAAGCGGTTCTGGAATTACAAGTTCAAGGGGGTAAAGCGCTAGGCAAAAAAGAGATTCGTCAACGTTTAGATGAATTATTGGAAGAGCTGCAAATAAGCCATTTACGTGACAACCCTGCTTTATCGCTTTCAGGTGGTGAACGCAGACGCGTTGAAATTGCCCGCGCCCTTGCTTCACAGCCGAAATTTATTTTGCTCGATGAACCATTTGCTGGAGTTGACCCTATTGCTGTTGGAGAAATTCAACGTATTGTGCGCTTTCTACGTGACCGCCAAATTGGCGTTTTGATCACGGATCATAATGTGCGGGAAACCTTGGGCATTTGTGATCATGCTTATATTATTAGTGAAGGTAGTGTATTAGCGGCCGGTAAACCGGATGAAATTATTCAAAATGATGCCGTTAGGCGAGTCTATTTGGGTGAAAATTTCCGCATGTAATAAAAAATTGCAAAACCCTTGGAATTGCCTCGAATCACTGCTAACCTAGAGTTTCGTGGATACAAAACAGACTTAAATAATTGAGGACTTGCTCATGAATTTAAAAATTAATAGCCGTCACCTTGAAGTTACTCCTGGAATTCGTCTGCATCTTGAAAATGGCATGCAAAAAATTCTTAAGCACTTTGATCAAGTGATCGATGCCTCAGCATTTTTGATAATTGATAATGCGAAAGAAAAAAATCTTCGTCAAACCGCAGAAATTACGCTCCATCTGAAAGGAAAAGAGCTGTTTGCTCAAGCCCATCATGAAGATCTCTACCATGCGATGGATAATGTTGTGGATAAATTAGAACGCCAAGTCATGAAATACAAAGAAAAGCATCAACACTATCAGCAAGAAAAGTCGTTTGAATGAATGTCTTAACCCCCCTATTTACTACCGACTGTATCGCACTCAATAGTCCCGCTAAAAATAAGACTGAAGTGTTTGCGGCTGCAGCCGCTTTGTTTGCTAATCAACTCAACACTATTTCGGCTGACTTAGTCTTAAGCTTTTTGAATGCGCGTGAAGATTTAGGCTCAACTGGTCTAGGCGCGGGCGTAGCCATTCCCCATGGGCGGGTTAAGGGCCTTAAACACCCTTGTGCTGCTTTTATTAAAGTGGCAACGCCTATTGAATTTGCCGCTCCAGATCAATTGCCGGTGAACATCTTAGTTTTTCTCTTGGTACCTGAAAAAGCCACGCAAGAACATCTGGAAATTCTTTCAGCAATTGCTCAATTACTCTCCGACCCTATTGCACGTGCTGCGCTAGAAAATGAAATTGACCCCGAAAAAGTGTGTCAATTATTACGCCAATGGAAGACCTAAACCATGACGCAGTCATTGATTCTTGAAAGCTTAAGCGCCCAACAAATTTTTGATGACAATATGGGTGACCTAAAACTCTCCTGGGTTGGTGGTTTAGAAGGTGCTGACCGTAAATTTCCCTCTGAGGCTGTACTAGCTGCCTCTGCTTCTTCAGATTTAGTGGGCCACTTAAATCTCATCCACCCCAGTCGTATCCAAATTTTTGGTACGCAAGAAGTTGCCTATCATGCAGCACTTGAGCCCGAGCAACGTCATATGCAACTCGCTAGCATGCTCTCGAAAGATCCGCCATGCGTAATAGTGGCTGATGGACAAGAAGCAGATCCAGACCTAAAACTCTATTGTCAGCGCTCTTCAACTCCGCTATTTTCGACCCCTGTTTCAGCGGCCACTGTGATTGATAATTTACGTACTTACTTAAGCAAAATAGGTGCGCCCCGCATTACTATGCACGGTGTCTTTATGGATATCTTGGGTTTGGGGGTCTTAATTATGGGCGAATCGGGCCTCGGCAAAAGCGAATTGGGGCTCGAATTAATTTCCCGTGGCCATGGTTTAGTTGCCGATGATGCGGTTGATTTTTCACGACTTGGTCCCGACTATATCGAGGGCCGATGCCCCCTCATTTTGCGCGATTTATTAGAGGTACGTGGCCTTGGCTTACTTGATATTCGTACTATTTTTGGAGAAACCGCTGTGCGTCGTCGACTCAAGTTGCGTTTGATGGTGCAATTAGTGCGTCGGTCTGATGGCGAATTTGAGCGCTTGCCTATTGAGGCTCAGCATATTGACGTTTTGGGTGTACCAATTCGTACGGTGAAAATTCAGGTTGCCGCTGGCCGTAATTTAGCTGTTCTAGTCGAAGCTGCAGTGCGCAATACCATTCTGCAATTGCGCGGAATTGATACGCTCAAAGAATTTATTGAGCGGCAGCGCAGCCAAATGAACGCTGAAGCAGAAAACAATAAATTACAGGGGCGTTTGCTTTAAAAAATGCAAATTCACCTTATCACTGGTATTTCAGGCTCAGGTAAATCCGTCGCTTTGAGGGCCTTTGAAGATGCTGGTTTTGACTGCATCGATAATTTACCCGTCTCTCTTTTAGAGGCTCTAATAACCACGCTTGAAACGGAAAACCGCGAGCGGGTTGCGGTGGCAATTGATGCTCGGCGCGGTGATTCCATCGCCCAATTACCACAGCTACTTGAACTGCTAGAAGCTAACCACCAGGTGCGGGTGCTGTTTATTAATGCAGATACGAATACCTTAGTACAACGTTTTTCTGAAACTAGGCGCCGTCATCCCCTTTCAGTTAAAGCTGGTGCCAACCCTGATCAGACAATAGCCAACACCTTAATTGAAGCGCTTGAGTTAGAGCGCAAACTCCTCGAGCCCCTGAGCAAGACAGCACATAGTATTGATACCAGTAATCTCCCCGCGCATACGCTCCGCTCTTGGATTCAAGATTTGATTAAAGATAAGCCCGTGGGTTTAACGGTCATTCTTGAATCATTTGGCTTTAAAAAAGGGTTGCCAAATGAAGCTGACCTGGTTTTTGATGTCCGCTGCCTACCTAACCCTTACTACGATAAATTACTACGCCCCCTAACTGGTAGAGATGAGCCGGTTAAAAAATTCTTAAGTGCAATTCCGGAAGTGAATGCAATGGCTGATGACATTATTCGCTTTGTACAAAACTGGTTGCCCCATTACATCGCTGATGGTCGTAGTTATTTAACGATTGCGATTGGTTGTACTGGCGGACAACATCGTTCCGTTTACTTAATCAACCGACTTGGCCAAGCGTTAGAAAAAAATGAGGCTAGTACTTTACCTATTCATTTGCTTTATCGGCATCGGGAATTAGATTCCAATCCCGAAAAATAAGTCGAATTGCTTGCGGCAACCCAAGTGCATCGAGTTCGTTTAGCTTAAACCAAGCATAATTTGTTCCCGCTAAAGATATAGGCCTGTTCAATTGAATTCGCCAAGACTGAATCCACAATACCCGATGGGTAAAGACATGTTTTAGTAGCAAGCCTGCTACTGGTTTGTCGCTGAATTTAATGAATTGGTCGACTGCTTTTTCTGCTACTTGGCCTGATGTAAAAATCATTTTCAGCAATTTTTTGGCGCTGAAAGATTTTTTTATTTTTGGCGACTGCACGAAACTATCCAGGGCTATTTTTTGCCAGCTCGATTCAGGTAAAGACCATAAGCCGCCCCAGATGCCCTCGGTGGGGCGACGTTGCAATAAAATCTGTTCTTGAGCTTGAATGATGAGCATCTCACAATCAAATTCTGGTGATTTCGTCTTGACTACTTTCTCGGGCAAGGCCAACACTTGATTGCTTTGTTTGGCAATACAACGATCTTCAAATGGGCATTTTTTTACCTGACTATTTTGCTGGCTTAAACAAATGGGTTGACGCGCAGTACACCAAGTGGCACCAAAATCCATCAACGCCTGCGTATAGCGTGGCATTAATTTTGCCTCTTGAGGCAAAAGAGTTTGGGCTAACTGCCATAATTGATCGCTAACTGCTTTACTTTGAACCGGGCCCTTAATGCCAAATAGCCTTGCTAATACCCGCTTTACATTAGCATCTAAGATCGGCGTACGTAAATTAAAAGCAAATGCGGCAATCGCACCTGCAGTCGATCTACCAATTCCCGCTAAGCTTTCTAATTGCGTTAATTCCTGAGGAAAATGACCGCCATAATCCCGCACAATTTGTTTTGCGCAAGCATGCAAATTACGTGCTCGACTATAGTAGCCAAGACCACTCCATTCCGCGAGGACATCATCTAAGGGGGATGCAGCAAGATCCTGAACAGTGGGAAAACGCTGCATGAGTCTAGGGTACCGCTCTAGCACGGTGCTAACTTGCGTTTGTTGCAACATAATTTCAGAAATCCAAATGGCATAAGGATCATGTAGATTTTGCCAAGGCAAACCCGAGCGACCATCTTGTTGATGCCAACGCAAAAGTGCTGCTGCAAATGGATCTTGATTTAGCGTTTTTGACAAACTGGGCAGTAGTAGGTTGAGCGTTGACTTTGCACTATTTGACGAATTGGGGTTTGGCATACTCTACAAGCCTGATCACGGCGATCATAGACTTTAGTTTGCATCATAAAGTGCCCTGGCTCGCCGGCGCTATTAACAAAATCGCGCAACGAACTACCCCCAGCTTTAATAGCGCGCGTTAAGACTGCTCGAATTGCGACCGCTAAACGTGCACAATTCGGGCGGGTCAGTCTGCCAGCTGCTTTAGCAGGATGAATGCCCGCTTCAAATAGACTTTCTGAACAGTAGATATTGCCTACCCCTACTACGGCTTGTCCGGCAAGTAAAAATTGCTTAACCGCTATTTTTCTACCGCGAGAAGCGCGGTACAACAATTCAGCTGCTGCTGGACCAGCAAAATCTGCTGACATTGGCTCGACCCCCAGCTTGCTAAGCAAGGGATTGAGGGCGACTGGTCCTTTATTGTTTGGATGCCAAATTACCGCGCCGAATTTTCTAGGGTCGTGCAAACGTAAACTCATCGGGCCAAAATAAAAAATCACCCGATCGTGTGGCTTAGGTAATTCAGTCGTCGGCAAAATCCGTAAAACCCCTGTCATGCCTAAATGGATAAGTAAGTAGCCTTGATCTAAGCGGAAAAGGAGATATTTCCCCCTCCGCTCAATCGCGTGAACTTGCTGTCCCCGCAGAGTAGTAGCTAGATTTTTAGCTACCGGCCAACGAAGGCGACCATCAAGCACATCGAGACCAGAGATGCGGCGTCCCTCAAGGTGGGCTTGGATACCAAGACGGGTTACTTCTACTTCAGGTAGTTCGGGCATAAATAGATTGTAGTTTCCGCGATTAGAATGGGGTTATGAAACCTTTTTTAATCTTTAATTTCACCCTCACTCTAGCCTTCTGCATTACCGTGCCTGTCTTTGCTCAGCCCGTTAAAGAGCCGCCCAAACTGGCCGTAGAAAATGATGGTGGTCAGACTATTTTTGAAGTACTGGCCTCCGAAATTGCTGTACAGCGGGGGGAGTTTGCCTTAGGGTATCAAACTTATTTAAGCTTGGCGCGTAAAACGCGTGATCCTCGGTTGGCCCAACGTGCAATGGAAATTGCTTTGGCAGCGGGCGCACCTGACAGCGCATTAGAGGCAGCTGAAAGCTGGGATAATTTGGCTGGCGCTGCGCCAGGCAACTCAAAAGAAGTGTTGGTTACCTTGCTCATGCTGAACCAACGCTGGGCTGACGCTGTGCAGCCTACGGTAACGCTTTTGCGCGGCCAAAAACTGGCAGACCGTGAAGCCACTATCAAGCGACTCATGCCGCTATTTGCAAAAGCTGTTAATGAAGATTCTGCGCTGCGGGCTTTTTATAGCATTATTTCTGCCCTCAATCCGCTTCCCCAGGATAAAGATATTCTCTTCCTCTACTCCATGGCTGCTGATAAAACAGGCCATCCTGAAGTAATGGAAAAAGTCTTGCGGATGATTTTGATCCAAAGTCCAAATGATGTTAACGCTTTAAATGCCTTGGGTTACTCCTTAGCCGATCGCAAGGAAAAATTACCTGAAGCTTTTGCCTTAATTACTAAAGCGCACCAGCTTTCTCCTGAAGACGCTTTTATTTTAGATAGCCTAGGATGGGTTAATTTTCGTCTCGGTAATACTGCATTAGCTGCCCAGCAACTACAAGAAGCATTACAAAAAAAACCGGAAGCAGATATTGCCGCCCATTTAGGTGAAGTACAGTGGCGCCAACAACAAGTTAGCGCTGCCGAAGCTTCATGGCGTCAAGCCGAGAAATTAGATGCGAATAATGCCACTTTACGGGAAACCTTAGCCCGGCTTAAGCCGGATTGGGTCAGTCACAATGAAAGCAAATCAGCACAATGGGACGGGCGCTTCTCGGTGAAAGTAACCGGTAGTGTGGAGGGCCGTAATCAAGGTGGTTCAGGTGGCTTCACACTCACCCAAAATAAATTAAGTGATGTCTTAGAAATTCGCAATCCCATTGGTGGGGCACTAGCTAAAATTACAGTAACTCCGGGCGAAGCTATTCTTGAGCGCAATGGTGAAACGTTCAAAGCCTTTGATGCTGACACATTATTACTGAATGCCCTGGGCCTTGCGTTACCCGCTCGTGGTTTATCTGACTGGATGCGAGCCCAAGCTAGACCGGGAAGTAGCGCGAGTGTTGAACGCAATAGCGACGGCCTAGTAACCCAGATTAAACAAGATGGCTGGACCCTCAATTACGATTGGATCAATCCCAATAAACTTGAAAAAATGATCATGATTCGGAATACCAATCTTGGTTCAGTTGAAGTGCGGTTAGTTTTTGACTATGCCAGCAACTAAGACAGTTCAGCTTTTAGCTCCTGCGAAGCTCAATTTATTTTTACATATCGTAGGTCAACGGCACGATGGTTATCATCTGCTGCAATCGGTTTTTCAATTTATCGACTGGTGCGATTTAATTACCCTCCAACTTTCTGCCGATCAACAGGTTCATCTGACTACATCATTGCCTGGTGTCGACTCGGGCCACAATCTCGTTGTCAGAGCGGCTGAACTGATGAAAACTTATAGTGGCACTCAAGCAGGTGTAACGATTGCCTTAGAGAAAAATATCCCCGTTGGTGCTGGGCTCGGCGGCGGTTCATCGGATGCTGCCGCTGTTTTACTGGGCTTAAACTATTTATGGAAATTAAATTTAGATTTGCCTACGCTCATGCAACTGGGTCTTCAACTGGGTGCGGATGTGCCCTTTTTTCTCTTTGGAAAAAATGCTTTTGTCGAAGGTATTGGGGAGCAGTTGCAGGAAATCAATCTAAAACCGACCAACTATTTGGTTATTTTTCCCGGTAAATCGATTGCCACTGCAACCATTTTCCAGTCGCCTGAATTGACCCGTAACCATGCCCCGATTACAATCAATGACTATTTAGTTTCACCAGTGTTAAACAATAAATGGGTCAATGATTGTCAAGCAGTTGCAGTACAAATTTGCCCCGCGGTTCAGCAAGCCTTAGATTGGATTGAACAGATGCTACCTTTTTCTAAACCAAGCATGTCAGGCTCTGGGAGTAGTGTTTTTGTTGCTCTAACAGATGCTCTTGCCGAATCTCGCGCAGCCGATCTTTGCGCTCAACTCCCCCGGGGGTGGGTTGGGCGTGTAGTAAAGGGTTTAAATCAAAATTCCGCTTACAATGCGATTTCATCAAAATGACACACTACAGGGGAGTCGCCAAGCTGGTTAAGGCACTGGATTTTGATTCCAGCATGCGAAGGTTCGAATCCTTCCTCCCCTGCCAAATAACTGCATAGCCTACATGTCTGCCCCTATGAACTCTGATTTCCTGACGTTATTTACTGGCAATGCTAACCCTGCTCTAGCGAATGCAGTTGCTAAGCAATTAAGTCTTCCCCTCGGCAAAGCCTTTGTAGGGAGATTTTCCGATGGTGAAATTCAGGTTGAAATTCAAGAAAATGTGCGCGGGAAAAATGTTGTCGTAATCCAATCAACTTGTGCTCCCACAAACGATAATTTGATGGAATTAATGATCATGATTGATGCCCTGAAGCGAGCATCTGCAAGCCGCATAACGGCAGTGATCCCTTACTTCGGTTATGCCCGCCAGGACCGTCGTCCACGTTCGGCTCGGGTGGCTATCTCAGCCCGCATCGTTGCCAATATGTTGCAGTCGGTCGCGGGCATCGAGCGGGTTTTGACCATGGATCTGCATGCTGATCAAATTCAAGGCTTCTTTGATATCCCAGTAGACAATATTTATGCTTCCCCCGTTTTACTGGCGGACCTACAAAACAAGAAAGGGGATGATTTATTGGTGGTCTCTCCTGACATTGGCGGGGTGGTAAGAGCCCGCGCGATGGCCAAACAGCTAGACTGTGATTTAGCCATTATTGATAAACGTCGTCCTAAGGCTAACGTTTCTGAAGTGATGCACCTGATTGGTGAAGTGGAAGGTCGTCATTGCGTCATCATGGACGATATTATTGATACTGGTGGCACCCTTTGTAAGGCTGCAGAAGCCCTTAAAGAGCGCGGTGCCAAAGGGGTGACCGCATACTGTACCCATGCTGTTTTATCGGGTGGCGCCGTGGCTAGAATTGCCGCCTCAGAGCTTGACGAAGTAGTGGTAACTGACACCATCCCCCTCACCGAAGAAGCCAGTAAAGTAAAGAAAATTCGCCAATTAAGTGTTGCCCCCCTCTTGGCCGAAACCCTCCTGCGCATAAGCAAGGGTGACTCAGTGATGTCCCTATTTGCTGAATAAAGGCCAGTTTTACGCTGTTTTTTTAAGGTGCTGAGCCTCCAAATTGCTTAAAAAGCCCTAAGCAAGCTATAATTTGAGGCTTTTCTGTTTGGTCGCGAACGGAAATTAACCTCAATTTGGGAGTCCTTATGAAAGTCGTTGCTTTTGAAAGAAGCGTGCAGGGAACGGGTGCGAGCCGCCGCCTACGCAATTCCGGTAAAACTCCGGGCATTATTTATGGCGGTCAAAATGCGCCGCAAGTGGTTGAACTAGACCATAACGCGCTTTTTCATGCGTTACGCAAAGAAGCTTTTCACTCGTCTATTTTGGAAATTGAAATTGGTGGCAAAGCCCAAAAAGCCCTGCTCCGCGATTACCAAATGCATCCCTTTAAGCCACTTGTTTTACATATTGATTTTCAACGTGTCTCGGCAACGGAAAAAATTCATATGCGTATTCCCTTGCACTTTACACGGGCAGAAGAATCAACCGCCATTAAATTGGGTGGCGCGGTAATTAGTCATATCGCTAACGATCTTGAAATTACTTGCTTACCAGCCGATTTACCTGAGTTCATCGAAGTTGATCTCAGTAAAATTGAAGTTGGTCATGCAATTCATGCGAAAGACGTAGTCTTGCCAAAAGGCGTTTCCCTGGTCTTGCATATTGAACAGGAAAATCCGGTGATTGCTAATGCACGTATTCCAACTGTCAAAGCAGAACCTGAGGCTGTTGCTGCTGTTGCTGCTGAAGCAGCCCCTGCTGCTGCAGATGCCGCTAAAGAAAAAGATAAAGACGCTAAGGCTTAAATTAGATCGACACTCAAGAAAGCCCGCAATCAGCGGGTTTTCTTTTTTGTAAGTCAGTCGATGACATTTTTTCTACCTTCAGCTACATTAGCATCATGATTCAGTTAATTGTAGGTTTGGGCAACCCGGGCGAGGAGCATGAAAAAGATCGACATAATGCTGGCTTTTGGTTTGTCGAATCCTTAGCAGCCCAATTGAAAATTTCCCTAGAGTACGAAAAACGTTTTCTAGGATATGTTGCTAAGGCCAAATTACAGGGTCTTGAGCGCTATCTGCTTGAACCCAATACTTTTATGAATTTAAGTGGTCAATCGGTTGGCGCATGCTGTCGTTTTCACAAAATAACGGCCGATTCTATTTTAGTCGTCCATGATGAGCTCGATCTCAAGCCAGGAGTGGCGCGTCTGAAATTTGGTGGGGGCACGGGAGGTCACAATGGGCTTAAAGATATTCAGGCCCATCTAGGTAGTGCCGAATTTTGGCGTTTACGCATTGGCATTGGCCATCCACGCGATCTTGCCAGCGAGCGCAAACCTATCGAAGTAGTTGATTATGTTTTAAAAAAACCCCGCAAAGAAGAGCAGGTATTGCTTGAATCTGCACTTGATAAGGCCTTAGGTGTAATTCCATTAATACTCGCTGGAGATATGCAAAATGCCACACAAACATTGCATACAAACTGCTAAGGCTTTACCTTTTCTGCATTAGTCTCAGTAAGTACAGCAACGGCACCGCTTAATTGCTGATACTTCAATAAAAGTTCTGCTGAGGTCTCGACAAAAGCGGGATTGAGCGGAATGCAATCCACCGGACAGACTTGCCGACATTGAGGGGTGTCAAAATGACCGACGCACTCGGTACACTTTGCCGGATTGATTTCGTAGATCTCTAGGCCCATAAAAATGGCATCATTTGGGCATTCTGGCTCGCAAACATCGCAGTTAATGCAATCATCGGTAATCATTAACGCCATTAGACAGTCTTATTTTATGGTTTGTGTTCAGCTATTTTTTTAGCTAACCATTTTTCTACCGAAGGAAATACAAACTTACTCACATCCCCACCCATTAATGCAATTTCACGCACAAAGGTTCCCGAAATAAATTGATATTGATCGGAAGGAGTTAAAAATAAGGTTTCGACGTCGGGTAATAAATAGCGATTCATACCAGCCATTTGAAACTCATATTCAAAATCGGATACGGCGCGCAAACCGCGGACGATGACCCGTGCCTGATGCTCACGGGCAAAATCTTTTAACAGGCCTGTAAAACCAACTATTTTTACGTTGCTGTAGTGGTTTAAAACCTCTTTGGCAATAGCAATACGCTCTTCAAGATTAAAGAAAGGCTTCTTGCTGCGACTATCAGCAACCCCAACAATAACTTCGCCAAAAATACTCGAGGCGCGACGGACTAAATCTTCATGCCCTCGGGTGAAAGGATCAAAGGTGCCTGGGTAAACAGCTACTGCCATAATTCCCCCTCTTTTATTATTGCTTCACTCTCTATGAGTAGACCGCAGTTTAGCCTGAAGTGGCCCGAAACAGCAATGCTAAGGTCTGCCCGATGGCCAACTCTTTGACACAAGTCCAATTCTGCAGGGCCGAAATCAGATTCGCTTTATCTGTGCTTAGAGGACACTCAATGTATATTGCGCTCTGGGGACTTGATGTGCAAGCTCGGCCAGCCTCTTTAGCGGCATCTACAAGCAATTGGGGCTCTTGAAAGGGTGGATCAAGAAAAATTAAATCCCACGATCCTGCGGCTTGCGCTTTTAAAAATCGTAAGCCATCGGCCTGCAGTAAGGTAATTTGTCCAGCCGCTGGGTAACTATGTAGATTTTGATGATTAAGCGTTAAATTCAAAAAAGTGTTTTTGTTTTTTTCAATTAATTCTACTAGGGCAGCATTGCGCGACGCCGCCTCAAAACCTAAAGCGCCCGAGCCCGCAAATACATCGAGGCAACGCAAGCCGCTTAAATCTTGACCCAACCAATTAAATAATGTTTCGCGTAAGCGATCAGTACTGGGCCGTAAGCCAGGCTGACTAATTACTTTAATTTGGCGACTACGCCAAACTCCACCAATAATTCTAATTTGCTGCGGTAAAGGTCGGGATGATTTAGTGAAGCTCATGGCTTTTTTGAATCACTAGCACTTATTTTTTGGGTGTGATGCTAGCCCCAACTACGACTGTTTGCATTCGATTCATCGCCAAATGTTTCTGAAAGGCTTGGCGTACTTGTTCAACAGTTACCAATTCCAACTGTTTCGTCCAAGTTTCTAAGGTATCCAGGGGTAAATTATTCCACGTGATTGAAGATAGATTGTCGAGCAACTTACGATTACTATCAATGCGCAAGGGAAAGCCATTACTTAAATTTGCTTTAGCTGCTACTAGATCGGCTGAGCTTGGGCCCTCACTAATAAAACGGGCAATCGTCTCGCGCATTACTTCCAAAGCTAGCGCAGCCTGATCATTACGCGTTTGTAAACCAGCTTGGAAAATGCCATTGCTCTTGCCAGGAATAAAGTAACTTGACACGCTATAAGCTAAGCCTCGTTTTTCTCGGACCTCATTCATTAGGCGAGACACAAAACCACCACCACCTAAAACATAGTTCCCAGCGAGCAAGGGGAAATAATCGGGATCATTGCGGGGCACAGCGGTCATACCCATAGCAATATGCGTTTGTTGTGCATCGAAGGCAATTTGGGTTTCTCTTGCCGTGGCTGGCTCGATGGGCGATTCAGTCAGTAGTGGCAGGGCTGGGATAGTTGGGCCGGTTGGTGACAACTGCAAGATCAGTGCCTGGGCAATTTGAGTCGCCTCAAGCGGGCTAAGATCACCAACCAAATTAACAGTCATCCGATCACGCCGATAAAACAATTGATGAAATTGTTTAAGATCACTAACTTGAATTTGCTCAATAGACTGCGGTGTAGCAAAAGAACCGAGCGGATAGTCGCGATAGACTACTTTTTTAAAACGCCGCTCTAAAATAAACTCAGGCTTCGTTTCTGCCTCTAGCAATGCAGCAACTAAGCGTTGCTTTTCGCGAGCAACAATTTTGGGTTCAAAACTCGGATGCGCCAAAATGGTTGCGCCTAATTCAACCACCCGTTGACGCAGATCGGCACGACTGAGACTACGGATGCGCAGTGATGCCCTCTCTCCCCCTGCTGCTACCGATAAACTGGCCCCCAAATCGGCAATTTCATCTGCAATCGCCGCCTCACTTAACGCGCTCTTGCCGCTCTGCGTACCAAGACTTAATAAGCTAGCCGTAAGAGCAGCTAAGCCTTTTTTATTGGGGGGATCATATTGCTCACCCGCATCAATAGTAACTTCAATATCGATAATTGGTAAGCCTTTGGTTTGAATTAAGTAAGCGCGCGCATTGTTAGCTAAGTTAAGCGTTTCAATTGGTGGAGTTGCCCATGCAGAAGACATCACAATAATGGCACTCGCTATGCTAAGCGCCAGCATCTTCAGTATCAACTTCATTGGCTCTTTGCCTTTCGTTGCTGGGGATCTAACACAGCTATAGTTAAACCTTCATCGACGAGGTAGCGTTTAGCAACCGCCTGAACTTGCGCAGGAGTAACAGCCTGAATACGTGCTAACAAGGAGTCTAAATCTCGCCATGAAAATCCAGCAATTTCAGCGCTGCCAATTTCCATTGCTTGCCCAAAAATGGAGTCCCGTTTATATATTTGATTCGCTAAGATGCGGACTTTAATCCGCTTTAACTCAGCTTCGGTGACACCTTGGGTGATTAACTCCTGTAGCACCTGACGAATACCGACTTGCACCTGGGCAACTGTTTTTCCTTTTGCGACAGTGGCACTAATTTGAAATAGTTGTGGTCCGCGTGAAATTAAGTCGTAAGCAGCATCAACCCCATCTGCTAAACGCTGTTGTTTTACTAAGGCACGAGTTAAGCGGGCATTGTCATAGCCATCTAAAACCCCGCCCAAAACCTCTATGGCGAATGGCTCTACTTGGTCAGGCCTACTTGGATCTAAATGGGGCACTTTCCACGCCATCGTAATTTGTGGGGTATCTGCTGGCGCCTGAACGAGAACATTTTTAATGCCAATTTGTGCCGGCTCTATTTGGGGCTTGCGCACAGGTAAAATTTTTGACTGCAGTTGGCCGTAATATTGTTCCGCTAAAACATAGACTTTAGCTGGGTCGACATCACCGCTAATAACGACGATGGCATTATTGGGGGCATACCAATTGGCATACCAATTGCGCGCATCTACTGCCTGCATGTTTTCTAAATCATTCATCCAGCCGATGACAGGGTGACGATAAGGGGAACTCATAAAGGCGGTGGCCATCAGAGTCTCATTCATAATGGCATTGGGATTATCTTCAGTACGTAAGCGCCTTTCTTCCATAATGACCTGAATTTCTTTTTTAAATTCGGCATCATCAAAATTGAGATTGCTCATGCGGTCAGCCTCTAGTTGCATGACCGTAGCTAATTTCGATTTTTCAACTTGTTGAAAATAGGCCGTGTAATCAAGCGAAGTAAAAGCGTTTTCACGCCCCCCCACAGCCGCGACTAAACGGGAAAATTCCCCTGTCTTTACCTTATCCGTTCCCTTAAACATCATGTGTTCAAGCACATGCGCAACGCCGGTTTTGCCATTGACTTCATCCATTGAGCCTGCGCGATACCACACCATATGAGCGACGGTAGGCGCCCGATGGTCTTCTCGCACAATCAACCGCAAGCCGTTACTAAGGGTAAATTCCTGAGTCTCTACTTGAGGGGACGTTACTTCAGCCGCTGAATAATGAAAAAACAGGAATAAAATAAGGGCTAGATAAGTTTTTAATGCTGAGTAGCGCATCGATTAATTCATGATCCGAGAGATTAAATTGATAAGATGTATCTTTTAGATTGTATCGATTATGTTTGGTTTACGTAAAACCCTCGGCGCATTATTTAAATCCAATCAAGCTGATGAAGCTTGGTTTATGGCCCTGGAAGAAGCCTTACTGCAAAGTGATGTTGGCTTACCTACTACTGAAGCCCTTATCATCGCCTTACGGCGGGCAGCTAAATTACAAAAAACAGCTTCGGCGACTGATCTGCAGGCGCTTTTAATTCAGTTAGTGGCTGAGCTACTGAAGCCTCTCGAGCCAAGCTCGAATCCCCTTCTCAACGCAGTGCCGCTTGCTCGCCCTGAAGTCTGGTTAATTGTTGGCGTAAATGGTGCTGGTAAAACCACCACCATTGGCAAACTATGTCATCACTTTCAAAGCCAAGGTAAATCTATTCTATTGGCAGCGGGCGATACATTCCGGGCCGCCGCACGGCAGCAATTACAGGAATGGGGTTTGCGTAATCAGGTTGAGGTTATTACCCAAGATGGCGCTGATGCCGCAGCAGTTGCTCATGATGCAATTCAGGCAGCAATTTCCCGTAAATCAGACATACTGATGATTGATACGGCTGGGCGACTTTCAACCCAAGACCACTTAATGGCAGAGCTGCAAAAAATTAAACGGGTAATTGGCAAAATCTTACCTGGGGCACCGCACCATACCCTGTTAATTTTGGATGGCAATACGGGGCAAAATGGGCTTAGCCAAGTAAAGGCCTTTCATGCTGCATTGGGATTAAGTGATTTAATTATTACTAAGCTCGATGGCACAGCCAAAGGCGGGGTTATTTGTGCATTAGCCCAATTACTCCAAGGCCCCGAAAAGCCCCATCTCTTAGCCCTTGGCAAAGGCGAGGGTTTGGCCGATTTAATTGCCTTTAATGCAGATACCTATGCAGAAGAATTATTCAATTAAATCAATTACTTATGCTCATAATTTTGTCCTGGCACTCGCTTGCTAAGAGTGCTAAAATGAGGTATTATTAAAGCTCATACCCAAGCAACGATGAACTACAAAAAACGCACCACACCGATAAGTGAAGCGATGCAGCCCGTGACTCGAGCTGGCTCAAACTTTGCTGCTTTTTCTACCCTACCTACCCTTGGGGTTGGTACTTTAGATGCCTATATTAGCTACGTTAATCGCTTGCCGATGTTAAGCGCTGCTGAAGAATTACATTTATCCCAAGACTACCGTCAGACCGAAAATGTTGATGCTGCTCGTGGCTTAGTGTTATCTCACTTACGTTTAGTGGTTTCAGTAGCCCGCCAATATTTGGGCTATGGAATTCCGCATGCCGATTTGATCCAAGAAGGTAATGTTGGACTGATGAAAGCGGTTAAGCGCTACGATCCAAATCAAGGCGCACGGCTCGTATCGTATGCCATTTACTGGATCAAAGCTGAGATCCACGAATATATTTTAAAAAATTGGCGCTTGGTAAAGCTGGCCACAACTAAAGCGCAGCGTAAATTATTTTTTAATTTACGTAGTAACAAACCCACCCTTAATGCTTTATCACCAAGCGAAATTGAGGCTTTAGCAAAGTCGCTTGACGTGCGGGGCGCTGATGTTAGAGAAATGGAAATGCGCTTAGCTGGTGGCGACGTCGCACTCGAGGGCGATGATCAAGATGATGAAGCTTATGCACCGATTCAATGGCTTAGTGACGAACGTCAAGAACCCACTGCGGTAATGGCTCAAGCTGAGACCCATGCCATGCAAGGACCGAAATTAGAAAAGGCCTTACAGGGCCTTGATGAACGAAGTCGGGATATTGTGCAAGCGCGTTGGTTGGCTGTTAATGCCGAGGGCAATGGCGCAAAAACGCTTCATGAGCTGGCAAATGAATATGGCATCTCTGCCGAACGGGTGCGTCAAATTGAAGGTGCAGCATTAAAAAAAATGCGCACGCTATTGCAAGATCGTCTTTAAATCTTGGGCCAATACTTCAGGCCCTTGACCATGTTTAATATAAAGCCGTAGCTGTCCCTTTGGATCAAAGACATAACTGCCCGCAGTGTGATCGATGGTGTAAGTATTTGGGGATAAACCCGGAACGCGTTTATAGTAAATTTTAAATTCTTTGGTGAGCCGATTTAAGGCCTCTTCATTGGCAGGTCGTAAACCGATAAAGCTTGGATTAAATGCAGGTACATACTGCTTCAATACCTCAGACGTATCACGCTCTGGGTCAAGTGTAACGAAAATTACTTGCACTTTAGCCGCTTGCGGACCTAATAATCTCATCACTTCTTGCATTTCAATTAAGGTCGTTGGACATACATCAGGGCAATGGGTGTAACCAAAAAACATCACCACCGCTTTACCCTGATAGTCGGCAAGTGTGCGGAGTTTACCGTCAACATCGATTAAGCCGAAATTGGTGCCGAATGCCTTACTACCGGTGATATCGACATTTTTAAAGGCGGGCTTTGAATCGCATGCTACTAATACCCAAGCCAAGGAGAAAAATAAAATAATTCGAGTTATTGCGCGTAAGAAAGTAATCATGACAAATTTTAATTGATGTAATGATCGACGAGGAACGCTGCAAATAGTAAAGATAAATAGGTAATTGAATAACGAAAGGTTTTTTTCGCTAATGCATCACTATAAGATATAAACAGGGCAATGACATAGGCCATAAATATGCCGCCTAATATGAGTGCAAAAAGTAAATAAATCCAGCCACTCATGCCATATAAATAAGGTAATACCGTGGCCGCTAAGAGAATGAGGGTGTACAACAATATATTCAGGAGGGTGAAACGTTCGCCGTGGGTAACTGGCAACATTGGCAATCCAGACTGCACATAATCATCGCGACGATATAGAGCAAGGGCCCAAAAATGCGGGGGAGTCCAAACAAAAATAATTAACACGAGTAACCAGGCTTCAGCTGAAACAGTATTCGTCACTGCCGCCCAACCAAGCGCTGGGGGCATCGCGCCAGATAAACCGCCAATGACAATATTTTGTGGTGTGGCAGGCTTTAAGAGCCAAGTGTAAATAACTGCATACCCCACAAAGGTGGCAACGGTAAGCCACATGGTTAAAGGATTGGTGAAGTTCCACAGCACAACCATGCCTATTGAACCAAGCACAATTGAAAAGACAATGATTTGATAAGGGGATAATTCTCCTGTGGCCGAAGGACGCCATGAGGTGCGCCGCATTTTGGCATCAATGACTTGCTCTATTAAACAATTTACTGCAAAAGCGGCGCCTGCCAATAGCCAAATGCCTACAACACCGCCAATTAGTATGCGGTATGGCACCATACCTGGAGTCGCTAAAAACATGCCAATCACGGCACAAAACACGGCTAATTGCGTTACCCTGGGTTTGGTTAACACCCAATATTGGCGCCACTTAGGCATTTTATAAAGCGGCTTCAATTTAAATTCACGCGGTTGCAACTACAGATAAGCGGCTTGGCGACCAACTGGCCCAATAGCTCATTCTGACCAAACAACATACCAAGCCAGCAGCGCCTGCAGTGTGTAAGAGTGCAGCTATTAACGGCCATTGAAAGATGACATTAGAGATTCCAGTGCCTATTTGAGTTAATAAAATAAAAAATAAAGCACTCGCCCACTTGGCTAGGGGAGATTGGTGTAAGCGGCCTAAATACCAACCCCGCCATGTTACCCAACTTAAAGTTATAAATACAAAAACTGCAAAGCAACGATGCGCCCAATGGATAGCCACTAAAGTTTCAGCAGTAATATAAGCGCCACTACGATCCTGACCTGCTTCGCGCCATAAAGTAAAGCCGCCCTGCAAGTCCATAGGCGGCAGCCACTCACCTTTACAGAGCGGAAAATCTGGGCAAGCTAGAACAGCATAATTAGTGCTAACCCAGGCCCCTAATGTAATTTGGATTAAAAGCATCGCCAAACCAAACACGATCAAATGCATGGGCATCATGGTTTGCTGCCGTGGCTGCTGCCACTGCCATTGAGGCCAAGGTTGTTGTGCATACCAGACCAAAGATCCAAAGAAAAGTAATGCCAAAATTAAATGGCCAGTGACGATAATCGGCTGCAATTTGAAAGTTACGGTCCACGCGCCAAACGCGCCTTGCAGGCAGACTAAAAATAACAAGCCAAGGCTAGCGTATACAGCATGGAGACTTAATTTATGACGCTGCCGAAAAGCCATAAACAATTGCACCAAAATAAGTGCGCCTAGGCTCATAGCAAGATAGCGATGAATCATTTCGATCCAGGCTTTTATTACTGTTACCGGACCATCAGGATTGGTAGCCTCTGCTAGACGAATTTGCGTAAGGGCTGTCAAAGGGTTTGAGGTGCCGTAACAACCTGGCCAATCAGGACAACCTAAACCAGAATCACTTAAACGCGTAAAAGCACCAAAAACAATTAAATCAAAAGTTAAAAAAACTAAGGCCCAATTTAAGCGTTGAAAATGTCCCCATTGACGCTGGTACAACAAAATTGCCACTGGAATACCAGCAACAAATAAGGCGATTAATCCAAGCTCTAAAAAAAGGATGAAGTCACTCATCGTAAATTTTCGCCCGTATGGTTAAGTCGCAATAATTTATCCAAATCTTTTCGAATCGCGGCAAAATCGCTTGGCGAAGCTTCCGCAGGAAACCACATCATCTTATCGCCACGGGGGTCAATTAATTGAATTTGCTGGCCAGCATTTTCACGATTGAGCCATTGCTCCCACTGTGCTTTTACGGCCGGCGAAGTGGGCGCATTGATCATCTCAAAACCTGCCGTAGCTTGATCATAGGCGCGGCGAATTTCTGGATCAACTGCTTGTCCATCACTGACTACCCATATCAAACGTAAACGAGCGCTTTCTTTGCTCAGTGCTATACGAACTTGGCGCATCAGATATAAAGTTTTAACGCAAGCATCATTACCGACTCGACACGCTGCCGCTGGCCGCGCTACCAATAAAGTCCACTTACCTGTTAATGGAGTTCCCAGCCATTCTGGACTTACGGCTTGCGGAGGGATAACAAAAGTACCAAAATTGGTTTTGCCGCCCTCTAGTTTAAAAACATAGTAAGCCAAATAGGATGCAATGACGGGCGCTGCGCAAAATAATAAAAGCAAAATCATTTGAATCCGCCCACGACGTGTCTGCGGATTAGGTCTGGGTAACTCATGTTGAGTTGCCGGTATCAATAATTCCTTATCTTTCACTATGACCTTTATGTATTTTGCTCAATTGCCGCTGTTGTATTAAGCCATGTATCAACCAAAATAGAAAGGCGCACAAGGCCAAGGCAAACCACTGAAAAGCATAAGCGTAATGGCGTTCAACTCCAACTGCTTGGGGCGCCCATGTGCGGACTAAACCATCATTTTGGGCTTGGTCTGCTTGACGCAAAATAAAAGGTAGCTGATTCCATTGGTGCTCCACCTGTAAAGCGGCAAGATCAAGGTTTTGCTGAATTCGCGCTTGAGCTTTGGCTGGGGCCGCTTCAGGTTGAGTAGCCAAATCGAGCACCCGATCTGCATAAGGGAATACTGTTCCCTCGATCTCAATGGGTTCAGGGGTAGTTAGCACTTGCGGTAATTGGGTGCGTTCTGCAGCGTTACGTGGCACCCAGCCCCGGTTAATCCAAATAATATTGTGTTGTCCACTTTCTAAGCGCATTGGCATCATTAAATAAAAGCCTGACTGCCCATTTGCAGATTGAGTGCCATTAGGTCGTGGTCGATTATCCAGCCAAATTGCCTGGTCCGGGAGATAACGTCCTAAGGCGCGCATCCGTCGATGGTTTGCTTCAGCAAGAGTCCAGTTCTTCGTACCGGCATCCAAAACGGGTAATTGTTCTTGTAATTGCAAATCACTCGCTAATTGATTTTTTTGGGCTGCGCGTTGCATTTGCCACACCCCTAAAGCACATGCCAAGGTGACCACAAAAAGCATTGCCGCAGTGGCAACCATACGCCGCTTTACTAAACGTATAAATATTTTCAATGGTAGGATTCTGTTATGAAATGGATTATCTTAATTGCTCTCATTCTGATCATCTCGAGCCTCGGCTCGGCTTTATATTTCATGATGAAAGATAGAGGGGGTAGTGCACGCATGGTTCGCTCACTAGCGCTTCGCATTGGCTTATCAATTGCCCTTTTTGCAGGCATTTGGGTCGCTCACTCCCTTGGCTACATCCAAGCCACTGGAATTAAAATTGGGCAGTAATGAAATCCACTTACATCCAATACACTACGATATAAAGCCCAAGCCACACCACATCAACAAAGTGCCAGTACCAGGATGCGCCTTCAAAAGCAAAATGATTCTCGGGAGTGAAATCCCCACGTATAGTACGGCGCAGCACAACCGCTAACATCAACGCACCTAACATCACATGAAAGCCATGAAATCCGGTGAGCATATAAAACGTTGAGCCATAAATACCAGAAGTTAATTTAAGTCCGAGCTCATGGTAAGCATGAATATATTCATAAGCCTGAAAACCAATAAAAATAAATCCTAGTAATACTGTCGCAAAAAGCGAGTAAATAGCTTGCTTCCGATTGCCTTCTTGCATCGCATGGTGAGCCCAAGTCACTGTGACGCCAGAGCTCAGTAATAAGGCTGTATTAATGGTCGGAATTGGCCATGGACCCATCGTTTGAAATTGGGGAATTAAACCCGCCGGGCCATCATTGGGCCACACAGCAGAAAAATCAGGCCAAAGTAATTTACTTTCAACATCTCCCAACCATGGCAGACTAATATTGCGGGCATAAAATAAGGCCGAAAAGAAGGCCGCGAAAAACATGATTTCCGAAAAAATAAACCAGGCCATTGACCAGCGATAAGAGATATCAACATTGATGCCATTTTTCCCGGCATTCGACTCGGCAATGGTGTCACCAAACCAGTTGTACAAGACAAATAAAACCCATAAAACGCTGCCTAAGACAAGCATGCTAGCCCAAGCAGACTGATTAACCCAAGCCGCCATACCACCACCAAAACCAAGCAAGCCTATGCTCAGAAGAACGGGGTAACGTGACGGATTTGGAACGAAATAATAGGGGACTGAATTAGACGACATGGTCTGCTCTCTGAATAATCATAAACAATTAAGAATGGCTAACAACGGCTCTCACAATCAAGAGGAGGGTACCCATAAAAATCATAGCCCCCAAAACCCCTGCAATCACAATATGAACAAAGCTTAAAGACGCGACATCCTCCTGTAAACCCGATTTTTTACGGATCCCCAAAAAGGCCCAAAAAACGGCGCGCATCGACTGCCAGAAGCTACTATTTTTTTTCATCTTAAATAAGCGCCTTAGCTGCCGGAGGAGTTACCGCCTTTTGGCCCGCATTAATTTCAAAAAAAGTATAAGACAAGGTGATCGTTTTAACGTCTTTTGGTAAGCTCCGATCTACGACAAATACGACCGGCAATTCTTTAGCCTGAAGTGGGCCCAGCGTTTGCTGTTGAAAACAAAAACATTCCAATTTGGTAAAGTACTCCGTGGCAATTTTGGGGGTATAGCTTGGAATCGCTTGGGCCATGATGGGACGATCAAAATTATTAACCACCTCATACATAATTTGCACCATTTCACCGGGGTGAACTTCAAGATAATTTTTGAGCGGCTTAAAAGTAAAGGGGCCGCGACTATTGGAGTCAAACTCTACTGTTACTGTGCGCGTGTAGTCGACTTGCGTATTGGTTGATTTATTGGGGCGAAAAGCGCGCGTTCCATAATCATTTTTATTGGTTAGTACATTAATGCCAGTAACTTCGCAGAGGGCCTGATACATTGGCACCAAAGCATAGCCAAAACCAAACATCAACACTACGACTACCATTAGCTTGACTAATATTTGGCGATTAAGGGCAAGAAGATTAGTTGGCATTTGGGCGTCTGCAATTAAGCTAAGACCACTCTTTTCAACACAATACCCAAGAAAAAGACCAGGGCAATGCTGAACAGAATATAGGCTAAGCGCTTGTTATGATTAGCTTGATTGGGCTTATTCACGCGGTTCGCTTTAACCTGGCTAGGCATTAATGGGCATGGGCAGGCGAATTACTCGGATGCATCGGTGCATCAAAATCAACCTGTGGTGGTGTTTCAAAAGTATGGAATGGGGCAGGCGATGGAATCGTCCACTCCAAACCTTTAGCGCCATCCCAAGGGCAATCAGATGCTTTTACGCCATGACCCCGATACGCAGGTAAAACGACAAAAAGCAAGAAATAAACTTGCATCACCCCAAAGCCTAATGCACTGATTGAAGCAATCATATTGAAATCAGCAAATTGGGTGGGGTAATCGGCATAGCGTCGTGGCATACCTGCTAAACCTAAAAAATGCATGGGGAAAAAAGTGAGGTTGAAAAAAATTAAGGAGCCCCAGAAGTGAATTTTGCCGCGGAATTCATTAGCCATGCGGCCTGTCCACTTAGGACACCAGAAGTAAAAACCGGCAAACATGGCAAATAAAGATCCTGCCACTAAGACGTAATGGAAATGAGCCACTACATAGTAGGTGTCTTGCAAACCAATATCGATTGGTGCCATGGCCAAAATCAGCCCAGTGAAACCGCCCATCGTAAAGACGAAAATAAAGCCAATTGCCCAGAGCATAGGAGTTTCAAATGTCATTGAACCGCGCCACATCGTGGCGACCCAATTAAAAATTTTCACGCCCGTAGGTACTGCAATTAACATCGTGGCATACATAAAAAAGAGCTGACCAGTGACTGGCATGCCAGTCGTAAACATATGGTGCGCCCAGACAATAAAAGACAATATCGCAATCGATGAGGTGGCATACACCATCGAGCTATAACCAAATAATGTTTTGCGCGAAAAAGCAGGCACGATTTCCGAGATGATGCCAAAGGCAGGCAAAATCATGATGTATACCTCAGGGTGTCCAAAGAACCAAAAAATATGTTGGAACATCACAGGATCACCACCACCTACTGCTGAGAAAAAAGTGGTACCAAAATGCCGGTCGGTCAAGACCATCGTAATCACCCCAGCCAATACTGGCATGACAGCAATTAATAAATAGGCAGTAATGAGCCAAGTCCAGCAAAACATTGGCATCTTCATCATCGTCATGCCTGGCGCACGCATATTTAATACCGTCACGATAATGTTAATTGAGCCCATGATGGAAGATGCGCCCAATAAATGAATGGCAAAAATCGCCAGGTCCATACCCGGACCCATTTGCAAACTTAAGGGTGCATAGAGAGTCCAGCCACCGGCAGGGGCGCCGCCTGGTACTAAAAAAGAACCAAAGAGCAACATTGCTGCAACAGGCAAAATCCAAAAACTTAAATTATTCATCCGTGCAAATGCCATATCGGCAGCACCAATTTGTAAAGGGATCATCCAGTTAGCGAAACCCACAAATGCTGGCATGATCGCGCCGAATACCATCACCAAACCATGCATGGTGGTTAATTGATTAAAAAATTCAGGGCGAAAATATTGCAAGCCGGGCTGAAATAGTTCTAAGCGAATACCTAAGGCCATTACGCCACCGGCCAATAAACTCACAAATGAAAAGATTAAATACATCGTCCCAATATCTTTGTGGTTGGTAGCGAATAGCCAACGACGCCAGCCATGAGGCTGATCATGGGCATGATCATGAACGCTATCGTGGGTAGTGGATATGGTGCTCATAGATGACTCTCTTCAGGTCGATTAAATGATGATTGAATAAGGTAAATATATTTATTTGCTTGCAGTACGTGCCGTAATAAAGTCTTGGGTTTGAATTACGTCACCCGTTTTATTGCCCCAGGTGTTACGCGTATAGGTCATTACTGCGGCTAACTCGCCATCGGATAGCACCCCACTCCATTTGGGCATGGCATTTTTTCCGTACAGCAAAATTTGATACTGGCCCTCTTTAGGTCCTAGTACTACCTTGCTACCCACTAAGGTAGGGAATGCGCCTGCGCCTGCGCCATTAGCCTGGTGACAGGCGGCGCAGTTAGCTGCATACACTTTCGCGCCACGTTCTTTTTGCTCGTCAAGCGTGTACGTTTTAGTTGGATCGTCAGCATTGCCGGCCATTTCTTTTTTCTTGGCGTCGACCCACTTACTGTAGTCCTCTGCTGAAACTACTTTAACGACAATCGGCATAAAGGCATGTTGGGCACCGCATAACTCGGAGCACTGTCCCCGAAATGTACCGATTTTTTCTGCCTTAAACCAGGTGTCCCGCACAAAGCCTGGAATAGCATCTTGTTTAACACCAAATGCGGGAACGGCCCACGCATGAATCACATCATTTGCAGTGGTGATAATACGAATTTTTTTATTGACCGGCACCACCATCTCATTGTCGACTTCCATCAAATAGGTCAGCGACTTTGGTTCGAGGTTATTTACTTGAGCACGCGGAGTCGAGAGGGTTGATACAAAGCTAATGCCCTCACCTTCGCCCTTGATGTAATCGTAGCCCCACTTCCATTGATAGCCTGTAGTTTTAATCGTGATATCAGAATTGGTCGTGTCTTTCATGGCGACTACTGTTTTAGTCGCTGGCAGAGCCATTGCAATGACGATAATTAATGGGATTACTGTCCAAATAATTTCAACTGTGGTGCTTTCATGAAACGATGCAGCTTTAGCACCCTTTGATTTACGGTGTTTCAAAATGGAATAAAACATCACCCCAAATACACCAACAAAAATTACTGCGCAAATCACGATCATGAACCAATTGAGCCAATGAATTTCTGCCATGATTTTGGTTGCTGGTGCAGGGAAGTCCAGCTGATTGACTTTCGGACCACCGGGCATGTCCCCATTAGCATGCACTGCTGGCGTTATCGCAACGGCTAGCAGCGCTCCCAAGTAAAACCAAGCCTTTAAGGCTTTTGCTAATAAATTCATCTCATTCTCTATTTGTTGTGCTGCACAATTTTCACGAATAATTGCGCTTAAAAATGCAAAAACGTATTTCAACCTTGCTATCTAACCTTCGATTATAGGGTTAAATAAGGGGGCGTGAAAGCTGAGTTGCGCTATTTAACCAACATGAAGACCTATCTTATATTGATAGTAAGCACTTACATTTAAGTTAATCCTTAATCCTCTTTGTTTGAATTTGATCTGGGCTAATAAATGCCGCTTGATTCTGGGTTTTTGAGAGGTGCTTATTCACCACCCAGGCATGCCCGTAAATAATTTCTAAGGTCAATTTTTTCGGTAAAAGGGACTGATTCCCCTGCCAGTTTTCTAGGCTGATGGGTTTTGCCAACAAGCCTAAAGCATGAGCATCGTGCAACATTAATTGCGCCGAGTCGTATTGCAAATCGAGATACTCCATATCCATAACTGGCTCAGCAAATCGTTGGGCAATTAAGGCATCGCCCAAATCATGCATATCCCAAGCGCTAGGCAAAGGCACAAGGCCCAACGCTGTCCTTATCTCTGCGTCAAGCGCGTGTAATTCCTTGCCGGTATCGGGGCCCAAATAACTAAAACTCAGTAACCCTCCTTCACGGAGTAGGCGCCAAAATTCAGCAACGATTATTTTTGGATTGCCTTGTTCATGAAGCCATAAATTACTCCAAACCAAATCACATGAATTCGGGGCGACTGAAAAAGTCGCTGCTGCGCTTAGATTTAATTGCTTGCCGCCACCGCTTCGCCATAATAAAAACCAACGCGTCACACGGTACCGCGTGAATTCGAAGACTGATAAATTCGAGCACAGGTAAAAAAAGACTTGTGCGGCCGGGAAGCGTTTCACCAACCAATTGGCGTGTGCACCAGGATAATCTGGCGCAATCAAAATAGCCCGCGGATGGATCTTCACGATGGCCATTTTCTGGCACATGCGTAAAGCAATTTCGGTATAAAGCCATCTCAAGGCATGGGTCATTCGCTGAGTATACTCAGCGCCCCATGAACAATTTTCATCGCTTGCTTAGCGCTTTATTACCAAGCCGTTGCATTTTATGTAATCGCGCTCAGGCAGACACGACCTGTGAGCCCTGTCTTGAACTATTGCGCTACCAGAAGCAGCACGACAAATTAGCTTGTGCTTGCTGTGGCATTGAGCTGCCTGCGACCCCAAATATAATCCTTGGATCACCCGAGCAGCGCTGTCTTGAGTGCATTAACACGCCGCCGTCTTTTGACTTGAGTTTTTGTCTCGCGCCCTACGCTGGCCAATTGAAAACTGTAGTACAGCAGTTGAAATATCAGCGGCGGCTCGCATATGCTACTGGCTTAGCCCACCTCTGGAATCGGTTGATGTCTAAACATGTAGCGCAGTTGCCCCCAGCTTATCTTTTACCCGTTCCCCTGAGCCGTCAAAAACTCGCTGAGCGGGGCTTTAACCAATGCTGGGAAATTGTCAAACATTTAACCTTACCAAAACACCTCAAAGCATTACCTAATGTCCTACGGCGACGCCATTCCAAGGTTAAGCAAATCTCTGCTGGCCGGCTAGAACGTCAACAAGCCTTAAGTGGCTTATTTTATTTTGAACCCCGTCATGCAGCGCTTTTGGCGCAGCAAGCGGTTATTGTGTTTGATGATGTCATGACCACGGGCTCAACCTTGAATGCAATTGCAAGAGTACTAAAAGATCATGGCGTATATCATGTTCGCAACTGGGTTTTATTACGCACTCCGAGGCAATTGACTGATGTTTAATATAGTGCTCTTTGAGCCAGAAATTCCCCCCAATACGGGCAACATCATTCGACTGTGTGCTAATACTGGCGCGCAGCTACATCTCATTGAGCCGCTCGGTTTCCCCCTTGAGGATGCCAAGTTGAGACGTGCTGGGCTTGATTATCATGAGTACGCAAGCATCGCTGTTTATCCCAACTGGGCTGACTTCCTAGGCAAGCATAACTCCCCACTGCAGCGCCTCTTTTTATTGTCTACGAAAAGTCAGCGTAACTTTTATGAGGCGCAACTTCTACCAAATGACTATTTTGTTTTTGGCTCTGAAACCAAAGGGGTAAGTGCCGATGTTAGAGCTACCGTACCACTCGACAATCAAGTTCGCTTACCCATGCAAGCAAACAGTCGCAGTCTTAATCTTTCGAACTCAGTAGCCATTGTGGTTTATGAAGCATGGCGCCAAAACCAGTTTAAGCACAGCATCTAAAGCTTCATATCTAAAGCTTAATGTTCCGGCTTAGCATGACGTCCCATCAAGCCTTGTAGCGCAACTGCCAACGATTGTTCCCCTTGCAAGACTGCACTCACATTATTCGTGATGGGCATGTCAACTTTTAAGCGTGCAGCCAAGCTCACAATCGCTGATGCACATAAAACCCCTTCAGCCACGTGACCAAGCTCAGCCAAAATAGTGGGTAAAGACTTCCCTTCAGCCAACAATAAACCGACGCGCCGATTACGGGATAAATCACCTGTTGCAGTCAAAATTAAATCGCCCACGCCAGTTAGACCCATACAGGTTTCGGGCTGACCTCCTGCTGCCTTTACTAAACGCATCATTTCGGCTAAGCCACGAGTTAAGAGGGCCGCACGCGCATTTAGTCCTAAACCAAGGCCATCGCCAATTCCAGCAGCAATCGCAATGACATTTTTTACTGCGCCGCCAAGTTCAACCCCAATTAAATCTTCGCTAGCATAAATTCGCACGTTGTCGTGATGAAATGCATTCTGCACACTAGTGCATAAGCTATTTGAAGCGCTGGCAATCGTTAGGGCGCACGGCAGACCAAGCGCCATTTCACCTGCAAAGCTGGGTCCCGTCAACGAGCCATAAGTATGCGGAATATTCCGCCCATGGGCTTGCAATTCTCGTGCGACCAATTGATGGGGTAGCAAGGTTGTTTTAGGTTCAAGCCCCTTGCATAACCACACAATCTGTAAAGGGCAAGTTGCTATTTCTGCTATCCGCCGCACTGATGCAGCGAGCCCACTGATGGGCGTGGCAATCACCACTAAATCCTCTGCATTCAGCCGCCGAATCGCCTGTTCAAAATTATCACTAATTTCAACTGCGCTGGACAACGCAATGCCAGGTAGATGCGAAAGGTTTTCTTTATGCTGCCGAAGTACCTGTGCTTGGGAAGTGCTTCTAGTCCATAAACAAACTGCATGATCCGGCAAGTGTCGTGCTGCTTGCACCGCGATAGCCGTTCCCCAGGCGCCTGCTCCAATGACAGTTAGCTTCATGAGCTTAACGTGTACGTGAATTAGTTAGGGAGAATAATTTTGCTCTTTTCAGCATCCGCATTACTCTCAGCGGCGCCTTTAGACCCTGCGCTTGCTTGGGCTAAACGTTGCTCGTACATGGCATGAAAATTGATTTCTGCCAAATGAATTGCTTGAAACCCGGCACGAGTTACGATATCGGCAATATTGGAACGTAAATAGGGATACAAAATCGTCGGGCAAGCAATTGCTAACATCGGCTCAACTTGCTCCGGGGGGATATTTTTAAACTCAAAAATACCTGCTTGTTTTGCTTCAATTAAAAATAGTGTCTTACCTTCTACGCGCGCCGTAATCGTGCCCGATAACATCACCTCAAATAACTCATCACTTAAAGGTGCGATGCCGATATCAACCTCGACCTGCATTTGGGGTTCAGCCTGTACCAACAAAATTGCTGGGGTATTTGGCTGCTCAAGCGAAAGGTCTTTTAAATAGATGCGCTGAATTTGAAAAGAAGGTTCAGTCGAATTTTGTTCGCTCATATTATGTATTCCGTTCGTTTAGTTATTTCAATAAGCCATCGAGTTCGCCAGCTCGATCGAGAGCCACCAAATCATCGTACCCGCCTACATGACGCTCGCCAATAAAAATTTGGGGCACTGTACGGCGACCCGTACGCGACATCATTTCATCACGTTGCGTGGCGTCAACATCAATTAAAATTTTCTGCAAGTGATTCACCCCTTTTTTTTGTAACAACTTTTCAGCCATTACGCAATATGGGCAAACTTGGGTGCTGTACATCATCACTGGTGTCATTGGCTTTACCTTAAATGCTTACTTTACTAAAGGTAAGTTAGCCGTTTGCCAGGCCTTTAATCCACCATCGAGCATACCAACTTCAGCAAAGCCCATTTTTCTGAGTTGCTGAGCAGCTTTACGCGACTCAGTACCGCTTTGACAAACCAAAATAAGGGGTAATTTACGATCTAATTTCAAGCGTTCGAGATCACTTGATAATTTGCTAAAGGGGAGGTTTTTGGCATTCGGCAGATGCCCTGCCTGAAACTCACTTGCTGCCCTTAAATCGAGCACGGACGCCTTACGACGATTAATCCAAGTAGTGGCTTCAGCCACAGAAAGCCCTGCCCCACTAATTAGTGTCGAAAGAGTGGGCATAAATAACGCCAAGCCTGCAGCCGCCATCACGCCGATAAGTGCTAAATTGTCGGTTTGCATTAAAAAGTTCATCCTCTGATTATAGAATGGCTCTATGAAACAACTTGTCCTTATTCGCCACGGTGAATCTGCTTGGAACCTGGAAAACCGTTTTACGGGCTGGATGGATGTTGACCTTACCCCCAATGGCAGCGCCCAAGCACTGGCTGCTGGTGATGCCCTGAAGCAGGCAGGCTATGAGTTTGACATTGCCTATACCTCAGTTTTACGCCGTGCCATTCGTACTTTATGGCACGTACAAGATGCCATGGACCTGATGTGGCTTCCCACAGTACATAGCTGGCGGCTCAATGAGCGCCATTATGGGGCGCTTACTGGTCTTAATAAAGCAGAAACCGCAACCCAATATGGGGCCGAGCAAGTCCATATTTGGCGTCGCTCCTTTGCTATTCGACCGCCTTTATTAGCCTTAGAAGATGAACGTAGCTCGCACTTAGATGTACGCTATCGAAAGCTCGATCCCAACGATATTCCCCGTGGCGAGTGCCTGCAAGACACCATAGCGCGGGTCTTGCCTTTATGGCATGAATCGATTGCGCCGGCCTTGAAGTTGGGAAAGCGGGTTTTGCTGGTAGCTCATGGAAATAGCATTCGGGCCTTAATGAAGCACCTTGATAACATTTCTGCCGAAGACATCATGCAGCTCAATATCCCCAATGGCAAGCCGATTGTTTATGAGCTCGACGATGACTTGCAGCCACTACAGCATTTTTATATAGAGTAGAGCAAAATGGATGCTGTATTTCTATTGCATGCCTCTATCTAGTCCTCTTTACTAATTCAAACTATGCGCCGTTTATTTAAAAATCTTGCTCTTATTCTCATTGGGTTAATTGCTGGTATTGCTGCGACTATTCAGCTGTCAGCAACAGCCCAACAAAATACTGCTTTACCTCTAGATGAATTACGCACCCTCTCTAATGTATTTGCCCAAATTAAACGGGAGTATGTCGAGCCAATTGAAGATAAACAGCTCTTAACTGATGCTGTAAAAGGCATGGTTAGTAGTCTTGATCCCCATTCTTCCTATTTAGATAAAAAAGATTTTTCAGAAATGCAAGAGCAAACTACTGGCAAGTTTGCTGGCCTTGGTATTGAAATCACTTCAGAAGATGGCTTAGTTAAAGTACTTAATCCAATTGAAGACAGTCCTGCAGCTCGGGCAGGCCTACAAGCGGGTGATCTCATTACCCGCCTCGATGACAAACCCGTGCGTGGTATGACCTTAGATAAAGCCGTACGCACCATGCGTGGTGAGCCTGGCACCAAAATTACCTTAACGGTATTTCGGAAAAGTGAAGACCGTACTTTTCCTGTCACTATTACCCGCGCAGAAATTAAGGTGCAGTCGGTCAAAGCAAAAATTTTGGACAACGATATTGCCTGGGTTCGAGTCACTAGTTTTCAAGAGCGTACTGTTCCCGATTTAGCCAAACGATTAACCGAAATTAGTATTCAAGACCCTAAATTAAAAGGTTTGGTACTTGACTTACGCAATAACGGCGGCGGCCTATTACAGGGGGCTGTAGGCGTTGCGGCAGCTTTTTTGCCAGCGGGTGCAGTCATAGTTTCTACCAAAGGTCAGGCAGCCGATTCAAAACAAGTCTTTAATGCCACCCCTGAAACCTATCGGCTCAGCGAAAGCGCTGACCCACTTGCTTCGGTACCGGCTATATTTAAAAAAATACCGATGGTGGTATTGGTTAATGCGTATTCAGCATCCGCCTCAGAAATTGTAGCGGGCGCTTTGCAAGATTACAAACGGGCAACGATTATTGGTAAGACTAGTTTTGGTAAAGGATCAGTACAAACAGTCCGCCCCCTCAGTAATGACTCGGCTTTAAAAATAACTACCGCCTATTACTACACTCCGAATGGGCGCTCTATTCAGGGTTTTGGTATTAAGCCTGATATTCCCGTTGATCAAAATAAGGATGGTGATCCTGATGATGTTTTGATTACCCGTGAAGTGGATAGTGAAAAACATTTACGTAACAAACAATCGTCTGAGGATGCTTTAATCAAAGACCGCGAAAAACGTCGCCTGGAAGAAATGCAGCGCATCGAAGAAAAGAATGCCACTAAAACGCCTGCGGAACGCGATAAAGATAAAGCAAAAAAACCCACTGAATTAGGTGGTAGTGACGATTTTATGTTGCAGCAGGCCGTCGCTTTTCTTAACGGTAAAGCCGTGATTCGTTCCTCCTCCAAGCTCGAGTAGATCCTCATTCGATTAGCATGAACGACGAGCAGTTACTGCGTTATTCGCGCCACCTTCTGTTAGAAGAAATTGATATTGAGGGTCAAGAAAAGCTGCTAGCAGCTCATGTGCTGGTGATTGGCGCAGGTGGCCTGGGCTCTGCTGCTGCCCCTTACTTAGTCGCTGCTGGTATAGGCCGTGTTTCCTTGGTTGACCCAGATACCGTTGAACTAAGCAATCTTCAGCGCCAAGTAATGCATGCCCAAGATCAAATTGGTAAGTTGAAGGTTGCTTCTGGCAAAGCATTTTTAACCCGTCTGAACAGCGACACGGTTATCGAGACCTACGCTGAAAAGGCAACCCCATCTTGGTTGGCGCGGATACTGCCAGAGGTTGATCTGGTTCTAGATTGCACTGATCAATTTAGTACGCGCCAACAAATTAATAAAGCGTGTTTTGAACATCAAGTGCCCTTAGTTTCTGGCTCTGCTTTAGGCTTTGATGCGCAAGTTAGCGTCTTTGATTTTAACAATCCGCACTCGCCTTGCTATGCTTGTATTTTTCCCCCCGATAGCAATCCAAGCGAAACGAACTGCGCGAGCATGGGTGTATTTTCCCCACTGGTTGGAATTATTGGTAGCCTGCAAGCCGCCCAAGCACTACAACTATTAATCGGCTTTGGTCAGCCATTAGTTGGCCGCTTACTGCTGTGGAATGCCTTGAATACCCGCATTGATGAAGTACAAGTAAGCAAAAATACATCTTGCCCAGTGTGTCATACTTAATTCAATTTAGGCAAAACCATTTTTATGCTGCCATCAGCTGGGCCATGGCAAGTGCTTGTTCATCTGTCTCTAAAGCTTCTAAAACCGACGCTAGATGGGCCTTCAACTTGCCAACATTAGCATGCAAAATTTCCCGCTTCACCAACAATAGTTGACTAAAATGCATTGAAAAATCGGTTAGGCCCATAGCGAGTAAAAGCTTGGTTAGTTCGGGGTCACCCGCCATCTCACCGCAAACTGAAACTGGAATTTTGGCCAATTGTGCCTGCTTAATGATGTGGGTTAACAAGTACAGCACCGCTGGATGTAAATGATCATAGAGGTGGGCAACCGCATGATCTGCCCGATCAATGGCAAGGGTGTATTGAATTAAATCGTTCGTGCCAATGGAAATAAAATCAAAATAGCGAATAAATAATGGCAAAGCTAAGGCCGCCGCAGGAATTTCAATCATGGCGCCCACTTGGATCTGGAGATCAAAGATTTGGCCACGCGCGATAAGCTGTTGTTTAGCCTTTTCTATTAAACGAAAAGTCTCATGAATTTCTTTTGCATGCGCCAACATCGGGATCATGATTTGTACTTGTCCATGCGCCGAGGCGCGCAAAATAGCGCGTAATTGCTCTAAAAAAATTTCTGGTTCCGCCAATGACCAGCGAATTGCCCTCAACCCAAGTGGGGACGTCCCCGTTTGCAATAAGTCATTGCTATCGCCAAGGGGCTTATCTGCCCCAATATCGATAGTGCGAATATTGACCGGTAAACCATGCATTAAATCGACTACGCGACGGTACTCTTGATACTGATGCTCCTCGTCCGGTAGGATTTGATTGTGATCCATAAATAGAAATTCAGAACGGAATAAGCCAATACCGATAGCACCTAATTCAATGGCACGAATTGCATCCTCTGGTAATTCTGTATTGGCAAATAATTTAATTGGGACGCCATCTTCGGTAACTGTGCGTGAAAACTTTAAAGCTTGTAATGCTTGGCTATTTTCGATCGCCTTTGCTTGCAGGGCACGATACTCAATTAAGAGACTTTCATCTGGGGCTACAACCACGAGCCCGCGCTCACCATCAATAATGAGCCAATCTCCATGGCGAATCATTTCACTCGCGTGTCGCACACCCAAGACGGCCGGAATTTCAAGACTGCGCGCCACAATCGATGTATGTGAAGTCTTGCCACCCAGATCGGTAACGAACCCGAGAAAACGGGTATTTTTAAAACGCAACATATCGTGCGGTGCTATATCGTGCGCTACGATAATGGCATCACTAAAAACATTTTCTGGCGCTAAAACATCTTGGACTTCTTGTTGCTGCTCACTCAAAGCCTTTAAAACCCGTTCTACTACCTGTCGAATATCATGGGCACGCTCTTTTAAATATTGATCTTCCATTTCAGAAAACTGTTTGAGCAAATCATTTAATTCACTCGTGAGCGCCCAAGCCGCATTTAATCCTTGGGTACGGATTAGTTGCAGTGGCTTTTCAACTAAAGCAGGATCTGTCAGGATCATGGCGTGGACATCAATGAAGGCAGCCATTTCTTGCGGCGCATCTTTAGGTAGACCCGCGCGCAATTCCTGCAACTCACAGCGAACTTGATCGAAGGCTAAAAGGAGTTTCTTTGCTTCCGCCTCTTCGCTACCGGAATCAATTAAATGGTGGCTTACCTCTAAGGCGGCGCGTGAAATGAGTACTGCTTGCCCAATCGCAATTCCCTTCGAGGCTGGAATACCATGCAAGGCAAAGGTCACTTATTCGCCCTCCCCAAACCGATTGTTAATTAACTCTTGAAGTGCTAGTAGTGCTTCGTCAGCCTGTTCGCCAACGGTTTCCAAAGTAACCGTACTACCTATTCCAGCAGCTAACATCATCACGCCCATAATACTTTTTGCGTTGACTTGTCGACCATCCCGTGCCAAGTAAACTTCGCAAGGAAATTCACCCGCTAATTGCGATAACTTAGCCGAAGCGCGTGCATGCAATCCTAATTTATTAATAATTTTAATTTCGACGCTTGGCATTACCTATCCTCAGAGGCAGTGTTAAGAAAATTGGTATTAACGCCAATGCGTAAAATGCCATTTTGGCCACCCTGTAAGGTTTTTTTAGCTAATTCCTCTAAATCTTCTTGTCGATAAGAGACTGCACGCATGAGCATCGGTAAATTTAATCCGGTTAAAACAATGATCGGAGAAAATGGCTTACCAGCCAACTGGATTTGACCTATCAAACGTGACGCGACATTCGCGGGTGTTGCACCCATAACATCGGTTAATACCAAAATACCATTACCCATATCTACTGCTTTTGCTGCTGCGAGTACCCTGTCGAAGCTGACTTTGGCATCCTCGTATGGTGGAATATCAACGGCCTGAATTTTTTCTGGGAGCGAACCAAAGGTTTGCTCTGCAAATCCCAGCATAGCTGAGGCTAAAGGGGTATGGGCAACAATGACGATTCCGGGCATAACACTCCAAAGTTCGCTTAAGTTAATTCTTTCTCTAATGCCTGTAACCAAAACTGAGCAACGTCAAGGCCAGTTTGTTCCGTAATTTCGACAAAGCAAGTAGGGCTAGTAACATTAATTTCAGTCAGATATCCTCCAATTAAGTCTAGGCCCACTAAAAAAAGGCCCCTTTCCCATAGTATCGGCGCCAAATACTCAGCCACCGCTTTCTCTTGATCGCTCAATAGCATCGCTACACCTTTGCCACCAGCGGCGAGGTTTCCTCTTATTTCGGTACCCTGCGGAATGCGGGCTAAGGCATATGGCACCACCTGACCCGCGATCAATAAAACCCGTTTATCGCCGGCACTAATCTGCGGTAAAAACTGTTGCGCCATCAGCGTACGTTGACCATTTTCGCCTAAGGTTTCAACAATGCTCGCTAAATTTAAGCCATCTGGACCAACCCTAAAAACGCCTCTACCGCCCATACCATCTAAAGGCTTAAGCACGATATCGTGATGTTCAACATGAAATGCAGAAATTGCGGCAAGTTCACGCGTAACTAATGTAGGCGGAATGAAAGAAGCAAACTCGGTAATAGAAAGTTTTTCGGATTGATTGCGTAATGCACTGGGCTCATTGAATACCCGCGCACCTTGACGCACTGCTGCTGATAGTATCCAGGTCGCATTCAAATATTCAACATTAAATGGCGGATCTTGACGCATGAGTACCGCAGTAAAACGATCTAAGGTACACACCTCGCTAATACCTAGCTTATACCAAGAAGTACTAGTAGGCTGAAGTGAAATTGTGCAACAGTCGGCAAATGCAAATCCGGCTTGCCAAAATAACTGCCGACTTTCGGTATACCAAAGTCGATGACCGGCAGCTTGCGCAGCACGCATCATTGCTACAGTAGAATCTTTTTGCAACTTTAATGAATCTAATGGATCGCCAATGAATAAAAAATCCATTATTTACTGCGCCTCGGCGTTAGGATCTGTTCTCTCTAACTCTAATGAAGCCGCTAATAAAGCTAGGCGCGCTACAACACCATACAAGTAAAAACGGTTAGGGGCAGCGCTCCCAGGCTTAGCATTGCGATCGGGCATCGCATTTTGTTCGAATGCCAGAGGTACAAAATGCATGCCTGGGGCGTTTAAATTTTCATCGGGACCACGATCGGTGTGGACGCGATAAAAACCGCCAATCACATAACGATCGATCATATAAACAACCGGCTCAGCCACTGCTTCATTGACTTTTTCAAAAGTATAAACACCCTCTTGAATTAATACATCGTGTACCTCAAGGCCATCCTTAACGATACTCATTTTATTGCGCTCACGGCGATTTAAATTGCCTAGTTCACTGGCATTACGGACCACCATGACACCCATACCGTAGGTACCCGCATCTGCCTTAACGACGACATAGGGTTTATCTTTAATGCCGTATTCCCGATATTTTTTAGCAATCTTTTTTAAGATGACATCCACTTTTGTTTGTAACTGATCTAATCCTTGTTGCTCATGAAAATCAACGTCTGAGCAATAATCAAAATACGGATTAATCATCCAAGGATCAATATTAATTAATTTTGCGAACCTTTTCGCCACTTCATCGTAGGCCAAAAAATGCTTTGATTTACGGCGGACTTGCCATCCCGCATGCAAACCGGGTAAAAGATATTGTTCGTTAATTTTTTCTAAGATGGGTGGAATACCAGCGGATAAATCATTATTTAATAAAATTGAGCAAGGATCAAAATCCTTTAGGCCCAGCCGCTGTTTTTTTAAACCCAAGCGTAATAAAGGCTCTAGCAATAAACGATTGCCTTCAGGCAATTCAATCCAAGTCGGCTTTTTAATCTCGTCCGACAAGCTACCTAAACGTACATTCAAACCCGCTTGCCGCAAGATAGAAGATAAACGGGCAATATTTTGTAAATAAAACGTATTACGGGTATGGCGCTCAGGAATAAGTAATAAATTTTTTGCCTCAGGACATATTTTTTCAATGGCTGCCATGGCTGCTTGTACAGCCAAAGGCAACATTTCTGGCGAAAGGTTATTAAAACCGCCAGGAAATAAATTCGTATCTACTGGGGCTAATTTAAAGCCTGAATTACGGAGGTCGACTGAACAGTAAAAAGGCGGGGTATGCTCCTGCCATTCGAGTCGAAACCAACGCTCAATAGTCGGGGTGGCTTCGAGTACTTTCGACTCAAGCTCAAGTAAGGGGCCGCTTAAAGCGGTAATCAGATGTGGAACCATCTTGCCATTGTAAGTTTTTTATGCGTAAGCTCAATTTTTAAGCTATTTTGGCAATAAAAAAACGCAGGATCGTGAGATCCTGCGCTAGAAGCCAGGCAGAAATACTGCCTAGTGAGGGGTAAGTCAATTAAATTTCGTACGCTTCTTCGCTGTGGGAGCTAATGTCTAAACCTTCACGCTCTTCTTCCTCAGTAACTCGCAAGCCAATAATGATGTCAACGAGCTTGAAGGCAATGAAAGAAACGATACCCGACCAAATCAAGGTAGTAATAACGCCCTGACTTTGAATCCAAAGCTGACTCATGATCGAGTACTCTGGAGCGACGGCATTTGTGACGTAATCATAGATGCCTGTACCGCCCAATGAGGGGGCTGCAAATACACCGGTGAGTAAGGCGCCTAATATTCCGCCGACACCATGAATGCCGAAGACATCCAAGCTATCATCTGAGCCTAACATTTTCTTCAGCCCAGAAACACCCCATAAGCAAACAATGCCGGCCAACGCGCCAATAATCAGCGCGCCCATTGGCCCAACAAAACCTGCGGCTGGTGTAATGGCCACTAAACCAGCCACACAACCTGAAGCTGCGCCAAGCATTGATGGCTTACCCTTGGTAATCCACTCAGCTAATGACCAGCCAATCACTGCGGCTGCAGTAGCCAGATAGGTATTCACAAACGCTAAGGCGGCGCTACCGTTTGCTTCTAGTGCAGAGCCTGCATTAAAGCCAAACCAACCAAACCACAAGAGCGATGCGCCTGTCATGACATACACTAAGTTATGTGGCTTCATCGCTTCTTTGCCGTAACCTAGACGCTTACCAATCACATAGGAGCCTACTAAACCTGCAATCGCTGCATTGATGTGGACAACTGTTCCACCAGCGAAATCAAGAATTCCTTTTTGCCAGAGCCAACCTGCTTTTGCAGTAATTGCATCAAGAGAAGCAGCGTCTTTAATCTCATCAGGACCAGGCCAAAACCAGACCATGTGGGCAATCGGTAAATAGCTAAACGTAAACCAGAGGATCATGAATAGGAGAATCGCCGAAAATTTAGCGCGCTCAGCAAATGAACCAATAATTAAACAACAGGTGATTGTTGCAAAAACTGCTTGAAATGCCATGAAGACATATTCCGGAATCACAATACCTTTGCTAAATGTTGCCGCATTGGAATCAGGTGTCATACCAGCCAAGAACAAGCGATCCATGCCGCCAAAAAATGCGCCGCCTTCGGTGAAAGCAATGCTATAGCCATAAATCGCCCATAACACCGTAATCACCGAAAAAATCACCATACACTGCATTAAGATTGACAACACATTCTTACTGCGCGTTAAGCCGCCATAAAATAGCGCCAAGCCTGGTACCGTCATCAATAGCACCAATGCTGTGGATACCATCATCCAAGCGGTATCACCCTTGTTAGGGGTTGGTGCTGGAGCTGCTGTCGCAGCGGGTGCAGCAGGAGTTGCAGCTGCTGCAGGAGCGGTAACGGCAGGTTTAGCTTCTTCAGCAGCATTAGCTACTGATGTCCCTACCATGCCAGTAAAGCCAATCGCCGTCGCTATCGCGCCGCCAGCGACAATTCGTTTTATCCAAGTTAACATTTTGAACCTCTCTTTAAAGTGCGGCCGCGCCGGTTTCACCGGTGCGAATGCGAATAACGTGTTCAATTGAAGAGACAAAAATTTTGCCATCGCCAATTTTTCCGGTGCGCGCTGATTTTTCAATTGCTTCGATTGCTCGCTCTAAAATACCGTCTTCTACCGCAGCCTCTATTTTTACCTTGGGCAAAAAATCAACTACATATTCAGCGCCTCGGTATAACTCGGTATGGCCTTTTTGACGTCCAAAACCTTTTACTTCGGTGACAGTAATACCAGAAATTCCAACTTCTGATAGAGCTTCTCGCACCTCGTCAAGCTTAAATGGCTTGATAATTGCTGTGATGAGTTTCATGCGTTTCTCCGTTGTTGGAAATTAGAAAACTTTGGTTAAAGTAACGAGACCTTGCGAGCCACCCAGGTTTTTTCCGGTAGGGCTAGAGTAAGCATAGGTTCCGCCAGCCGAAGCCGCATTGGTGCCAATATAAGCGGCAGAAATACCTAGACCACCGCCGAAATCTTTGCTTAAACCAATTTTCCAGTCAGTGTAACTATAAGTTGGGATAGTTGCAGATGTTGTTTGCCCAGCAATACGTTGATAACCAACGTGTGCATTCACAACTAAGCCCCACACACCTGTATCAACATTGGCGGTTAAGTCAGGATAATAGGAACCCGAGCTATTTGAAAAGCCGAATGTGTTAGTAACTGCGTAAGAAAATTTTAAAAATCCACTGACAGGTCCAAACACATAGTTTTGGGCGGCGTAAAGTTCTGTGGTGTTTGGATTGGTTAGTGATGATGGATAGTTTGTGGTTGGGTAATAGTATTGGAGTACACCAATATCTGACATAAAGCCTTCACCAATCAATTCCTTTTTAAAGCCGGCATAAAAATCCATCTCAATTGGTGCTGAGACATTATTGTTGCCACCTTTTGAGGCAGCATCTGAAATCCAGGAAATAGATGAGTTCCAGTTACCAATATAGA
>CAIXDG010000004.1 GCA_903918115.1 uncultured beta proteobacterium
GGGTAGAAACCCTAGTATTAGCAAACTTCGATTAGTGGAAATTGCTTAAATCTAGAAAAGCCTTAAAGGCTTTCAGCTAATATAGGCAGTAATACCACCATGATTGATACCCAAGCTATCTTCTTATCGCTCCAACTGGCTTTTTGCACGTTGCTAATTATTTTGCCTTTTGGCATATGGCTAGCGCATCATTTGGTCAGCGCAGGTAAATGGAAGCCCTGGTTAGAGGGCTTACTGGCCCTTCCCCTCGTGCTCCCTCCCACGGTTTTGGGTTATTACCTATTGGTTGGCTTTAGCGGTAAAACGCTATTTGGCGAGCCCTTGGTATTTTCCTTTCTCGGCATTCTTATTGCCTCTTTAATAGTGAACCTGCCCTTTGCAATTCAACCCATTCAACGGGCGTTTGAGGCCATTCCCACAGCACTAAAAGAGGCTGCTGAGGTCTGCGGTTTAAGTGCTTGGCAAATTTTTTACCGTATTAATCTCCCGCTAGCCTGGCGTGGTGTGCTGAGTGCCGCGGTCCTCACCTTTGCCCATACATTAGGTGAATTCGGTGTCATTCTCATGATTGGCGGAGCAATCCCAGGTAAAACAAAAACGGCTTCGATTGCAATTTATGATCAAGTGCAAAGTTTTGATACCCAGGGTGCAGGCATGTTATCGCTGTTGTTGTTAGGCATTTCCTTATGCGCAATTGCTATTTCTTATGGTTTTTTTGGCTCTAGTAGCCAACTCCGAGCACCACGGATACGCTAATGTTAAAAGTACGCATCCACAGTCAATCGCACGGTAACCGCCACCATCCCAGCATTCCTTTAGAAATTAATCTCAGTTGCGCAGCTGGTGAGTTACATGCTTTAGTTGGACCATCGGGTAGCGGCAAAACAACTGCACTAAGAACCATTGCCGGCTTACACCAGCCTGAGTTGGGACTCATTGAATGTGCTGGCGAAATATGGTTTGAAGGATTAAGCGCAAATCAACCCCTTATCAACTTCTCACCAGCACAACGTTCTTGTGGTTTTTTATTTCAACAATACGCTCTCTTTCCCCATTTATCGGCCTTACATAATGTGGCAATTGCCTTAGAAAATAGCGGTCTCCCGAAGTCAACGCGGATCGCACAATCGCAAGCGTGGCTTGAGCGAATGGCTCTGGGTCAATTTGCAGACCGCTTGCCAGCGCAACTATCGGGCGGACAACAGCAACGCGTTGCGCTCGCTCGCGCCTTAGCGAGAAACCCCAAGGTATTGTTGTTAGATGAACCGTTTTCGGCGATCGATAATCCAACCCGTCAAAATCTATACCGAATTTTGGCGGAATTACGCCAAGACCTCGCTATTCCAATCGTTTTAGTGACACACGATTTACGTGAGGCAAATTTACTGGCAGAGAATATTACTGTGATTGATCACGGCATTGGCCTGCAAACCGCTGCTCCGAATGAATTATTTCAAAAGCCACGTAATTCAAGAGTCGCTGAATTGGTAGGTATTCCTAATGTGTTTAACGGTGTCTTCAATGCTGGGCGCCTCGATTGGCCACCGAATAATTGGTTTTTTGACGTGCTTGATAAAGGCAAAATTCCGCCTGCTAGCCCTGTAGCCTGGGTCATTCCGCAAGATGGATTAATAGTTCATGCACAAGCAGCTCCGACCTTTTTACCGGCGCGGGTTGAAACACTTAGCTCGATTGGTCAAATAGCAGTGGTCCGATTTAGCGTTGGCAACAGCAAAGAATCACTGGTATGGGAGGCCTCATCAGCTGAAATTAAGCGCTTGGGAATTCATCTTGGCAGCGCTGTCTTCTTAGAATTTGATGCCAATAAAATTCATATCATGCCTTTGCGAACCATTAATGATCCGCGCAGATTATTGCCTGCAACTTAAATCGCCCTGCTAATACTAGGTTTTTTTGTTGAGCGCCTGTTTGAAATCGGCAATGAGGTCATCCACATTTTCAAGTCCGACTGCCACCCGCACCAAGCCATCACTAATGCCTGCCGTTTTACGAGCTGCAGGTGAGATGCGGCCATGGGTCGTGGTTGCTGGATGCGTAATGGTCGTACGGGTATCACCTAAATTAGCGGTAATTGAACATAGACGGGTCTGATCAATTAAACGAAAGGCTGCTTTTTTTCCACCCTTTAAGACAAATGAAACGATCGCCCCACCAGCCTTTTGTTGACGACGTGCTAACGCGTATTGGGAGTGCGATTGCAGACCTGGATGAAATACTTGGGCAATTGCCGGTTGTTTTTCCAACCACTTCGCCAACGCTAAAGCATTACTACTTTGCTGTTTCATCCGCAAATCTAAGGTCTCTAAGCCTTTTAGAAAGATCCAGGCATTAAACGCTGATAGTGTTGGGCCTGCCGTGCGCACATAGGGAAATACTTTCCCCATGATGAAAGCTTTATTGCCGACAATTGCACCACCCAAGACCCTGCCCTGACCATCTAAGTACTTTGTTGCCGAATGAATAACGACATCCGCCCCCAGCTTTAAAGGCTGTTGAAGTGCTGGGGTGCAAAAGCAGTTATCAACTACGAATAATGCCTTCACTTGTTTAGCAATTTTAGCGATCGCTGCAATATCAGCTAGCTCGGTTAAGGGATTGGAAGGTGTCTCTAAATAAAACAAACGCGTATTCGGCTGGACAGCCGCTTTCCACGCCTTGCTGTCTCGAACATCCACATAGGTAGTTGTGATACCAAAACGCCCTAAGATGGTTGAAAATAATTGAATCGTGGCACCGAATACCGAGCGCGAACACACGACATGATCGCCAGCCTGCAAATGGGCCATGGCGACACTCAAAATTGCTGCCATTCCCGATGCAGTTGCAATACACGCCTCACCACCCTCAAGAGCAGCTAGACGATCTTGAAACATGCTCACGGTTGGATTGGTAAAACGCGAATAAATAAAGCCGTCTTCGGCATGCGCAAAGCCATGCTCAGCCTCAGCGGCACTATTAAAGCAATAACTAGAAGTTAAAAATAGGGCTTCTGAATGCTCGTTAAATTCAGCAGAACGACGTGTACCAGCACGAACGGCAATCGTTTCTTGAGCAAGCTTAGAAAAATCAGGGGGTAAGCGCTTTGGCGGTTTACGCGTCATGGTAATCAGTCTTCGGTAGCTAAATGAAGGTGTAATTGCGAGCGCGCAAAATCACTGGGGTCTTTTTGCCGGTCCGCCTGTGCCGACTCGGAATTGCGAGCGGCTTCAAGCGCATCGAGATAAGACTCTGTGATATCGCCTGTGATGTAATTGCCATCAAAGCAGGAGGCTTCAAATTCTTTTAAATTGGGATTGATATCCCGCACCGCTTGTTTCATATCTTCTACGTCTTGATAAATTAATTGATCAGCACCAATGAGGCGATTAATTTCTTCGTCCGTACGCCCATATGCAACCAATTCACTGCGGGTCGGCATATCAATACCATAAACATTAGGAAACCGCACAGGGGGTGCAGCAGAAGCGAAAATCACCTTCTTCGCTCCGGCTTCGCGCGCCATTTGCACAATTTCATAAGATGTGGTTCCACGCACAATTGAATCGTCCACAATCAAGACAGTTTTATCCTTGAACTCCACTCGCATGGCATTCAGTTTTTGGCGAACCGATTTTTTTCTAACTTCTTGACCGGGCATAATGAAGGTGCGACCAATATAGCGATTTTTAAAGAAGCCTTCGCGATAAGAAATACCTAAGCGTTTCGCAACTTGCATAGCAGCGGGTCGACTTGAATCTGGAATTGGCATGACCACATCAATTTTGCTCACATCGGTTTCAGCGCGAATTTTTTCCGCCAAATAATCGCCCATCCGCATGCGCACGTTATATACCGTCACCCCGTCAATAGTCGAGTCGGGACGTGCCATGTAGACATATTCAAAAATACATGGCACTAGGCTCGCTTCGGCGTACTGACGACAAGAAAAATTGCCCTCAAGATCGATATAAATTGCCTCACCTGGATTGACATCTCTGACAAATGTAAATCCAAGGCCTTCTAAAGCGACGGATTCTGAGGCAATTAACCATTCTGGTCCATCTGCCGTATCGAGTCGACCAATACATAAAGGACGAATGCCATAAGGATCACGGAAGGCTAATAAACCATAGCCAGCAATCATCGAGACTACAGCGTAGGAACCTTTAATACGACGCGCTAGACTACCCACTGCCTTAAACATGACGTCTTCATCTAGTGCAGCACTATTCGTTTCTCGCTGCAATTCATCAGCCAATACATTGAGGAGTACTTCGGTATCAGAATTGGTATTAATATGGCGGCGATCACGGTAGGCCATCTCAACCCGTAAGCTAGCGGCATTGGTTAAATTACCGTTATGAACCAAAATAATTCCGTAGGGCGCGCTAACATAAAATGGTTGCGCCTCTTCTTCATTGCTCACTGAACCTGCAGTGGGATAGCGTACCTGACCAATGCCAGCATTACCCACTAAGCTACGCATATTGCGTGTTCTAAAAACATCTCGTACTAAGCCGTTCGCTTTATGCATCGCAAAAGAATTACCATTCATCGTCGCAATTCCAGCAGCATCTTGACCGCGATGTTGCAAGAGCAACAATGCGTCATAGAGTAATTGATTTACGGGATAGTGTGAAACACTGCCGACAACTCCGCACATAGCCTTAGCTTCCTAATTTAAGTGGTAAAGCAAGGTTTGGTAAAGCGCCTAATTGACTAGCCCAGTCACTGGGTAGCCAAGTTTTAATTAAGCTTGTTGCAACTTCTAAAGTGGGCCGCGTTTTTGCTAAGCGCCAATCGGCAGATTTAGTCAATGGTGTTAAAGCCGCCAAACTGGCCAAGATCACGACGACCACTCCGCCGCGCAATAAACCAAAAATTAAACCCAAAAATCGATCCGTCAAACTAAGTCCAGCCGACAAAATTAATTTTTGAATGATCCCACCTAATAAGCCACAGGCAATTAAAGCAGCAACAAATAAAATCAGAAAACTCAAACCTAAGCGGAGGAGTTCGTCCATTTTGAAGGTCGACAGCCATTCGGATGACAGATATTCACTATAGTGATAAGCAACCCAAGCAGCAATGATCCAAGAAAAAAGTGCCAGAACTTCTTTAAATAAACCACGCGACACTCCTACCAAGGCAGACACTAGGAGCACAGTAAAGACAACATAGTCAACTGGGGTTAGCTTAAGCGAAGCCAGAAGTTCCATTAGGTTTTGCCTACCTCAACTATGCGTGGAGTTAAGCCCATGGCCTTAATCTTTTTTTCGGCTAATTCGGCAGCCTCTTTGTCGGTAAATGGTCCAGCGCGCAATACATACAGCTTAACGCCTTCTGGATTTGTTTTGTTCAAGACGTAATTTGGAATTTTTTGTTCTTTTAATTTTGTAATCCAACCTTTAGTGCGCTCTTCCGAGGCGAATGCGCCAATTTGAATCACAAACTTACTCCCGGTGGCCTTAGTCTCTGTGGGAGAATTAGTACCTAAAGTACTTGCTGGTGGTGTCGTTGCCGCTGGTGAAGCTGGTGTTGCAGGGGCGGTTGCAGATGATGCAGAAGTGGTAGCGCTTGGCTTAACTACTTCTTCACCAGCTGCTAAGCCCAAGTTTTTGACAGGTGCCAACTTCGTTTCTGCTGCCGACTCTGTCACGGCTGGAGTTGGCGGAGTCACTGCGGCTACCGCAGGCGCAGTCAATACTGGCGATGCGCTATTAGCACTAGTAGAGCCCGGTGCACTTCCAACCGCGCCAACCAAAGGCAAACTAGTCACAATATTGACCGCAATATCATTACTAATCGTTTTCGGCTTGCTGTCTAAAATGCGGGGTAACCCAACAACTGCTATCAGTACTAAAACTGCTGCGCCAATTAAACGATGTCGCGCGCGTTGACGATCAGGGTCTTCTGTCAAAGCAGGGTCATCGGCCGATTGAGATTGTGATGAACGTTGATAAGCGCTTGATGCAGAACCTGATTTAGAGGCGGCTCTCGATCGGCTGCCGACAGAAACCCGACCGACCGGCTCGGGTTTGGTATTGCGATTAAACAGCTTCGGTAAACGAATCATGGATTAATTAACCAGGTTGTTTCGATAAGCCATTGCGCCAGCAACAGTATAGAAGGATCCGAAGACCACTATTCTATCACCCTCCCCGGCTTTTGCGAGCGCCTCTTGATAAGCCTTGGCTGGATCAGCAAAACAACGAATTCCGCTAGCTTGATTGCTTTCTTCGGCTACACCTAAATCAAGCAAATGCGCTTTAATCTGCAGGGCGCTAGCTGCTCTAGCAGTGGGTAAATCGGTGCAAAACCAATAGTCAACCAGCGATAAAAAGGGTTGCAAAACTGCGGCAATATCTTTATCTGCCATCGCTCCAAAAACCGCGTAGGTATAAGGAAAGTAGCCCATAGAATCTAAACTACGATAAAGCGTTGCGGCAGCATGCGGATTATGCGCGACATCAAAAATAGAAGTTGGTCTGCCAGGTAAAACTTGAAAGCGCCCAGGCAAATCGACGACCGCAAAGCCGAGACGAATATCTTGTGCCGATACAGGTAGGCGCTGATGTAAAGCAGACAGAGCTGCAAGTACTGCAGCTGCATTTAATAATTGATTAGCACCACGTAAGGCAGGATAGCCCAAGCCACTATATCGCTTACCCCTTCCCGACCACGCCCATTGCTGTTGATCACCTTGAAAATTAAAATCGCGACCCGATAGATACAGATCACATCCAAGACTGGTTGCATGGTCAATTAATGATTGGGGTGGCAATGGATCGCCACAGACCGCAATCTTACCGGGGCGAAAAATACCGGCCTTTTCTCTGGCAATCGCTTCGCGGGTATCGCCTAAAAAACTAGCATGATCAATATCAATACTCGTCACAATTGCGCAATCAGCATCGATGATATTCACTGCATCCAATCGACCACCCATACCAACTTCTAAAATCATGACGTCTAAATCTGCTTGCGCAAATAAATGCAAAATGGCTAAGGTTGTAAATTCAAAATAAGTTAAGGTTGGCGTGTTGGGCACACGCATACGGGCTTCTTCAACTGCAGCAAAATGGGCAAGTAATTGGTCATCGCTTGCATCCACGCCCTGCAAACGCGCGCGCTCATTAAAGCGCAATAAATGGGGCGAAGTATGGCAACCGACTCGATAACCTGCAGCAATCAAAATGGCTTCTAAAAAAGCGCAAGTAGACCCTTTGCCATTGGTGCCTGCAACGGTAATGACTGGACACGTTATGGGTAAGCCTAAGGCATCTTTTACTAGGGTAATCCGCTCTAGGCTCATATCAATGCCCAGCGGATGCGCTACCTCTAAGTGGCTAAGCCATGCTTCCAGGGTTGCAAAAGGATATGGGTTTGCTGGCGGTGGAGTCAACTAAGCAGCATCTTCAGAAACGGTTGCGACGGTTGGTGCTGGGCGGCTTTGTAAAAGCGCCAACAAATTCGCAATTTCACTGCGCATTTGGCGTCGGTCCACAATCATATCAATGCCGCCGTGTGCCATTAAAAATTCAGCGCGCTGAAAACCCTCGGGTAGTTTTTCGCGCACAGTTTGCTCAATCACTCGGGGACCCGCAAAACCAATTAATGCCTTCGGCTCGGCCATCACAATATCACCCATAAAAGCAAAGCTAGCTGAAATTCCGCCCATGGTTGGGTCGGTTAACACGCTAATAAATGGTAAGCCTTGGTGCGCTAACTTAGTCAACATGGAATTCGTTTTAGCCATTTGTAAAAGTGATAACAAACTTTCTTGCATACGCGCACCACCGGTTGCCGTAATGCAAATAAAAGCACATTTTTGTTTAATCGCTTCTGCAACGCCCCGCACAAAACGCTCACCTACTACTGAACCCATCGAGCCGCCCATAAACTGAAATTCAAAACTGGCGATCACCACGGGAATACCGGCCATTTTTCCACCCATCACAATTAATGCTTCGCTTTCACCAGAAACATCTTTGGCTTCCTTGAGGCGATCGGGATATTTTTTAGAGTCATGAAACTTTAACGGATCAAGCGGAAAAATCGTGGCGCCAATTTCATATTGCGGCTTAGGATCCAATAATGCATTGAGGCGTTGACGTGCGCCAATGCGCATGTGATGCGCACATTTAGGGCAAACCGATAAATTAGCTTCAATATCAGTGCTATATAAAACGGTCTCACATGCTGGACACTTTACCCACAAACCTTCGGGAATCGACTTGCGATTAGCCGGATCGGTTTGCTGAATTTGCGGGGGTAATAGTTTATCGATCCAACTCATTAATCATGAACTCTAAGTGTTTTATTTCGCATCAAGGGCCACGCGAATTTCACGCATAAAATTTTCTAATGATTGTACTGCGGCAGATCTATCACCGCTCTGATAAGACTCTTCCAGTATTTGAATAATGCGACTACCAATGACCACTGCATCCGCTAAATGCGCTACTGCCCGCGCACTAGCAGCATCACGAATACCAAAACCGACCGCAATTGGAATTGCCGTAGTCGCCCGAATCGCGGGAATAATACTTGCCACATCTTGCGTGCTTAAGTGCGCAGCACCGGTTACGCCACGCAAGGAAACATAGTAAAGATAGCCAGAAGCCGCTTGAGCAGCTGCATCGATGCGCTCCTGCGCAGATGTTGGCGCCAATAAGAAAATAGGATCAATTCCCGCTACTCGCATGAGTGCTGCAAAATCAATACATTCCTCAGGCGGATAATCGACAATCAGCACGCCATCTACTCCTGCATCCTTAGCTTGCTGCGCGAAATGGTCTGCGCCCATTTGTTCAACCGGATTGGCATAACCCATTAAGACAACTGGTGTAGTGCTATCGGCTTGCCGAAATTGCTGCACCATGGCCAAACATTGTCGCAAGGTGACCCCTTTTGCTAATGCACGCTCGGAAGAACGCTGAATGACCGGACCATCGGCCATTGGATCAGAAAAAGGAATACCCAGTTCCAATATATTGGCTCCGCCCCGCACTAAGGCGTGCATGAACTCAACTGTCGAGGCAGGGTCAGGATCACCGGCAGTAATAAAAGGAATAAGCCCTTTCTTGCCGGTCTTTTTTAGGTCCGCAAATACGGCTTGAATTTTTGACATGAATTAGCCTTCCGAGCCAGTTGCTAAAGCTACGGTATGCATATCTTTATCACCACGTCCGGAGAGATTAATCAAAATGGTTTTATCTTTAGCTAAAGTTGGCGCCAGTTTGCATGCATAGGCAATCGCATGTGCCGACTCAAGTGCCGGAATGATGCCCTCAATTTGACAGCAGTCATGAAACGCTTTGAGTGCTTCAGCATCGGTAATGGCCACATAATCAGCGCGACCCGAATCTTTTAACCAGGCATGTTCAGGCCCCACTCCTGGATAATCCATGCCGGCAGAAACCGAATGGGTTTCAGCAATTTGGCCATTTTCATCTTGCAGCAAATAGGTTCGATTACCATGCAAAACGCCCGGTTTGCCAGCGCATAGTGCCGCCGAATGTGCACCACTAGCAATACCACGGCCAGCAGCTTCAACGCCAATGAGTTGGACTTCTGGGTATTCAATATAGGGATAAAAAATACCCATTGCATTTGAGCCACCGCCAACACAAGCCAAGACATAATCAGGTTGACGGCCAATCATTTCAGGCATTTGTACTTTGCATTCTTCACCAATCACACTTTGAAAATCACGCACCATCATCGGGTATGGGTGAGGTCCTGCCACAGTACCAATAATATAAAAAGTATCTTCAACATTCGTCACCCAATCACGCATGGCTTCGTTTAAAGCGTCTTTAAGCGTTTTCGTACCCGATTCAACAGGTACTACTTTAGCGCCGAGTAACTTCATGCGATAAACATTTTGCGCTTGCCGCTCCACATCAACCGAGCCTTGGTAAACAGTGCAATCAAGGCCGTAGCGCGCGCAAATGGTGGCTGTCGCTACGCCATGTTGACCAGCGCCAGTTTCGGCAATGATGCGTGGCTTACCCATGCGCTTAGCTAGCATCGCTTGACCAATAACGTTATTAATGTTATGTGCACCAGTGTGATTTAAATCTTCGCGCTTCAAGTAAATTTGCGCGCCGCCGAGCATGTCACTCCAACGTTTTGCGTGATATACCGGTGAAGGACGACCCACAAAATGTTTGAGCTCACTATGAAACTCAGCTAAAAATTCAGGATCGTGTTGATAGCGGGCATAAGCCTGCTTCAGCTCTTCCAAGGCAAACATCAGCGTTTCAGAAACAAAAACACCACCATATGGGCCAAAGTGGCCACGGGAATCGGGTTTATCGTACATAGATACCTCTTCTAATTAATCAGCAACCGCTCTTAACGGTTAATTTGGTGTATCGGTAGCGCGTACCGCCTCAATAAATGCACGGATTAGCGCTGGATCTTTTACGCCTTTGGTAATTTCAACGCCGCTCGAAATATCCACTGCGCAAGGTCGCAAGCGAGCAATTGCCTCGCCGACGTTGCGAACGTTCAACCCACCACTCAAAACGACCCGATGCGCGTTTGCGCTTAGCCATAACTGTGGAATCCCTTGCCAATTAAAAGGTAGCCCGCCGCCTCCATATCCATCAACCAATGCATCGAGGAGAAAACCGCTGGCCATGTCATATTGTAGGGAAAAATTAGCAAAGGCGAAATTATCCCCAATTCTGGCCGCTTTAAGCCAAGGCTGCCCTGCCGCTAGCCTAATGCAATCAGCGGGCGACTCATCCCCATGAAATTGCCATAGGGTAATGGGTAGATTGGCGCGAATCTCCTCAACCTCAGCCTCGCTGGGGTTCACTAGCAAGGCGACCACATCGACGCCAGCGGGTATGCCCCGCATGAGTTCCGCTGCTAAGGCGATAGAAACGGCCCGGGGGCTAGGTGGATAAAAAACCAAGCCGATCGCATCTGCGCCAGCCTCAACGGCTGTATTCACTGCTGCCGTATCCCTTAAGCCGCAAATTTTAATTCTGGTTTTACCGGGAGAGTATTGAAGTAAGCCCATAGGTTAAGGATAAGCCTCTTGTGGTTTTGCAGGGTGAAACGCTAAAGCCTCTAGCACGTCATAAGGTAACCAAGAATGGCTCAGCCAAGGTTGAGGAATAGCAAATTCCTGGGGATATTTGACTTCCATTAAATATAATCCGTCGGCAGAAAATGTAGGTGCCGCAATCTGCCGATTTTGCGAAGCAAGCACGGCGGCCAACCAAGCACTTGATTGCTTACCTAAACCCACTGCAAGCAAACTGCCCACAAGATTGCGAACCATATGATGCAAAAAAGCATTGGCGCGGATTTTAAAAAATAACCACGGCTCCTGATCGAGTATGGTAATTTCATACAGGTGCTTAACGGGTGTTTTACTTTGGCACTCAGCTGCTCGAAAAGCCGAAAAATCATGCTCACCAATTAAGCTGGCAGCGGCGGCTTGCATAGCAGCGATATCAAACCATTCCTGCGCTGGCAGCATTAAATAACCTGCCCGTTGCGCCACAGTGGGCGCCCGACACGGGCCAGCATGTAAGGCATAAAGGTAGGTGCGCTCATAGGCAGAAAAACGGGCATCAAACGTATTCGCTACCTGTTGAGCCCAATTCACCACAATGGCTTGCGGTAAGTAACGATTTAATCCCCGTACCCATGACCAAGCATCGCGCTCAACTGTGACATCAACATGGACAACCTGTCCTAAAGCGTGAACACCCGTGTCCGTGCGTCCTGCAGCAGTAACCCGTAAGGGCATAGCGGCATTATCCGCAGCGATAAAACGCGTCAGGGCTTGCTCTAAATGATCCTGGACTGTATTGCCACTAAGCTGAGATTGCCAGCCGGAAAATGAACTACCATCGTATTGCAAGCCAAGAGCAATGCGTTTGCTTAGCACCTTAAACGCCGCGCTCATTTAATGACTGCAAAAGGTTTTGGGCTGCATTAAAAAGGGCAAGATTGGCAGGTAAGTCAGCGGCTAATTCAGCGCACATAATCTCCTCTAGACAAGCCCGGGCAGCCGTAAAATCTTCAATGGTGATGTAAGCGCGCGCTAAATTTAATTTAACCTGTAAGGCCTCTGGCGCTAACGCTGCCGAGGTAGCTTTCAACTGCGGATCAAGCCGCTCAAACTGAGGCGGGTATCCCAAATCAAGATTAAGGCCAGCAAACAGTGCTTTGGCGCGGGGTGGGATTTCTGCTGATGAATTGCCTGACTTCGTCTGCTTCACTGCTGACTTAGCGAAGTCGGCTATATCGTCAATTTGTACCGCTTGAACTCGCTCTGCTTGGCGGGTATAGCGCGCTAAAAACCAAAATAAAATGCCAGTTAGCAGCAATATTACACCCACTAACATCAGCGGACCCCAAGCCAACGATGGGGGTGATTTAACCCCCTGCTGCACGGCCTTCTGCTGATTTAATAAAACTTGTAAATCAGCGATATTTTTTTCCAACTCTGCTGCACGAGCCCGCGCTTGCGATAGCGCTTGCTCTTGCACCACCAGCTCTTCTTGGAAGCGCCGTTGCTCAGCATCAGCACCAATGCCAGGGCCTATTTTTAAGCGGTCGAGGGCGAATTGATCTGGATTATTTTCTTTATCTTTCAACGATTTAGAAGTATTACTTACTTTAGAATCTGGATCTTTAGTTGCACTGCTTTCACCTGATTTCTTTAGCTCTGACCAATTTTCATTGCTTTTAGCCACAAAGGTTTTAGCGGCTGCTGGCGTAATCGATTGCAGCAGGGCTTGACTTGGCTTGTACAGTTCAGCGCCTGCATTTAGGCGATGAATGCTGCCCCCAGCAAAGGCATCAGGATTGGCTTTATAGAGGGCCAATAAAGTTTCATCTAAGCTCGCTCCGCCTAGTTGGGGTGCCATTTGCAGAGCGATTTCACTTAACGTTTGGCCTGGCTGCACCACCACTTTTTGCGCATCGGCCACTAATAAAGAATAGACTTTCGTGAGACTGCCAGAAGGCCAGGTCAATTGCACTAGAACATCTAAAAAAGGGTCTTGTTGAGCGGTTAAAACGCTATCCGACTGAATCCATAATTGGTATTGATTTTGACCTGCCGCCGATTTGCCCTGCCGCAAATTAACTTGGGGTTTTAATTCTAAAATCCGTTTTGAAATACTAAAACGGTCGAACGTTACCGCACTTGGCACCTCAACTGTTATTTGCTCAACTAGCGGCAATTCATCTGGCGAGAGCAGCAAAGGAATTTCTGCGCGAAAAGGTTCACCCGGCCTTGAAGTGACTTGAGGTGAGCCTAAGGAAACTGCTGTTGCAGGCTGTAACCACCCCATAGTGATGAGGCAAAGAAGTACAGCAAAAAAACTGAACCGCTGCTGTCTCAGGCCCAGATTAAGTATCAGCATGGAGCAAAATGCGCAGCATGCGCCGTAAAGGTTCTGCTGCCCCCCAAGTGAGTTGGTCGCCGACGGTGAAAGCCCCGAGATACTCTGGCCCCATCGCCAGCTTGTGTAAACGTCCAACGGCAACAGTAAGCGTGCCGCTAATTGCAGCTGGCGATAACTCGCGTTCAGTCGCCACCCGTTCATTAGGTACCACTTTTACCCAGGCGCTATCGGCCGCCAAGAGTGCTTCAATTTCTGCTATGGGTATGTCCCGCTTGAGTTTTACCGTTAAGCCCTGCGAGTGACAGCGCATCGCCCCCACGCGTACGCAAATACCATCAACTGCAATACTGCCAGGCGCCCGAAATGGCGGCTTGCCTAAAATCTTATTAAGCTCGGCACCACCCTTCCACTCTTCTCGGGTTTGGCCAAACTCGACTGGCTCGTCAATCCAAGGAATCACACTACCCGCTAAAGCAGTGTCACGAAAATGGGTTTTGGGGAAATCGGTAGAGCGCATTTGCGCACTGACTTTACGATCGATCGCTAAAATTTCTACCGCTGGATCAGCTAAATCACTTTGTGCGGCAGCGTGTAAAGCCCCCATTTGTAGCAATAACTCACGCATATTTTGTGCGCCTGCGCCTGAGGCAGCCTGATAAGTCATGGCACTCACCCACTCGACTAAATTGGCTTTTAATAAACCGCCGATGGCCATCATCATTAAGCTCACGGTGCAATTAGCGCCAATCCAATTTCGCTTGCCCGCAGCTAAGGCGGCGTCAATTACCGGGCGATTCACGGGATCTAAAACCAGCACGACATCATCCTGCATACGTAAGGCACTGGCAGCGTCAATCCAATGACCATTCCAGCCGCTCGAGCGCAATTGGGGAAAAACTGCTTTGGTGTAATCGCCGCCCTGGCACGTCAGAATAATGTCGCAACGTCTGAGAGCTTCTAAATCATTAGCGTCTTGTAGGGTAGTAACTTTTTTAGTCACTTTTTGCCCGCCGAATAAAGGCACTGGTGCCCCAGCATTGCTAGTGCTAAAAAAAACCGGGTCAATTAAATCGAAATCGTGCTCAGCCAACATGCGCTCCATCAGCACACTACCAACCATACCGCGCCAACCCACGATACCGACTAAAGGTGGCTTACTAAATTGCTGCTCGACCGAAGAATTAACCATAAATCACTTAATAAAAGATTGCCTATTATCTCTAGGATAAAGCCTTCACGACTGCTTCACCCATTTCACGCGTACCCAACTGTTGAGTTCCAGGGGTATATATATCTACGGTACGGTAGCCTTGACTCAACACGGTTTGTACAGCCCGTTCGATCCGAGCTGCTTCGGCAGGTAAACCCAAGGAATATCGCAGCATCATGGCCGCTGAAAGTATGGTCGCCAGCGGATTAGCAATATTCTTACCGGCAATATCGGGCGCCGAACCGTGGCTTGGTTCGTACAAACCTTTATTATTTTTATCTAAAGATGCCGATGGCAACATCCCAATCGAGCCCGTTAACATCGCCGCTTCATCCGACAAAATATCGCCAAATAAATTTCCCGTAACCACCACATCAAACGCTTTTGGGGCTTTAACCAGTTGCATTGCGGCATTATCAACATACATATGACTTAATTCCACGTCACTATAGTCTTGGCTAAGGCGGGTCATTACATCACGCCAAAGTTGGGATGTTTCTAAAACATTGGCTTTATCTACGCTACAGACTTTTTTATTCCGCTTGCGCGCAGCTTCAAATGCGACACGACCAATACGCTCCACTTCTGGCTCGGTATAGTGCATGGTGTCAAAACCTTCACGCGCGCCTAAAAAAAGTGGGTGACTTGATTCACGAATTCCCCGTGGCGCTCCAAAGTAAATATCGCCATTGAGTTCACGCACAATTAAGATATCTAGGCCGCCAATAATTTCTGGTTTTAAGCTCGATGCAGCGGTTAGTTCGGCATAACAAATTGCTGGACGAAAGTTGGCGAATAAACCAAGGTGTTTACGCAAACCCAGAATGGCTTGTTCAGGGCGCAATTCGCGCGCCAATGTATCGTATTTCCAGTCGCCCACTGCGCCAAATAATATTGCTGCGGCAGATTGCGCTAAAGCTAGGGTTGAGGGTGGCAAAGGATGTCCAGCCAAATCATAAGCAGCACCACCAACCGGGGCGAACTCTAAATCAAATTTAGGTCCCAAAGCCTTTAGCACTGAAACTGCTGCGGCAATAATTTCTGGCCCAATACCATCACCAGGGAGAACCGCAATTTTCATAAAAACCTTTATGCGCCCTTAGGGCAGTTGGACATCAAGCCAAGGCATCCGCAAGAGCCGCTCAGCTTCATAGGATTTTATTTTATCGGCACTCTGCAGAGTCAAGCCAATATCATCAAACCCATTCGTTAAACAATATTTTCGAAATGGCGTAATCTCGAACGGATAAATCTCATTATCGCCAGCAATTACCGTTTGTTGCTCCACATTGACGGTTAACTCGTAGCCTGGAAAGGCTAGCGTTGCATGAAAAAGATGGTCTATTTGCGACTCACTTAAAACAACAGGTAATAAGCCATTTTTATAACAATTATTAAAGAAAATATCAGCAAAACTTGGTGCTATTACGACCCGAAATCCATATTGCGCTAAGGCCCAGGGTGCATGTTCGCGTGAGCTACCGCAACCAAAATTTTTACGTGCCAATAAAATACCAGCGCCCTTATAACGCGCTTGATTTAAAACAAAATCTGGGTTCAGGGGTCGTACGCTGCAATCTTGGCCGGGCTCGCCATGATCTTTATAACGCCACTCATCGAATAAGTTTTGACCGAAGCCCGTTTTTTTAATCGACTTTAAAAATTGTTTTGGAATAATGGCATCGGTATCGACATTCTCACGATCAAGCGGTGCCACTAGACCTTTATAGACAGTAAATTTCTCCATTAACGAATTTCCATTACGCTATTTTGCTCAATTATTTTGCGGGCGCAACAACAACGGGCGTCACCACCACATCTTTACCCTGACTTAAGGAATCGCTCGGGTTAGCCTTATTTGCGGAACTAGGAGGACTACCTTTACTATTCATGGCTTGGCCCATGTTTTGAATATCTTTACCCATGCCGGTAACGGTATTTGTACAGCCTGAGCTCATCATCAAAAAGGCGGTGGCGAGAAAAGTGCCTTGGGCGAGTGCAATAAATCTCGACCCGAGGGTACTGCGGCTCTTTAACGTCATTGATCAACCCCTTTATTTTTTTAATGACTCTTATTTACGCAATTTTACTAACATCGACGAAATGGCCTTCAATGGCGGCAGCTGCCGCCATGGCTGGACTAACTAAATGGGTTCTTCCGCCGGCGCCTTGACGCCCTTCAAAATTACGATTAGATGTTGAAGCGCAACGCTCGCCTGGCTCCAGACGATCGGCATTCATGGCCAAACACATCGAACAGCCAGGCTCTCGCCATTCAAAGCCTGCAGCTTTAAAAACCCGATCTAATCCTTCGCGTTCAGCTTGTGCTTTTACTAAGCCCGATCCAGGCACAACCATTGCGACCTTAATATTAGCAGCCACTTTCTTACCTAAGCGGTCAACCACTTTTGCGGCTGCACGCAAATCTTCAATCCGACTGTTGGTGCATGAGCCAATAAACACCTTGTCGAGCTGAATGCTGGATATCGGCATACTCGGCAACAGGCCCATATACTCCAACGCACGCTCCATCGCTAAGCGCTTATTTGGGTCACGTTCTTTTTCCGGATCGGGTACACGCTCACCAATGGCCAAAACCATTTCTGGTGAAGTGCCCCAAGTCACTTGTGGCTGAATTTCTTCTGCGCGCAATTCAATCACTTGATCAAATACGGCATCCGCATCCGAATGCAGGCTTCGCCAATATTGCAAAGCATGGCGTAACACTTCGCCCTTTGGGCTATATGGACGCCCTTGAATATAATCAATCGTAGTTTCATCCACAGCGATTAAACCTGCACGAGCGCCAGCTTCAATGGCCATATTACAAACGGTCATGCGCCCTTCCATCGATAAATTACGAATCGCTTCACCAGCAAATTCAAGCGTGTAACCTGTGCCTCCAGCGGTTCCAATGCGCCCAATCACAGCTAAGACAATATCTTTAGCGGTACTACCAGGCGGCAAACGACCCTCTACCCTCACCAACATATTCTTACTTTTTTTCATTAGTAAGGTTTGTGTAGCTAAGACATGCTCAACTTCTGAAGTGCCAATTCCAAATGCGAGAGCACCAAAAGCGCCGTGGGTACTAGTGTGTGAGTCACCACAGACGACTGTCATGCCAGGTAAAGTAGCGCCCTGCTCAGGGCCGATGACGTGAACAATGCCTTGACGCAAATCATTCATCTTAAATTGGGTAATACCTAAACGATCGCAATTTTGATCGAGCGTATCGACTTGTAATTTAGAAATGGGGTCGGTAATGCCCGAAGCCCGATCAGTGGTTGGTACGTTGTGATCAGAAACCGCTAAATTAGCTGACAGTCGCCAAACTGGGCGCTGCGCTAAAGCTAAGCCTTCAAATGCCTGTGGGCTAGTTACTTCATGCAATAACTGCCGATCAATATAGAGCGTAGCTGTACCGTCATCTTCAGAATAGACGACATGGTCATCCCATAATTTGTCATACAAGGTGCGGGCCATGCAAAATCCTTAAAGAGGCTTATTTTCGTTCAGCAACTGCCGGTACGAATCTTTCAGTCTCGCCAATAAATAATTGCCGCGGACGACCAATTTTATATTCTGCATCGGTAATCATCTCTTCCCATTGCGCAATCCAACCCACGGTACGCGCTAAAGCAAACACGCAAGTGAACATATCAGTAGGAATGCCTAAGGCGCGCTGGACGATACCCGAATAAAAATCGACGTTAGGATACAGCTTGCGGCCGACAAAATACTCGTCTTCAAGGGCGATTTTCTCAAGGGTCATGGCCAACTTAAAGAGAGGATCATTTTCTAAGCCAAGTTCATTCAATACTTCATAGCAAGTTTCACGCATCAATTTTGCTCGCGGGTCAAAGTTCTTATATACCCGGTGACCAAAGCCCATTAAACGTACGCCTGAATTTTTATCTTTGACTTGAGCGATAAACTCGCCAATTTTTTCAACGCCACCATTATTTTGAATATTGGTCAGCATATCTAAACAAGCTTCATTTGCACCGCCATGCGCTGGACCCCATAAGCAAGCTATACCTGCAGAAATTGCTGCGAATGGATTGGTGCCAGAAGATCCGCATAAGCGCACAGTTGAAGTCGATGCATTTTGCTCATGATCGGCATGCAAAATAAAAATTCGATCTAAGGCCTTGACCAATACCGGATTAATTTTATAAGGCTCGCATGGCGTAGCAAACATCATGCGCATGAAATTCGCGGTGTAAGAAAGCGAATTATCAGGATAAATAAAAGGCTGTCCAATCGAATACTTATAAGACATCGCCACCAAGGTAGGCATTTTGGCAATCAGCCGAATTTGGGCAATATGGCGCGCCATTGGATCAGAGTAGTCGATTTGATCATGATAGAAAGCAGCCATTGCCCCAACCAGACCCGTTAATACCGCCATGGGATGGGCATCACGGCGAAAGCCGCGCAAGAAAAATTGCATTTGCTCATGCACCATGGTGTGATGCATAACCAATTCTTCAAAGTTGATCTTTTCAGTTTGATTCGGTAATTTACCCTTTAGTAGTAAATAACAAATTTCTAAAAAGTCACACTTGCCAGCCAATTCTTGAATTGGATAACCGCGATAGAGTAATTCGCCTTTATCTCCGTCAATAAACGTAATTTTCGAACTACATGACGCTGTCGATAGAAAACCCGGGTCATAAGTGAACTTACCCGTTTGACCATAAAGTCGGCGTATATCAATAACCTCAGGGCCAACGGTACCCTTGTAGATAGGCAAGTCAATATCAGGTGTGCCATCAGAAAAAGAAAGCTTTGCTTTGATGTCGGATTCAATCATGATTCATCCTCAAGGGTTCCAAATTAACAATAGGTCTTGCAATTGTGCTTCTTATTTCTCACGCAACATCAACAACAATTTCTGCATCACCGGTGCTTCCATCGCATTGCCAAGGGCAGCCACTGTATTGCTACGACTTAATAACAGCTCCAGTAAATCATTGTCATCTAAAGCCAATAATTGGCTCAGAGCCTCACCGTGCTCTTGATCTAAAACTGCTTCATGGCGCTTAAAAAAACGCTCCAAAATTAAGTCGTTTTCTAATAACCCACGCCGTGCTGCAGCATGCAAACGATAGCGCTCAACTGGGGTTAATGTCATTCTACTAATTTCATATTGCCCTGCGTACCATCAACTCCTTAATTTTGCCAATGGCCTTGGTAGGATTTAGGTGCTTAGGACAAACATCAACACAATTCATAATCGTATGGCAGCGAAATAAGCGATAAGGATCTTCGAGATTATCTAGTCGCAGTGCCGTAGCCTCATCGCGACTATCGGCAATAAACCGATAGGCTTGCAACAAGCCCGCAGGTCCAACAAATTTATCGGGGTTCCACCAAAATGACGGGCAGGCAGTCGAACAAGATGCGCACAAAATACACTCGTATAAACCATCTAGCTCTTCACGTTCTTCGGGGCTTTGCAAACGCTCTTTTTCGGGTGGTGGTGTCTCGTTAATTAAATACGGCTTAATCGATAGATACTGTTTAAAGAACAGAGTCATGTCGACAATTAAATCGCGTACCACCGGCAACCCTGGCAAGGGACGCAACACAATGGTTTTTGGCAAGCTACGCATATTCGTTAAGCAGGCAAGCCCATTTTTACCATTAATATTCATGGCATCAGAACCACAAACACCTTCGCGACAAGAACGCCGAAAAGAAATGGTTTCATCCATCTTCTTTAAAGTAATTAAGGCATCTAGCAACATACGCTCATCGCTTAATTCAATTTCATAACGCTGCATGCGAGGCGCATCATTGGTCTCGGGATCGTAACGGTAGATTTCAAAAATACGGGTATCGCTCATCTCAATTCTTTCGTCTACAAATAGGCGTTAAAAGGTGCGTTCTTTAGGGGGCACGGAGTCTATGGTTAAGGGCTGCAATTGCACGGGCTTGTAATCCATGCGATTGCCCTCGCTAAACCATAATGAATGCTTCAGCCAATGTACATCATCTCGTTTCGGATGGTCATCATGCGAATGTGCGCCGCGACTTTCTTTGCGGGTGGCGGCAGAAATCATGGTGGCATTGGCAGTCTCAATTAAATTGGCAACTTCTAAAGCCTCAATTCGTGCAGTATTAAAAATTTGCGACTTATCCTTAACCCATAAATGATTGGCCCGCTCAGTTAATAGCGCCATTTGGCGCACGCCCTCATCCATTAGTTCCTGATTACGAAATACCCCAGCATAGGTTTGCATGGTTTTGCGAATGTCGTTGGCCACATCTTGCGCATACTCACCACTCGTAGAGGCATCTAACTTAGCAATGCGCGCCATACTCTTGCTACCTGCATCTGCGGGTAAGGCCTTATGCTCACGGTCTTTTAAATTGGCTGCAACAATATGATTACCGGCAGCGCGTCCAAAGACCAATAAATCGAGCAAGGAATTCGTTCCCAATCGATTAGCACCATGCACCGAGACACAGGAACATTCACCAATGGCATAAAGGCCCTGCACGATATGGTTCGGGTTACCGTCTTTGGGCACCACAACTTGACCATGAATATTGGTGGGAATGCCGCCCATTTGATAATGAATCGTTGGTACGACTGGTATCGGCTCTTTAGTAACATCAATATTGGCAAAGTTCATGCCAATTTCATACACTGAAGGCAGGCGCTTCATAATGGTTTCCGCGCCAATATGGGTTAAGTCGAGCACCACATAATCGCCATTTGGACCACAACCCCGACCCTCTTTAATTTCTTGATCCATCGAGCGCGAGACAAAATCACGTGGTGCTAAATCTTTAAGCGTGGGCGCATAACGTTCCATAAACCGTTCGCCATCTTTATTGCGCAGTACGCCACCTTCGCCACGGCAGCCCTCGGTAAGTAATACGCCAGCACCGGCAACCCCAGTGGGGTGAAACTGCCAAAATTCCATATCCTCTAAAGGAATGCCAGCGCGCGCAGCCATACCCATGCCATCGCCAGTATTGATATACGCGTTGGTAGAGGCAGACCAAATGCGCCCTGCTCCACCCGTAGCCAAAATCACAATTTTGGCCTCGAGAATATACAGCTCACCCGTTTCCATTTCCAAGGCGGTGACGCCAACCACATCACCGGCTGCATCGCGGATTAAATCGAGCGCCAACCACTCAACATAAAAATGGGTTTTAGCCATCACATTACGTTGGTACAAGGTATGCAACATTGCATGACCGGTTCGGTCAGCTGCGGCACAAGCACGTTGCACTGGCTTTTCACCATAATTCGCCGTGTGTCCGCCAAAGGGGCGCTGATAAATAGTGCCATCCGGATTGCGATCAAAGGGCATGCCAAAGTGTTCGAGTTCATACACGACCTTGGGCGCCTCGCGGCACATAAACTCAATCACATCTTGATCGCCTAACCAATCAGAACCCTTCACCGTATCGTAAAAGTGATAGTGCCAATTATCTTCGCTCATATTACCTAGAGCAGCGCCAATGCCGCCTTGCGCAGCAACAGTATGTGAACGAGTGGGGAACACTTTGCTTAAAACTGCTACATCAAGCCCAGCTTCAGCGAGTTGCAGTGAGGCACGCATACCAGAACCACCTGCGCCAACAATCACAGCGTCAAAACGACGTCGAGGTAAGGCTTGTTGAATCTCTGTCATCTCACACTTTCCACAAAATTTGAATAGCGTAAGCAGTACAAGCGATCAACCACAGTGCAGTAAGGGCTTGTAAAGTTAAGCGCGTTCCTACGGGCTTGATGTAATCCATCCAAATATCACGCATACCGACCCACGCATGATAAAAAAGACTGAGAAAAGCCAGTAATGTCAGGAGCTTCATAAATTGGTTACTGAACAAGCTAGCCCAAGCGGTGTAATTGGCCCCGCCATTGATGAGATAGTCACCCAATAAAATCAAAGTGAAGACCACCATGATGATCGCAGTCACGCGCTGTATTAACCACTCTTTAAGACCGTAGTGCGCACCAACAACAATGCGACGCGGACCAACGTTATAGATTGACATCCTGTTCCTTGTCTTAAATCAAACCAAATAATTTTGCGCCCAAAATCAGCGTAAGCGAAAGACTAATTATCAAAACCCATATTGCCGAACGATTGGCAGGCACCTTATCAATTCCAATTTCACGATCTAACAGCAGATAACGAATGCCGGCAAAAAAATGATGTAGAAAACTCCAAATCAAACCCAAGAGCACCAATTTCGCCAGAGGGTTCGCAACAATGGCTTGGAATTTTTTATAACTGAGCTCTGAAGCTAGACTCTGATCCAATAAATACAACAAGAACGGCAAGCATAAAAATAAAGCCGCGCCACTAATGCGATGCAAAATCGAAACCTTCCCTGCCCAAGGCAGGCGGTAATGAATTAACTGCGCTAAACCAATATTGCGATAGACCGGCTTGGGTCGCGAGTGGTGCAGATCCTGTTGGGTATCAGCCATGGTTTATCTCAATTCAATTGTGAAGAGTAAAAACAAAAATGTTGTATCGCAACATATTTTAGTTGAAAGCGGAAAGGCTTGGGTTTTTTTCAACATTGGGCCTTAACTTAAGGTATTTTCATAGTGTTGAGAGCTTGTTTCATAGCGGGCAAGGCGAATTTCAACCGGTTTGTTGCCATAAGTGTATGAAACCCGCTCAACCAATAAAATCGGGGCTCCTAAGGTGGTATTTAAGCGCTGAGCACAAATCGAGTCACTCGTAACCGCTTTGATTTTTTCCGTTGCGCGCACCATATGGGTGGCAAAAGCAGATTCATAAAGGGCATACAGTGGCCCATCCCAGGCCTGCAAGGTAGCGAGGTCAAGTCCCTTAAAACGCGAGCTTGGTAACCAAATTTGCTCAAAGACGATCGCTTTGCCCGCAAAAGTTTGAACTCGCTCAATTTCAATGAGATTCTCGCCTGTGTTGATTTTTAAAGCGCGCGCCATTAAGGCGGAGGCTTTCATTTTTTTGCAGCTCAGAAAGTGATTTTTTAACACCATTGGCAGGCCACTGTCGGGTGCTAAGCGCAAAAAGCGAAACTGATGCCGCTCCTCGAGGTGGGTAGCAACAAAGGTGCCCTTACCTTGCTTGCGAATTAACAAGTTTTGCGTGGTCAACTCATCAATCGCCTTGCGCACGGTGCCTTGACTCACCTCATAGCGAGCAGCCAACTCAAATTCACTGGGAATAACTTCCCCGGGTTGCCATTCTCCCGCTTGCAAACTGGCGAGCAACATCGCTTTAATTTGCTGATAAAGCGGGCTGAAGGTGGCTAAAGAAGTTAAATTGGCACTCAAGATGGCTCCAACAAAAAACTATTTAGGGCTGTCAAACGCAGAAAAAAAGCGGTTTTGAGGTCTTATAGAAGACATAGTTGACAGTGTAATGGGGGAATCCCTAAACTTAAAGGGATAATAGAAGTAATTTTTAACCCTCATCTGGAGTTTTAGTAATGGCAAAAGCACCTATGCGCGTTGCGGTTACCGGCGCCGCCGGCCAAATTGGCTATTCCCTGCTATTTCGTATAGCTAATGGCGACTTATTGGGCAAAGATCAACCCGTCATTTTGCAACTCCTTGAAATTCCTGATGAAAAAGCGCAAAAGGCACTGGCAGGTGTGATGATGGAGCTCGATGATTGCGCCTTCCCCTTGCTAGCGGGAATGAGTGCCCATAGTGATCCGATGACGGCGTTTAAAGATGTTGATATTGCTATGCTGGTGGGAGCCCGTCCGCGGGGTCCAGGCATGGAACGCAAAGATTTGCTATCGGCTAACGCCCAAATTTTTACAGCACAAGGTAAGGCGCTTGACGCTGTTGCCAAGCGCACAGTCAAGGTCTTGGTAGTGGGCAATCCCGCTAATACCAACGCCTATATTGCGATGAAATCAGCGCCTGGCTTGCCGGCTAAAAACTTTACTGCCATGTTGCGCCTTGATCATAACCGCGCACTTTCTCAGTTGGCCGCGAAAATGGGTAAACCAGTCGCTGAAGTTGAAAAATTGATTGTCTGGGGAAATCACAGTCCCACAATGTATCCAGACTATCGCTTTGCCACCATTAACGGCGAGTCGGTAGAAAAATTAATTAATGATCCCGCTTGGAATAAGGATGTTTTCATTCCTACCGTTGGGAAACGCGGCGGCGCCATCATTGAAGCGCGCGGCCTATCTTCTGCAGCCTCGGCTGCAAACGCAGCAATTGATCACATGCATGATTGGGTCCTTGGCACTAACGGCAAATGGACCACAATGGGTATTGCTTCAAAAGGCGACTATGGTATTCCAGCAGACGTAATTTATGGTTTCCCCGTGATTTGTGCAAATGGGGAATATCAATTAGTTGAGGGTTTAGCCATTGATGAATTTTCACGTGAACGCATGAACCATACCCTCAATGAATTACTTGAAGAACAAGCAGGCGTAAAGCACTTACTCAATTAAGGAAAACAACATGAAAAAAACCGCGCTGGTACTCCCCCTCAAAATGACACTGGCCAGTATCGCTTGCTTGGCTGCAATTACGAGTCAAGCACAAAGTCTGCGCAATTCTTCACCCTTCTCCTGGACTTGTAGCAATGGCATGGAATTAAAAACTTCAGGCACTGCAGAAAATCTGACCTTAGAGTGGAACTCAAGAAGCTTTGTGATGAATAAAGAGACTTCATTGCCAGGTAGCTTGCGCTATAAAAATATGGATACGGGTCTCGACCTTGTGGTACTGGGAAATAAAGCGATGCTCTTTAATATTAAGAGTGGTGTTCGCTTAGCTGACTTTTGCCAAACCGCTGAAATGAAAGGCGGCAAAGACCCCCATTTATTTACTAAAGTCGAATAGGACTAATGAAATAAAGGTTGTTGGGTGGGTGAGTCTTCTGGCATTTCAGCGTGTACTACCTCACCCTGACGATCTGGGAATAAGGGCGCTCCACAGTCGTCACACAATTCGGGCGCAAACAAGACTGCATGTCGAAAAACGTCTTCAATGCCAGCATCCCGAAGTGCGTCACAAATTTCTTTAATTGGGCTTTCATCGTTTGAGACATCATTTAACGCGTCATTAGCAACATGTTCGCGATCATATAAGGGCCAGATCACGCCATACACTACGTCGGCTGAGCCTTTCACACTAAACGCCAAACGATATTCATCAGCCTGCTCTTCGCCAAAAGCCCCAACTACACACGATAAGCCCGCAGGAATGATGCTCAACGCCGATTCTAAAAAGTTCACTGCAGCGCGAATACTCAAAGGCCTAACTTGCTTATCTGCTAGACGGCAATTGGTGAAATACGCTTCGGGCAAAAGCAAATCGAATTCGCAGCCTGGAAATAAACTGGCAATCGGCTCATGCATGGCCGCTTGCCACTCGACTAAACTCACCCCCCGCTCTTGTCGTGCAGGATTTTCAGCCTGCCAACAAAATAAGGGTTTGCCGGAAGGAGCGGCAATCACAGCAACAATAAAGCGTGGATCAGCTAATACCGCAATCGTTTCCGACATGCCACGCATCTCTAATTTCATCTCGCTAGCAGAAACTGCTGCCGACGATAACGCTTCAAGCAAAATGCGAGTTTGACAATGCGAATGGGGCATTTGGTCAATGCTATATAACCAAGGCACAATTGCTAAGCGCGTATCGTTCGCAGCAATCGAACGTTGCAAGGCTAACGCAGTTGCCTCGATAATTTGCACAGGCAAAGCGCCCGATGGGATTTGATAGCGGGTGTGTGCCACAATCGGCATGGCAATTAACAGTGCATCCCAACTCTGACCTTCGTATTCAAGCGTCAGTGACTCAGCCAACGTTTCAGCGTTATCGGCCAAGACTTCAAAAGCAACGGTATTAATTTTAAATGTTTGATCTAACGCCGCATCAATGACATTTTGATTTTGGCTTTTTAGTAGGCGCGCTAAACGTTCAAGTAGACGCACCTCCCAAAACTCATCCTCAATGCGACTGCCCGATGCCGCGAGGGAAATTGCATCAGCCACCAAGCGGTCAGCTTCGGGCGAAGAACGTTGTGAGGATTTTGAACGATAGACAGCCATAATAAAAAGCCTTAATTTTTTTCTGCGCGATAAAAAACCGGTTGTAATGGCTTTGATGCTGCTGCATTGTAGCGATATCCAGCCAAATTGAATTGTTTTAAATCAGCAGCATCGGTAAGCCGATTTTCAACCACAAAACGCGTCATTAAACCGCGCGCCCGTTTTGCGTAAAAAGAAATAATTTTGTATTGCCCTGCTTTCGCATCCTTAAAAACCGGCGAGATAATAGGGCAATCGAAGTCCGCAGCTTGTAATACCTTAAAGTACTCTTCAGATGCCAGGTTCAGTAAAAAAGGATTTTTTTGGCTAGCAAGGCTTTTTTTCAGTTCCTTGGTAATCCGCTCACCCCAAAACTCATACAGATTTTTTCCCCGCACATTTTTGAAGGCAGTGCCCATTTCTAAGCGATAAGGCTGCATTAAATCAAAGGGCTTGAGCACGCCATAAAGCCCGGAAAGAATCCGCACGTGGTCTTGAGCAAAATCTAAGTCCTTAGCATTTAAAGTACTGGCATCCAAACCGTCATATACGTCGCCCGCAAAGGCAAAAATGGCTTGCTTGCTATTTTCGGCAGTAAATTTGCTCGACCATTCGCGATAGCGCCCGACATTTAAGGCCGCTAACTGGTCTGATAAACCCATTAACTTCGCCAGCTGTTGGGGCGAGAGGATCTTTAAGTCGGCAATTAATTTTGCAGATTCAGGTACAAACTGAGGTAGCGTGTGCTTTTTCAGCTTCACTGGGGTTTGGTAATCTAATGATTTGGCGGGAGAAAGAATGATCAGCATGGCACAATTTGGTTATGAAGATTCAAGATTCCCCCTATTCTAGCGACAGCGCCCCGCAGGCAGAAAATTCTGCTCGAATTGCGCCCTTTCCCTCACGCCTGCCGCAAGTGGGGACGACTATTTTTACCATCATGTCGGCACTTGCGAGCGAATCAAAGGCGATTAATTTAGGCCAAGGTTTTCCCGACTTTCCTTGCGATACCGAACTGATCTCGGCAGTTAGCGCGGCGATGTTGGCTGGTCACAATCAATATCCACCCATGGCAGGTATTCTTGAATTGCGCCAAGCGATTGCCGAGAAAATACTTGCCTTGTATGGCAAAAGTTATTTACCAGAAACAGAGATCACCATTACTGCAGGAGGAACGCAAGGTATTTTGACTGCGGTGCTCTGCTGTGTTCATCCTGGCGATGAGGTCATTTTGCTCGAGCCAGCCTACGATAGCTATCAACCGGCCATTGAACTAGCAGGTGGCAAGCCGATTGGCCTTGCTCTCCAAACGATCCGTGACCAGAACGGTCAAGTGACTTCTTATGAAATTCCCTGGGAGCAACTAAGTCAGGCTATCAATCAAAAAACCCGCCTCATCATGATTAACTCGCCGCATAATCCTACGGGCATGGTGTGGAGTAGTGCCGACTTAGATCGCCTAGCAACACTACTTGCAAATACCGATATATTAGTTTGTAGCGACGAAGTATATGAACATATGGTTTACGATGGACAGGCTCACCAAAGCGTTGCCAGTCATCCACAATTAGCTAAACGTAGCTTTCTGATTTCGAGCTTTGGCAAAACATATCATGTTACTGGCTGGAAAATTGGCTATGTAGCCGCGCCTGCCGAGCTTACGCATGAATTTCGTAAGGTTCATCAATTTAATGTCTTCACGGTAAATACGCCAGTGCAATATGGTATTACCGAGTATCTAAAGACGCCCGCACACTATCAAAATTTACCCCGTTTTTATCAAGCTAAACGGGATTATTTTCGCGCGGGATTAGCTAATACACGCTTTCAACTCTTGCCTTGTCCTGGCACTTATTTTCAATGTGTCGATTATTCTGCCTTATCCGTGCCCGAAGCAAAATTGAATGAGAGTGATTTTTGCCGTTGGCTAACGACTGAAATTGGAGTTGCAGCCATTCCGGTTTCAGCGTTCTATGCCAAGCCACTAGATTCAGGCGTTGTACGTTTCTGCTTTGCTAAGCAGACCGAAACTTTAAAAAGCGCATTATTACGACTCCAGCAATTGTAAAATTAAGCAATCACTTTAAGGGAATCAAGATGGTAAAGAAACACGCACCCATGGAAGTCTATAGCTGGCCAACCCCCAATGGGCACAAGATCCATGTGATGATGGAGGAATGTGGCTATCAATTAGGTCGTGATTGGGATGCTTATGCTGTCGATATTGGCAAAGGCGATCAATTTAATCCTGATTTTTTAACAATTAGCCCTAACAATAAAATTCCCGCTTTAGTCGATCCGCACGGACCCGATGGTAAGCCAATTCACCTCTTTGAATCGGGCGCCATTTTGCTCTATCTCGCTGGCAAAACAGGCCGCTTTCTGCCGAAATCAACTCGTGATAAATATGTAGTGATGGAATGGTTGATGTTTCAAATGGGGGGTGTTGGGCCAATGTTAGGACAAAACCACCACTTTCGTCTCTACGCACCTGAAAAAATTGACTACGCAGTAAACCGCTATACCAATGAAGCTAAACGCATTTATGGCGTAATGGATCGACAGCTTGCCAAGCATCCATTTATTGCTGGCAAGGAATACACGATTGCCGACATTGCAACTTATCCTTGGACCCGTAATTGGAAAAACCAAGGGATTGAATTGGATGACTTCCCCCATTTTAAAAAATGGTATGAAAAAATTGGCGCTCGCCCTGCAGTTCAACGCGGCGTACAAGTACTTGCAGAATTTCGTAAACCGCTAACTAACGCTCCCGCGAAAGATCAGCTCTTTGGCATAAGCCCAAAGCAGAAAAGCTAAGCCAAGATAAACCAAGTTCCACCACCATTAATGTCGTAATTATTTAATAGAAAGTATGCCGTGAAAATTCAATCAGTCGGGATTATCGGCGCAGGCACAATGGGTAATGGTATCGCTCAGGTTTGTGCAGTTGCAGGTCTTGATGTCGTGATGATCGATATGAATGATGCTGCGGTACAGCGCGGTATAGAGCAAATCAATACGAGCTTAGATCGTCTCATCAAAAAAACCGTACTTACCGTTGCAGCGAAAGAAATTGTCCAGCAAAAAATAAAAGGGAGCACTAGCTATAACGATCTTGCTGGGCTATCAATCATTATTGAAGCAGCCACCGAAAATCAGGTGATTAAAGAAAAAATTCTCCAGCAAATTGATGAGATTGTTAGCCCCGAAACGATTATTGCCACCAATACTTCTTCGCTTTCGATTACTAAACTCGCGGCCTTAAATTCCAATCCAGCACGTTTTATCGGCATGCATTTTTTTAATCCACCGCCTTTAATGGCTTTGGTTGAGGTAATTCGCGGTCTACAAACTAGCGATGCCACTCATGATGCGGTAATTGAAATGGCCAAATATATTGGCAAAGAACCGATCACCGTAAAAAATTCACCTGGCTTTGTGGTGAACCGCATTTTGTTGCCGATGATTAATGAGGCATTTTTTGTGCTGGCTGAAGGTTTAGCGAGCGCTGAAGATATCGACGCGGGTATGAAATTGGGTTGCAATCAGCCCATTGGCCCTTTGGCATTGGCCGACTTAATTGGTCTTGATACTTGTCTGGCTGTCATGCAGGTTTACTTTGAAAACTTTAGTGATTCAAAATATCGGCCTTGTCCCCTCCTCCAAGAGTTAGTGGCGGCGGGCTACTTGGGTCGTAAAACAGGTCGTGGCGTGTATCAATATGCCACTTAAAGCAGTACGCATTCTGGGTTACGCAGGCCTCTTACCGTTTATTGGCTTAGCCTTGGTAACGCAACTGGGCTCAACGCCAAATAATTTTCTGGCTGCTGAATCATTAGCTGGGTATGGTGCAGTCATTGTGGCATTTTTAGGCGCAATCCATTGGGGCGCTAGCTTGCGCTCAATCAATGCAACTCCCTCTACTGCCACAAGGTGGAGCGAACGCAATGCCTGGGTGTGGGGTGTAATTCCGGCATTAACCGCTTGGCTTGCCTTACATCTTTATATTCCGGTAGCGCTACTCATTTTGGCAGCGCTATTACTAATTCAGTTAGTGATTGATAAAACTACTTACCCGCACTACTTCAGTAATGAAGTTGCTTGCCGAGTATTCCTCCAGATGCGCACCCATCTCACCTTCGTAGCGATGGCTTGCTTAGCCTGGAGTGCTAACGTGATTCTGCTGAATTAAACGGTATGGGCGAGCTTTTTGATACGCAGCCGCCGCCACCATTAGCTGAGGCTTTACGCCCTAAAACAATTGACGCCGTAATTGGTCAAACCCATTTATTGGCAGCCGGCAAACCCCTGAATCTCGCCTTTGCTTCTGGTCAACCACACTCGATGATTTTATGGGGGCCGCCAGGTGTAGGCAAAACTACTTTAGCGCGGCTGTCTGCGCAAGCGTTTCAACGCGACTTCATTGCCATCTCTGCAGTTTTGGCAGGGGTGAAAGAAATTCGCGAAGCCATTGAACGTGCTCAGCAAACCATGGCGCAATTTGGACGCCAAACTATTTTATTTGTCGATGAAATTCACCGCTTTAATAAAAGTCAACAAGATGCGCTCTTACCTCATGTTGAATCGGGTCTCTTTACCTTTATTGGTGCGACTACCGAGAACCCTTCCTTCGAAGTCATTTCAGCACTGCTATCCCGTGCGCAAGTCTATGTACTCAAACCACTCAGCAGCGATGAGCTTAAGTTACTCTTAACCCGCGCTCGCGCTGCTGCACTCCCCGATATTGCCTTTGATAGTGCCGCCATTGAAGCTTTAGTAGCACATGCCGATGGTGATGCACGCCGCTTACTCAATTTAGTCGAACAAATTCGCAATGCCCTCTCGGCCCCAGGCTGTGAAGTCAAACAAATTGATCAAGCTTATGTACAAAATACCTTGGCGAGCAATATCCGCCGCTTTGATAAGGGTGGTGATCAGTTTTATGATCAGATTTCTGCCTTGCATAAATCTGTGCGTGGCTCACATCCCGATGCCGCGCTCTACTGGTTATGCCGCATGCTAGATGGCGGTGCCGACCCACGTTACTTAGCACGGCGAATTGTGCGCATGGCTTGGGAAGATATTGGCTTGGCCGATCCCCGCGCCATTCAATTGGCTAACGATGCCGCACAAACCTATGAACGCCTAGGTTCACCCGAAGGTGAATTAGCCCTTGGTCAAGCAGTCGTGTATTTAGCGGTTGCGGCTAAAAGTAATGCGAGTTACAACGCCTATAACGCCGCGCGCGCCTTTATCGCGGGCGACCAAAGTCGTGAGGTACCAATCCATTTACGAAATGCCCCCACCAAGCTGATGAAAGGGCTCGGGCATGGGCATGCCTACCGTTATGCGCACGACGAGCCTCATGCTTATGCGGCGGGTGAAACCTATCTACCTGCTGGGATGCCAGAGCCCCACTGGTATGAGCCAGTTGAGCGCGGCTTAGAAACCCAAATTGCCGAAAAAATGGCTTTTTTGCGCCAATTGGACGCAGACGTTAAGAAATAAGCAATTGCCGAAAAAGTCCCCTATACTGTATAAAAATACAGTATATGCAAAATTCATTTATTAGCCCCAAATACCCGCTGCAAGCGCGTCGTTTTCCGCTCTATGCTTGTCCAGCCCCCGCAGGCTTTCCCTCGCCCGCCGCCGATCATTACGACAAACGCCTTGATCTAAATGAACATCTGATTTTGCATCCCGAAGCGACTTTTTTTCTACGCGTTAAGGGCGACTCGATGATTGGTGCTGGCATTCACGATAACGATTTATTGGTGATTGATCGTTCAGTCGAACCTACCCATGGCCGCGTTGTCATTGCCGTCATTGATGGCGAACTTACGGTTAAGCGTCTCCATCGACAGCGCGGCAAAATTATTCTCCAAGCAGATAACCCTAAGTATCCAGACCTCGTTATCGCTGCTGATCAGGAATTACAAATTTGGGGTGTGGTATCGCACGTGATTCACAAACCATAACCCCGCGCGCCCTCCTCGAAACTGTTTTCTACAAATTACTATCATTCATTCGCATTCATGTCACCACCATCTAGCAGCGCACCACCCATATTTGCGCTCATTGACGCTAATAATTTTTATGTCTCTTGCGAGCGGGTCTTTAATCCCCAGCTAGAAAAGAAACCCGTTGTCGTACTTTCAAATAATGATGGGTGTATCGTAGCGCGCAGTCAAGAAGCAAAAGATTTAGGCATTCGCATGGGTGAACCTTTTTTTCGCGCCCAACATCTGATTCAAAGTCATGGTCTTATTTGGTTTAGCTCTAACTACACACTCTATGGTGATATGAGCGCCCGCATGATGGCTTTGCTCGGTAGCTTTGCACCACAACAAGAAATCTATTCTATTGATGAATGCTTTCTTGATCTTGCTGGCATCCGGCAAGACGCTGTTAGTTATGGCCAAATAATTCGTCGGCGTACGCGGCGTTACTTAGGTTTGCCGACTAGTGTTGGTATTGGCAAAACCAAAACCTTAGCCAAATTAGCAAACTACCTAGCCAAAAAACGTCCACAGTATGGTGGTGTCTTCGATTGGCAGGCATGCGAACCCCTAATAGAAGATTACTTAATGGCCCAAATTGATGTCGGCGAGATCTGGGGTGTTGGTAGACGTTTACGCATGCAATTACGAGCTATGGCCATTACTACCTGCCGCGATTTAAAATATGCCCCAACGAGTTTAATCCGCCAACGTTTTGGTGTCGTGCTCGAGCGCACCATTGCCGAATTAAATGGCCTCGCTTGTCTCGCTTTAGAAGATGCACAAACCAGCGGAGAAAAACGTAAACAGCAAATTATTTCGAGTAAAAGTTTTGGTCGGCCTATTACAGCATTGGCCGATTTAAGTGCGGCAGTCTTAAGCTACACAGCGCGTGCTGCAGAGAAACTGCGCCAACAGGACTCCATCTGCTCGCATGTCGTCGTTTTTATTCAAACAAATTCTTTTTCGACTCACCAAAAACAGTATGCCAATAGCATTACTTTGCCAGTCATTGTCGCGAGTAACGATACCCGTCGCTTATCAGCAGTTGCGCTCATGGGTATCGAAAAAATCTATCGTGCGGGCTATAGTTATAAAAAAGCGGGGGTCATCCTACTTGGCTTGCACCCTGCCGCCCAGCAACAAGGCAATCTATTGATGGCAGATCCAGATGCTCGTACTAGCAAAGTCATGCACGTCATGGACCACCTTAATCAAAAATATGGTGCCAATACCCTCAGCCTTGCTGGTGCTGGCCTGCAACCATACTGGCGCGCGCAAGCAGCACAACGTACCCCCAACTACACTACCGCCTGGGATGAAATAGCGCCAGCCTATGCCAACCGTTAGGGACCTCAATAGCAATACTCAATACAATTAGCAATGTGTGTCTAGTAGCACGCTTCATTAACCCCTCTTTCAAGGAAATTTCAATGCGCAAAATTTTGGTTTTATTCGCAACTATTGTCAGCATGGCTTGCTTTGCACAATTCGCTTATGCGGGGCCCAAGGTTGAAATGAAAACCACTCTAGGTAGCTTTGTGGTCGAATTAGATGCCACTAAAGCCCCCAAATCAACTGCTAATTTTTTGAATTATGTCAAAAGCGGTTTTTATAATGGCACTATTTTTCATCGTGTCATTGATGGCTTTATGATTCAAGGTGGTGGCTTTACTGCTGAAATGGTACAAAAACCCACGCAAGCACCAATTCCTTCAGAAGCCCAAAATGGCCTCAAAAATCAAGCCTACACCATTGCAATGGCCCGTACCGCTGATCCCGATTCAGCTACTGCACAATTTTTTATTAACGTCAAAGACAATGAAGCACTCAATTATCCCAATGCGGGAGGCAATGGCTATACCGTCTTTGGCAAAGTTATTTCTGGCATGCAAACCATTGATGCGATTAAAAAAGTGCAAACCACCACAGTGAATGTTCCCGGTGCAGGTCGCTTCGCCGATGTGCCCACCGTACCTGTTGTGATTCAGTCGGCCACGCTTTTGAATTCAGGCAACTGATATCCACTATCGCCCCTTATGATCTTGCTTGACGATGTTGAAAGTACGGCGGCGCTACCAACTAGTCGTCTCTATCGCAACCCTAGCCAATACTGGGCTGCGAAAGAGATTACAGAAATTGCTGGCTGTCTCGCGGCGATTGAATCGGCAACCCAACAAGGTCTCTATGTAGTCGCCGCCTTTGCCTATGAATTGGGTCACTACTTGCAAGGCATGCCCTTGCGTGATGACCGGATACCACCATCCACCGCGATCATTGCTGACAACCCTTTAATTGAAGCCTGGGCTTTTCCAACTGTCAACAAGCTCAGCAAAGCAGAAGTAGATCAATGGCTATTTGCAGAGCTAGCGCAGTTGCCGGCAGATGAAGCTAAGGCTGGGGTGGCTAATTTAAGTGAATCCCTATCGGCCGACAGCTTTGAGGTTGATATTGCACGTATCCAAGCTTGGATAAAAAGTGGTGATACGTATCAAATTAACCATACCTACCAAGTCAGAGGTCAATCCTATGGCGCGCCGCTAGCACTGTATGCGCGTTTACGGGCACGTCAGCCAGGTCGTTATGGTGCCTTTGTCGCGGCTCCCTCGCACTATATTTTGTCGCACTCCCCCGAACTCTTTGTCCAACGCACTGGCCAGCAAATTGCAGCGATGCCCATGAAAGGGACAGCCAATGCACTTGATAGCTCAACCACGGCATTAAGCTCTGACCCTAAAAATCGGGCCGAAAATGTCATGATTGTCGATTTACTGCGCAATGATCTTGGCCGCATTGCAGTTACTGGGAGCGTTACTGTGCCTGCCTTATTTGAGGTAGCGCGCCATGGCGATGTCTTACAAATGACTTCAACCGTCACCGCCCAATTACAACCTGAAATCCAATTACAGCAAATCTTAGCGGCGATTTTTCCTTGTGGTTCAATCACCGGTGCACCAAAAAAACGCAGTATGGAAATTATTCGTACGCTCGAGCCGCAAGCGCGTAACTATTATTGCGGGGCTTTAGGTTGGTTTGATCCCAACCAAGACTTTGCCTTAAGCGTACCGATTCGCACCATTCAATTAAGTCGCGATACCCAAACCCAAGCAAGTCATTTTGTCATGGGGGTTGGTGCAGGCATTACCAATGATTCAAATCCAGCTGCAGAATGGCAAGAGTGTCAGGTGAAATCGGGTTTTTTAAGTCATTTACCCAGCAGCGTGGGTTTATTTGAAACTATTCGGGTTAGTGGTGGTCAAGCAATCCAAATAGCTGCGCACTACGCTCGCCTGGCAAAATCAGCGCAGAGTTTAGGAATCGCCATCTTGCCAGCCCAGTGGCATGCCTGTATCGAAGATGCGCTCCAGCAAATTCCTGCTCAGGGCGATTTTCGTCTGCGCATTGATTTGGCACCCACAGGGTTAATGTCGTTTCAATTTGGCGCGCTAGAAGCACTGCCAGCTGTAGTCAAAATTTTTTGGGCGCACGAGTTACTCCATGATCCTACTGCGGCCATCATGCATTCAGGTAACCTACTCTTGCAACATAAAACTACCCAGCGTCTAGCCTATGACACTGCTTGGCAAGCGGCAGTGCAACAAGGCGGTTTCGATGCCCTCTTTACCAATGAGCAAGGTATGGTTACCGAAGGTGGGCGTAGCACGCTATTTATCCGCCCCAAAGAAAGTCAACAATGGTTAACGCCGCCTTTGACTGCAGGCCTCTTGCCGGGAATCATGCGTCAACAGTTACTCGACGATAAGCAGCGTAAAACCCATGAAGTTAACCTGAGTGTTGCTGCGGTCCTAGCCGCCGAAGAGATTATGATTTGTAATGCGCTGCGGGGGCCCTTGTCGGCCTACTTTTAAGGTGGCTTCCGCTGATAACCTCAATAAAATGAATTCCTGATGAAATTTTGTACTCGCTGTGGTTCGCCTGTCACCTTACAAGTTCCTGCCGATGACACGCGTCCTCGCCATGTGTGTGAGGCGTGTCAGCACATTCACTATCTCAATCCCCGCAATGTCGTTGGTAGCATTCCCCTCTGGCAGGAGCAAGTTTTACTCTGTCGACGGGCTATTGAACCGCGCTTAGGTTTCTGGACTCTGCCCGCAGGATTTTTAGAAATTGGTGAGAGCACTGCGATGGGTGCGGCCCGTGAAACCCTCGAAGAAGCAGGTGCTGAGGTCGATATTGGGCCACTCTACGCGCTACTAAATGTGGCCCATGTAGAACAAGTTCATCTATTTTATTTAGCCCAAATGCGTAGCGCCGATTTTTTAGCGGGCACTGAAAGTTTAGAGGTGGCGCTTTTCAATGAAGCTGATATCCCTTGGTCCGAGATTGCTTTCCCAACCGTAAAACAAACGTTGCTCTGGTTTTTTGCTGATCGCGCTGCAGGTAAACTAGAAGCCCACTTCGCCGGCACGATGCATAGTCGAGATATCCTGCCGCACGAAAAAATCTAGGCGGCTATAGCGCGATGAGTCCCATTCCGTGGCTTGGTATAGCTGATTCCTTTCCCGATCCCAGCATCACTCCCGATCCTGATCCAGCAGTTCCTGGGCTCTTTGCAGTGAGTGAGCATATTTACCCTGGTCAATTGAGTGTGGCCTATCAACTGGGTTTATTTCCTTGGTATTCCGCTCGACAACCTGTCTTATGGTGGTCACCCGATCCACGCATGGTGCTAGATCCTGAGCAATTTATTATCAGTAAATCCCTCCTTAAAACCCTACGCCATTTTTATCATCAGCCAAGCACCCAAATACAAGTAGATCAGCATTTTGATGCGGTTGTAAGGGCCTGCGCCACTACCCAGCGCAAAAATCAGGATGGCACCTGGATCACCCATGAAATTATTGAGGCTTATACCGCGCTTCATGAAGCTGGGCATGCCCATAGTATTGCCGTCGTTGAATATGAGCAATTATTGGGCGGCCTTTATTGTGTTAACTTTGGTGGCATGGTCTACGGAGAGTCGATGTTTAGTCATACTGATAATGCTTCCAAGATTGCCTTGGCAACACTTTGTGCATGGTGCTACGATCGAGGTGTGAAAATGATTGATTGCCAACAAGAAACTGCGCATCTACATTCTTTGGGTGCGCGTCCCATTGCGCGGGCTGCATTTCTTCAGCATATTCACCAAGCGATTCAACAAAACCAGACGCTGGTGCCTTGGTCTTTTGATAAAACAATTTTGCAGCGCTGGCTATGACTCAAGTTAACGAGCTACCCTTAACCGCCCTACAGTTTTATGCCACCGCACCTTACCCCTGTAGCTATTTACCTGATCGCATTGCCCGCTCGCAAGTAGCCACACCTTCTCATTCGATTCATGCGGATTTATATGGTGAACTAGTTAACGCTGGCTTTCGCCGCAGCGGTCTTTTTACTTATCGCCCCTATTGTGATCAATGCCAAGCCTGTGTGGCAACCCGCATTCCTGTCAATCTATTTAACCCTAGCCGCAGTCAACGGCGGGCGTGGAAAAAACATGCCCACTTACAAGTTCAAGTTTTGAATTTAACGTATCAGGAAGAGCACTACGCGCTTTACCAGCACTACCAAAACCAACGTCATGCAGGTAGCGATATGGATCGTGACGATGAAGACCAGTACCGTCAATTTTTATTACAAAGTAGAGTGAACTCACGGCTGATCGAATTTCGTGATGGGCCGAGCGGCGAACATCCTGGCCGTTTACGCATGGTCAGCATGATTGACATCCTCGAACAAGGGCTGTCTTCGGTCTATACTTTTTTTGATACAAACGAACCAGCCACTAGCTTTGGTACCTTCAGCGTGCTGTGGCAAATTAGTCAAGCCCAGGAACTAGGCTTAAGCTATCTCTATTTAGGTTACTACATTCAAGCCAGTAAAAAAATGGCGTACAAAGCGAAATTTCAACCGCTTGAAGGCTTAATTAATGAGCAATGGCAATCCTTAGTCCCGGCTGCAGTTCAACCTGCAACTAAGCTATCGCCATGATTGACGTTTATGCATTACTGCGCCCTTGCCTATTCTCGGTTGGCGCCGAGCAAGCGCATAACTTCACCCTAGAAAACTTAGACCGTGCCGAGCGCTTGGGATTATTAAGGCATGTTATTCCGACTGTTCCCCCAAATCCACAGCGCCTCTGTGGCCTCACTTTTCCTAATCCCGTTGGCCTGGCTGCGGGGCTCGATAAAGATGGCCGCCACATTGACGCTTTAGCACGCTTAGGTTTTGGTTTTTTAGAAATTGGTACTGTGACACCTCGCCCACAACCAGGCAATCCTCAGCCACGCATGTTCCGCATCCCCGCAGCTCAAGCTCTCATTAACCGCATGGGCTTTAATAATGATGGCGTGGTTGCTTGCGTAGAGCGTGTTCGACAATCCCAATTTTGGCAAACGGGCGGTGTTATTGGCCTCAACATTGGCAAAAATGCGACGACGCCAATTGAAGATGCGGCCGCAGACTATATCGAGGCAATGACGGCAGTCTATGCAGTGGCCTCTTACATCACCATTAATATATCTTCGCCAAATACGGCCAACTTGCGTTCCCTCCAAACAGAAGCGCCATTGCGTGCTCTCCTGGCGCGCTTAAGTGAAACGCGCGAGCGCTTAGCCGATCAATTTGGCTTAAAAAAGCCACTTTTTCTAAAAATTGCCCCTGACTTAACGACCAGTGATGTGGCTTTTATAGCCAACTTACTAGTGGAATATGGCATCGATGCAGTGATTGCTGGCAATACTACGACTTTGCGCGATGGCGTTCAAGGACGCGAACACGCTGAAGAAATGGGTGGCCTCTCCGGCGCTCCACTCCAAGAGCTATCCAATCAACTTATTACCCGCTTACACGCCCAATTACAAAACCAAATTCCGATTATTGGCGTTGGTGGCATTCTGTCAGGTAAAGATGCGGAAGCAAAAATAGCCGCTGGTGCACAGCTGATTCAGCTTTATACGGGGCTTATTTATCGCGGTCCAAGCCTTATTAGCGCGTGCGCGAGGGCCTTGGCTCACAGGCACTAAAACTGCTGTTATAAAATTTGATTTCACAATATGCAATCGTAGCAAGAATCGCTACAATAAGGGCATGCCGAACATCAAGCCAGCGAAAACGCCCAAAGCCACAGGTGAAGTGGGTAAAACTGCTATTCAAGTGGTTGAACGCATGATGAATTTGCTAGATGCCTTAGCCGAGCAAGAGGAAGCGAGCCCACTCAAAGTGCTAGCCGAGCAAACTGGTCTGCATTCCTCAACCGCGCATCGCATTCTCAATGACTTAGTCGCGTGTCGCCTGGTCGAACGGGGTGATGGTGGCACGTATCGATTGGGGCTGAAACTGTTAGAGTTGGGCAACTTGGTTAAAGCACGCTTATCGGTGCGTGAAGCGGCCCAAATACCCATGCGTTCCCTGCATAAACTGACCGGCGAAACCGTTAATCTTTCACTGCGCCAAGGGGATGAGATTATTTACGTCGATCGCGCCTACAGTGAACGTTCAGGTATGCAAGTAGTACGCGCAATTGGTGGGCGGGCACCCCTTCATCTAACCTCGGTGGGTAAACTCTTTTTAGCAAGTGATGAAGCGCCGCAAGTTCGTGCCTACGCAACCCGTACTGGTTTAACGGGCCATACTCGCAATAGCATTACCGAAATCAATACGCTTGAAACTGAACTGAGTAAAGCAAAAAAATTAGGTCACGCCCGCGACGATGAAGAACTCGAGTTAGGAGTCAGTTGCTTGGCTGCCGGCATCTTTGACGATAGTGGGAAATTAGTTGCCGGCTTATCGTTAAGCGCCCCTACCGATCGTATGCAGGCAGACTGGCTAAAGGCGCTCCAAGAAACAGCGGTACAAATCTCTCGCGGACTTGGTTTTAAACCTAAACCAAGTCATTAAAGTCATTTTCTAGCCTTACATTAATTGGCGTTTAGCCGGCGCCGCGCCTGAGGGCATCCGTTCATACCAATCTCGCACCCGTTCGGCATCAGCAAAGCGTGACTGCGTGCCAACAGAATCTAAAAAAACCAGTAGTAGCGGCACACCATTGACTCGTGCTTGCATTACTAAACACTTACCAGCCGCATTAATAAAGCCCGTTTTTTGCAAGCCAATGTCCATATTACCAGAGCGCACTAAGCGATTGGTATTTAAAAATTTTTGTGGCCGATTATTAATCACAATCGTTTGTTCGGGCAATATAGAAAACTCACGAATTAATTTATATTGATACGCAGCACTTAACATCCGCGTTAAATCCTCAGCACTAGCCACATTTTCACTCATTAAGCCCGTAGGGTCAGCGTATTTAGAATTTGCCATTCCCAACTCTTTAGCCTTGCGATTCATTGCTGCAACAAACGCATTCATGCCGCCAGGATAGTTGCGCCCAAGGGTATAAGCAGCCCGATTTTCTGAAGACATGAGGGCTAAACGTAAAAAATCTTCACGACTAAATGCAGAACCTAAAGCGATACGGGAATGCTTGTAACTTTGCACATCCTCTGCATTAATCACTAAAATTTCATCGAGTGGTAATTTTGCATCAAGCACCACCATCGCCGTCATCAGCTTAGTAATCGAGGCAATGGGTAAACTCACATTTGGATTTTTCTCGAAAATAACTTCTTTTGTATCTTGATTCACGACTAAAGCCACACTTGACTTCAAACTTAATTCATCATGCTGACCACGCAAACCCAAGGCTGTCGCAAAGGAGGGTCGAGCAACTTCAGCAACTGCACCTGCCGGGGGCTGACGGGTCACTGTGATGCGCACCCGCTTCGGCTTTTTAGCCACGATAACTTTAGTACTGGCTTTGGGTGTTGCTTTATTACTTGCTGCTGCAACAGGGGCGGCGGCCTGTGTAGGGGATTTTTTCTTACTAGTTGTGTTGTTATTTTGTGCGCAAGCGGGGTTACCAACAAAACTACTCAAAACGATAAAGGAGAAAACGCCTGCGGTGCAAAGACACCGCCTCTGAAATACGGCTAAACGCTGCACACTAAAAATAAATTGAAAACCCATCAAGACAACTTTCTTTCTACCTGAATCACAGCATGATAAATACTTTTTAAACTGAGCAATCTATTTATACAAACCAACCCAAAAAAAACAGCCCTAGGGCAAAATGACTTTTGCTTTTTGATTCACCATCAGCACGCCTGCCATGGTTAAAAGAATGCCGATTAGCATGAGAATCGTTAACGGCTCATCAAACCCAATCCAAGCCATTACTGCAGTCGTTGGCGGGGTTAAATACAACAAACTGGTTACCCGGGTAGCTGTACCCTTACGAATTAATAAAAATAACAAACTCACCGAACCAATCGATAAGGGCACAATTGCCCATACTAGGGCAATCACAACAGGCCAATTCCACACCATCTTGCCAGTTTCAAATACAGCGGCCGTAATCGCGGTCAGCACCGCGGCGACGGCAAACTGAATGAGTGATCCAGCGCGTAAATCAAAGCTGGCACAAAACTTTTTCTGGTACATGGTGCCAAGCGTAATCGATAGTAAGGCGCCAAAAATCAGCAGATAACTCGCTACTGGTAAGTGCACGAAAAGGGTCTTTTCAAACACCACAAAAGCTACGCCGGTAAAACCTAAAGCCAAACCAAGCCATTGCCACGGGGTTACATGCTCAGACACCCATGCAGACCACCAGGCCGTTAAGATCGGTTGCAAACCTACTATGAGGGCGGCTAGGCCCGCACTCATACCAAAGCGTACCGCACACCAAACTCCCAGCAGATAACCAAACTGTAATAAGGCGCCTGCCACGCCAATATGTCCAGCTAAAGGCCATTTGGGCCAAACAGGGCGCCAAATGAAGCTGAGGATACTCATAGCTAATAAGACTCCCATGAAGCGCCAAAGCAAAAAGGTAGCCGGCTCGACATAAGGCATGCTGAGGCGAGCAATAATGAAGCCGGTACTCCAAAGGAGGACAAAAATGGGCCCCATGGTGGCCTCTAGTGAAAAGCGCATCGCGTTAATTGGCTGCTACTAGAAGCAAAAAAAGGATCATGGTGGGTATTTTAGGCGCAAACCCTAAATCGGCCTTTTTTGTTAAAGATGTTTACCTTATCTATGTATTTACTTGATATCATTCAATTTTTTAAAATTAGCGACAAATAAATCAATAATTGTTGCATCGCATCAATTATTGATTTACAATTATAAAAATTAGATGCATAACCCTCGGGCTAATAAGACAATAAAAGATTGTCATCAGCCTTTTTATTAATTAAAAAAAACGGAGAGCAACCATGAACCTGACCCCAGAACAATTAGCAGCAGCCCAAAAAGCAAATCTAGAAACTTTAAGTGGCCTCACCGGTCAAGCCTTAAAAAGCATTGAGAAATTAGTTGAGCTGAATATGCAAATTGCAAAATCGAGTCTTACTGATAGCTTAGGTAATGCAAAAAAGGCCTTAGAAATTAAAGATATTCAGCAACTGCTCGCCCACCAAGCAGATACAGTAAAGCCAATGGCTGAAAAAATTATGGCTTATAGCCGTCACCTCTATGACTTAGCTCATGAGACCCAAAGCTCCTTTAGCCAATCTGCAGAAGCAGAAATTCAAGCAAGTCAAAAGAAAATTCAATCCATGGTAGATGAATGGGCTAAAAGTGCTCCTGCGGGATCTGAGGCAGCTGTAAACGCAATGAAGCAAGCCATCGCCTCAGCGAGTACCGTATTTGAAAATAGCCAAAAAGCAGTTAAGCATGCGATTGATATTGCGCAAACCAATTTAAACACTGCCGCCGACAATGTTATGCAAGCAGCTGATAAAGCAGTAAAGTCAGCAAAGGGTGGCAAAAGTAAGTAAGCTACTTCAAACTGCTATTGATTAGCAAAACGATTAAGCCCAGGATTCTCTGGGCTTTTTTCATTTCTTCCGCTGCGCTGGTAAATCAGTGCACGAGCCATGTTGCACTTCGGCGGCTAGGCCAATTGTTTCACCCAAAGTAGGATGTGGATGAATCGTTTTACCAATATCAATCGCGTCGGCACCCAATTCAATCGCTAAACACACCTCACCAATTAAATCGCCAGCGTGTGTACCAACAATACCGCCGCCAATAATGCGATGGGTGGTGGCATCAAAGAGTAATTTAGTAAAGCCTTCATCGCGACCGTTGGCAATCGCCCGGCCACTTGCCGCCCAAGGGAAGATGCCTTTTTCATAAGCAACGCCTTGCGCCTTGCACTGCTCTTCTGTTAAGCCAGCCCAAGCAACTTCGGGGTCGGTGTAGGCAACTGAAGGAATTTGCTTAGCATCAAAATACGATTTTTGGCCAGCAGCTGCTTCCGCCGCGACATGCCCTTCATGGACAGCTTTATGGGCCAGCATGGGTTGCCCTACTAAATCACCAATCGCAAAAATGTTCGGTACATTGGTGCGCATTTGTTTATCAACTGCAATAAATCCGCGCTCATCCACCTGCACGCCGGCTAAAGCAGCGTCAATTTTTTTGCCGTTCGGTGTTCGCCCTACTGCTACTAATACTAAATCGTAACTTTGCGGGGTGGCAGGAGCATGCTCACCTTCAAATGTAACTTCAATGCCAGTTGGCTTTGCCTCTGCCTTGGCAGCACGGGTCTTTAAGAAAATATGTTCGAAACGCCCTGCATTCTGTTTTTCCCAAACCTTTTCTAAATCCCGATCAGCGCCAGCCATAAGGCCGTCTAACATTTCTACAATATCGATCTTAGAACCGAGGGCACTATAAACGGTCGCCATCTCCAGGCCTATGATGCCGCCGCCAATCACCAGCATCCGTTTGGGAATACTCGTTAATTGCAATGCGCCAGTGCTATCTACAATCCGTGGGTCGCTTGGTAAAAATGGTAAATGGACCGGCTGACTACCCACTGCAATAATCGCTTTTTGAAAACGGATCACTTCTTGTTCGCCACTTAAATCTTTACCATCGCCACGAGTTAAATGAACGAGCACATGATTTGCGTCAAGAAAGTGCCCCACTCCCCGCACAATAGTCACCTTACGGGCCTTGGCCATTCCTGCCAAACCAGTCGTTAACTTACCAATGACGGATTCTTTATAAGTGCGTAATTCAGGGAGGTCAATTTCCGGAGCGCTATAGCGAACGCCATGACGAGAAATAGATTTCACTTCATCCATCACTGCGGCGGTATGGAGTAACGCTTTTGAAGGAATACAGCCCACATTCAAACAAACGCCACCTAAGGCCGCATACCGCTCTAGCAAAATTGTTTTCATGCCTAAATCAGCGCTACGAAAGGCGGCGCTATATCCTCCAGGCCCAGCACCCAAAACCAGAACTTCACATTCATGCTGTACTGCGCCGCTATATTGCCCGGTTGGTCTAGGCGCTGAAGCTGAAGTAGTAGCCGTCGGTAATGGCGCTGCCTGCGTAGGCGACTGGGTAGGTTTCTCAGCCGGTGCCGCAGAAGATGCTGCTGCAGTGACCTCGATCTCGCCAATCACTGTACCCTTACCGACTTTATCGCCTAACTTAATTGCTAAGCTCACGATTGTTCCAGCGAGTTCTGCTGGAACTTCCATCGTGGCTTTATCTGACTCTAAAATAAATAAGGGCTGTTCTTTTTCAACAACATCGCCTACCTTTACCAGCACTTCAATTACTGGCACATCAGCATAATCGCCAATATCAGGCACTATTAGGGCTTGCTTGCTCATCGATGTTCCTTAAAGTACAGCGCGCCGAAAATCAGCGAGCAATTGGGCAATATACGCATTAAAGCGGGTTGCCAAGGCACCATCGATAACGCGATGATCAGCACTTAAAGACAAAGGACAGATTAAACGGGGAATAAATTGCTTGCCATCCCAAACGGGTTTCATGGCTGCCTTGCTCACGCCCAAAATAGCGACTTCGGGCGCATTCACAATCGGTGAGAAAGCGGTACCGCCAATACCACCGACAGAAGAAATAGTAAAACTTGCGCCCTGCATTTGATCGGGCTTTAATTTCCCTTCGCGAGCCAGCGCTGCTAGTTCTGAAGTTTCTTGAGCTATTTCAAAAATACCTTTGAGATTGGCATTTTTTATGACTGGCACAACCAGCCCATTGGGCGTATCAGCAGCAAAGGCAATATTAAAATACTTTTTCAAGACCAGATCATCGCCATCAAGCGAACTATTAAATTCGGGATACTTTTTCAGCGCCGCAACTGCTGCCTTAATTAAAAAAGCTAGCATGGTAATTTTTTTACCCTGCTTTTCATTTTCTTTATTAGTAGATATACGGAAAGCTTCTAAATCTGTAATGTCGGCATCCTCATGATAAGTAACTGCAGGAATCATCACCCAATTACGCGCTAAGTTCGCGGCAGAGATTTTTTTAATCCGCGATAGGGGTTGGCGTTCGACCTCACCAAATTTAGCGAAATCCACTTTAGGCCAAGGTAAAAGATTGAAATTACCCAAGCCCGTAGCTTGCCCGCCAGAATTACCGCCAGCATTGGCACTCATGGCGGCTTTAATAAAAGCCTGCACATCTTCTTGGGTGATTCTGCCCTTAGGACCCGATCCTTTTACCAGGGCAACTTGTACCCCCAATTCCCGCGCAAACTTACGTACCGAAGGACTGGCGTGGCTATTCCCCATTAACTCGCCATGCGCAGTTGGATTAGTGGTTGCTGCTGGAGTGGCGGTATGCGTTTGAGTAACTGCCGCTGTGGCAGTGGCTGCAGCTGCAGGTGTTGGTGCAACTGGCGTTGCAGGAACTACGGTCGCGTGACTTGATGCTGCTGCAACTGGGGGGGTTGCTGCAGCTTCTGCAGCTTCGAGTAGCAAAACCAACCCGCCTTCGGAAATATGGTCGCCAACCTTGACCTTTACTTCTTTCACTACACCAGCATGCGAAGAAGGCACATCCATAGTCGCTTTATCCGACTCCAATGTAATTAAGGATTGCTCTTTCTCAATCACATCACCGGGCTGAATTAAGACCTCAATGACTGGGATATCTTGATAGTCACCGATGTCGGGAACTTTAACTTCAATTAATTGGCTCATAAGAAACTTAATTGTGGATTAGGCTGGACATCAAACTGATAATGGATTGGGCTTGTTAGTATCAATGCCATATTTCTGAATGGCCTCAGATACTTTCTGCCGTGCTAATTGACCGGAATCTGCGAGTGCTTTCAAGGCAGTGATAACCACCCAATGGCGATCGACTTCAAAAAATTGCCGTAAATTTTCACGCGTATCCGACCGGCCAAAGCCATCGGTTCCCAACACTTCATAACGTCGTCCCAGATTTTGAATCGCTGGGCGAATTTGTTCAGCAAACATGCGAATGTAATCAGTTGCTGCGATGACAGGACCTGCGGTATTTTTTAAGCAGTTCTCTACGTGCGACAAACTGGGCTCTGCTGCCGGATTCAACAGGTTATGACGATTAACAGCATTCCAATTGCGCGCTAACTCAGTGAAGCTTGGGCAGCCCCATAAATCAGAAGCGACACCCCATTCGCTTTGCAAGAGCTCGGCTGCCGCGATCACTTCACGGAAAATAGTGCCACAACCTAATAGCTGCACACGCAATTTCGCGTTAGATTCACCAATACTTTGTAACTTGTACATCCCTTTAATGATGTCTTGCTCAGCACCCTTCGGCATTCCTGGGTGAGCATAATTTTCATTCATGAGGGTGATGTAGTAGTACACATCTTCTTGCTCAGTGAGCATCCGGCGCATACCATCCTGAATCACTACCGCTAATTCAAAAGCAAAAGTGGGATCGTAACTAATGCAGTTAGGCACTGCTGCACTCCATACATGGCTATGGCCATCTTCATGTTGCAGGCCCTCACCATTTAAGGTGGTTCGGCCAGCAGTACCACCAAGCAAAAATCCACGGCTGCGCATATCCCCTGCCGCCCAGGCTAAATCGCCAATCCGCTGAAAGCCAAACATCGAGTAAAAAATATAAAACGGTAACATCGGAACGCCATGGGTCGAATACGATGTCGCAGCTGCTATCCAATCGCACATGCCGCCTGCTTCATTAATACCCTCCTGCAAAATTTGGCCGTGTTTATCTTCTTTATAAAACATCAACTGATCATGATCTTCGGGGGTATATTGCTGCCCCAATTGATTCCAGATACCCAGCTGACGAAACATTCCCTCCATCCCAAAGGTACGCGATTCGTCGGGCACAATTGGCACCACACGCTTACCTAAAATTTTGTCGCGAATCACAATATTGAGCAGCCGCACAAAGGCCATCGTCGTCGATATTTCTCGCCCTTCACTAGTCGCTTCTAAAAGCGGCGCAAAAGTTTCTAAAGCGGGTACTGGCAAACTTTCAGCTTTGGAGCGACGTTGTGGTAAATAACCGCCGAGTTCGTTACGACGTGCCCGCATATACTCCAACTCAGGGCTACCCTCAGCAAATTTCACTAGTGGAATTTCATCGAGTTGCTCATCGCTTACCGGAATATCAAAGCGGTCACGGAATCGCCGGACATCTTCGGGATTCATTTTTTTAGCCTGGTGGGCAATATTCATGCCTTCGCCTGAGCCACCCATGCCATAACCCTTAATGGTGTGCGCCAAAATTACCGTCGGTTGATTTTCATGATGAACTGCCTCATAAAATGCCGCATAAACTTTATGGGGATCATGACCGCCGCGATTTAAATTCCAAATATCATCATCACTCCAATCGGCCACTAGCGCTCTTAATTCAGGTGTATTAAACACAATTTCACGCACATAAGCGCCGTGCTTAGACTTCATTGTTTGATAGTGTCCATCAACAATTTCACCCAAACGCTGCATCAAAATACCTTTTTTGTCACGTGCAAACAGAGCATCCCAATGTCCACCCCAAACCACCTTAATGACATTCCAGCCCGCACCACGAAATTCACCTTCAAGTTCTTGAATAATCTTGCCATTCCCACGCACAGGTCCATCAAGTCGCTGCAAATTACAGTTCACGACAAAAATGAGGTTATCTAGTTTTTCTCGACCTGCCATCCCAATAGCGCCAAGCGACTCAGGCTCATCGGTTTCACCGTCACCTAAAAAAGCCCATACTTTGCGACCTTTAGTTACGGCAAATCCGCGGTCTTCTAAATACTTCATAAAGCGCGCTTGATAGATCGCCATAATGGGGCCGAGACCCATCGAGACCGTGGGAAATTGCCAGAAATCAGGCATCAGCCAAGGATGGGGATAACTCGAAATACCTTTACCACCAACCTCTTGGCGGAAATGATCTAACTGACTAGCCTCAAGCCTACCCAGCATAAAAGCACGAGCGTAGATGCCAGGCGCAGAATGTCCTTGAACAAAAATGAGATCGCCGCCATGCTGCTCAGATGGGGCATGCCAAAAGTGATTAAAACCGACGTCGTATAAAGTCGCTGCCGATTGAAATGAAGATATATGCCCGCCCACATTGGTATCTTTATTCGCCCGAAGGACCATCGCCATTGCATTCCAGCGGGTAAATGAGCGAATCCGATGCTCAATATTTTGATCGCCTGGTAAGCGCACTTGTAACTCAACTGGAATCGTATTGATATAGGGCGTTTCAGCATGGAAGGCTTGATTAACACCACTCACGCGGGCGTGGGAAATTTGTTGATCAATTAAAAACGCTGCCCGTTCAGCGCCCTCAGTCCGAATTACACCGTCAAGTGCTTGTAACCACTCTTGCGTTTCGCCTGGATCTTCATCCTTGGTATTGGCAATAGGTTGCCCCAATATTTGTTCTGGAACTGCTGCCATCTGATATCTCCATAGTGATATGTAATGCTACTGAACTTCACTTTATGACTGAATTTTAAGAATAGAAATTTATATTGACAAGAAATATTCCACATAATGATAGTATTTATCATAATATGGAATTATATTGCGCTGCAAAGCAACTTGGGAATAAGGCAGAATAAGGGTAATTACTAAAAAGCCCCATGCGCTCACCCTTTCAACTTTTACTAAGCAAACTCTTTTCTCGTCACTTTTTAACGAAGTTACGGGCATCCCGCATTGTTTTTACGCCCTTAGTGGCAATTATTATTTTTACGCTAACCATGGGAATTATTCTTGGTACGCTACAAATGCAAGAGCGTTCCCAACAAGAAAATGCCCTCTTCAGAGAACTCTCTTTTGTAAAGCAGCGAATTCAATTACGTTTTTTGACAAACTCAGAAGCATTGGTAGCGATCAGTCAAGATCTCGCTAAGACCAATAATGATCGTAATGCGCAAGACAAGGTATTAAAGCAGGCGGAAGCATTTGTCGCCAATAACCATGAAATTAGCCAATTAATTTGGTTTAATGAAAATAATTTACGGCAATGGATGATTCCCTTGCCGTCGCAAGCCACCGATTGGTTTGATCAATCGCCTAATGCCGAAACCATCGAGCGGCAACTGAAACGCGCGATCATTCTCAGTAGAGAAACGAATCGCCCGGCGTATAGCGAAATAATCCGCCTGCAATCGAATACTGACCAACCCATTCCACTTGAACGTCAGACGGTATTTTGGCAAACCGTACCCACTACCATCGAAGGTGAAGGCGCCGGTATTCTGGCAGTCCTTTACAGTGGCCATGGAATTTTAGAGCACATTATTCCGACGGAACTCAAAAGTCAATATCGCTTTTCCTTGTTAAATTATTCAGGTAGTGTGCTGGCAATTTCATCGGATCGAAATACACCCACTCGGGCGCTTAGTAATGAAACTAGTCTTGAGTTAGGTGCTTTTAGTCCCACTTTAATTTTAAAAGTCGATACCTATCCGCCGCCAACCAACCTCACTTTTAGAATGCTCCTTGGGGTTGTTATTGGCTTAAGCGCATTCGTTATTTGGAGTTTATGGTCAGTCTTAAAACAAATTCAGGCGCGCAATAAAATTGAAGCTAATTTGCGTTCTGAAACGAGTTTTCGGAGCGCGATGGAGGATTCCACGCCGGTCGGAATTCGCGCTCACGATATGGATAAACGCATTACCTATGTGAATCGGGCTTTTTGTGAAATGGTTGGCTATCAGAGTAATGAGTTAATTGGCCTGGTTCCGCCCTTTCCTTTCTGGCCCGCTGATAAGCATGATCAGCTTGGCACCAATATGGAACGGGTCTTGCAGGAGCAGAATCATCAATTAATGAAATCAGGAATTGAAGGCGAACTTCAGCGCCGTAATGGCTCACGTATCAATACACGTACTTATGCCGCCCCCTTGTTAAATGAAAAAGGCGTCCAAACCGGCTGGGTCACTTCGATTACCGATATTTCTGAGCCCAAAAAAATTCGTGAAGAATTAACAGCAACTCAAGAACGCTTTGTCACAGTGTTGGAAGGCTTAGATGCCGCAGTTTCAGTAGCATCCCTTGAAACAGGCAAATTATTGTTTGCTAATCGTTTTTATCGCCAACGCTTTGGTTACACTGAAAAAGGTCACATTAGTTTAAATGCTGATGCCATGAATCCCCACCTGATTCATGATATGAAAGATGACAGTGTCGATGTTTTTGCTGGCTTGCCTGAGTCCGAACTAAATCAAAACGCAGTCAGCGATTCGCATGAAGTACAAATAGTCGATGGTGAACCAACTTGGTATGAAGTGCGTGGACGCTATATTCCTTGGGTTGATGGTCATTTGGCACAGTTACTTATTGCTACCGACATTACTTTACGTAAACAAGCCGAAGATTTAGCGCGACAACAAGAGGAAAGAATGCAATTTACCAGTCGTCTAACGACCATGGGTGAAATGGCCTCCTCATTAGCGCACGAGCTCAATCAACCGTTATCTGCTATTTCTAATTACTGCATGGGTGTGGCCAAACGTTTAAAAACTTACTCTGATTCCAGCTTAACTGCTGAGCTAATGCCTGCCTTAGAAAAAGCATCTGCCCAAGCTTTACGCGCTGGCACCATCATTCAACGTATTCGCGACTTTGTAAAACGCAGTGAGCCGCAAAGAAAAACCTGCGATATTGCAGAAATTATTACTAATGCGGTTGATCTTTTAGAAATTGAAGCGAA
>CAIXDG010000005.1 GCA_903918115.1 uncultured beta proteobacterium
TCGCTCATGGTGAGGCGATCAATAAACGCCGCATCCTGACCATTTTTTTGCGCTCTGGCAATATCCAGTCGATTAGCCGCAAAAATCGCTGGAACTTCTTGGCGAATGGCTTTGGCTATTTCGGCAAGAACCTGATTTTTTTGCGCCGTACTGGCTCTTGCCATGATGCGGGCAGCAGCGCGGGCGCGCTGGCCAATACCTTGCATGAGGGCTCGAATGGTTTCTTGGGGTATTGCGCTGGCTTGCACTATGTCCTCTAATTGGCGGCGATTGAACTTCAATACCCTAATTATTCACTATCCGACTGAGGCAACGGAAATTCCTGCCTTAGCGCAGTAAATTACCAACTAGGCGCAAGCCATCCCAGGGGTCGGCTGGTAATTCGGCGGCCGATAGGCCTTTGGCTTGACGATCGAGGCCAGCTGCAACCTGGATAGCACGCCTAAGCGCATGAGTGCCAATGCGTCGTAATGCCGTGGGATAGAGTTTTTCGCGGGCACCCCAAATGCGATAGGTTTTCAGTAACTGCTGTACCGACTCACCTTTATCGGTGGCTGCCTTTAGCTTCGCTAACAAACGCAATTCTTCGGTCACACTCCATAAAATCAATGGTAAAGGCTCGCCCTCGCCCTTAAGCCCGTCGAGCATACGGTTCAGCCGGGCCAAATCGCCTGCTAACAGCGCTGCAGTTAATTCAAAAATATCGTAACGGGCCACCTTCAAAATTGCGCCCCGAATCTCTGCCTCACTTAACTGACCTTCTGGATAAAGCAAACCCAATTTCTGAATTTCTTGATGCGCGGCGATTAAATTACCTTCTACCTGATCCACCATAAACTCTAAAGCGCGCTGCCCGGCTGGACCAGCCTCGACCGCTTGGCCTTGTTTTTTTAAACGCGCAGCTATCCAATGCGGCAAATAGGAACGCTCCAGCGAATCAACTTGCACTACCATCCCTGCAGCATCGAGGGCACTAAACCAAGAAGCAGTTTTGGTTTTTGCATCAAGCCGCGGCAATACAATACACACCACTGTTTCAGGCATTTCAGCACGCGTTTGTTGCGCCACGATTTGGCTAGTAAATTGTTTTAAAGCTTCAGCACCATCGCGTCCTGGTTTGCCACTAGGTATGCGTAACTCTAACCAGCGCTTATCACCAAATAAAGACATCGTCTGTCCAGCGCTGAGTAATTGACCCCAATCAAAATACCGTTCGTGCATCAATATCTCACGCTCGGTATAGCCAATTTTTTTTACTGCAGCACGTAACTGATCCATCGCCTCCATCAGTAGCAAAGGCTCATCTCCCAAAATGACATACAAACCCTGTACCTGAGCTTTACCACTCCCGGCTGCAGTAGCTGCCAAGCTGCTGATATGTGCTTGCAAGGCATCTATTTTGATCATTACCTGCAGCTACTATTGGGGTTTGGTGGGTGAGGCTGTAGCTGCTGGCGCCACTGGCGCAACCGCTGGAGGCTGTAACATCCGCGCTGAAGCAGCAACTCGACGGAGCATTTGCAAGGCTAGATCACGACGCATTAACTGTAAAAATTGTTGTTGCTGGAAATCGGCTGATAAAACGGTTGAGACCGTAAAGTCCATATCGCGAGTCACATAAATTTCTGCTTCAGGAACAATTTCAATCCCAGTCGTATCGAAGGCCCTAAAAATTACTCGCGTTGTTAAGCGATAAGCCGTGATTTGCCCTGTGGCGTTATAGGTCAAAATATCCCGCGAGTTCAGTTCGCTCACTACTTCTAAAATTAAATCGGCTTCGCGGGCATTATTAACAATTCGGGCATTACTACCGGTAGTAATAGCCGTCTCTAAATCGGCTCGCAAACCAATCGATACGGGTCCGCTGATGTATATCGCTTTAAAGGGTAAGTTAACTGCGCCACGAATCTGAAAACCACAAGCGCTTAAGCCCATTAGGGTCGAACTAATGCAGATAGACAGCCCAATGAGGTAATACAGGGCTTGACGACGTATCGGCAGAGTCATGATCTCGATCCTAATTTTAATATTCAGCGCTAAACAACAATATTAACCAATCGGCCCGGCACCACAATCACTTTTTTTGCCAAGCCGCCATTGAGAGCGCGTATTGCTGCATCGCTTGCTAAAGCTGCAGCTTCAATTTCCGCTTTAGACGCTTTCACTCCGACGCGAATTTCGCCACGGTGCTTACCATTAATTTGTAAGACTAAGATGGCCTCTGTTTGTATTAAGGCAGCTTCATCGACTTCAGGCCAAGCGGCATCTAAGATTTCACCATGTACTTTGGCATACCCTAACTGTTGCCACAATACATGCGTGAGATGGGGCACGATAGGATAAAGAATTTTTAACAATAGGCCTAAGCATTCGGTTAATACGCTTGGACTGATCTGGCTATTATCGGTATTGATTTTGATTGGCTCTAGCAAATTCAGTATTTTCATTCCAGCCGATACAACGGTATTGTATTGTCGCCGTTGATAATCAAAATTGGCTTGCTTCAAGATAGTATGTATTTCTCGCCGCAACTGCATTTCGGCTGCAGTATAAGTTTGCTCAGCACGATTAATGTGTTCCGCCTGATTGACTGCAGCAATACCACTCGCCTGACTATTCGCGTAAAGCCATAAACGCCGCAAGTAACGCGCAGCACCTTCAACGCCTGCACCCGACCATTCGAGCTGTTGCTCGGGAGGTGCAGCAAACATCGTAAATAAACGTGCTGTATCTGCGCCATATTGATCAATGAGGGCCTGTGGATCAACTCCATTATTTTTACTCTTGGCCATTTTTTCAATACCACCAATTACCACTGGAGTACTTAGTTCTGTGGAATTGGATTGAGCTGAATTTTTCAAGCGTGCACCAGTCGGGCGTCCCTTTTCATCAAGCGTTAATTCAATCTCCGCTGGATTACGCCAGATCTTTTTACCAGTGGCATCTTCGGTGTAATAAGTTTCATTTAACACCATGCCTTGCGTCAATAAATTTTGAAAGGGTTCAGCAAATTCAACTAAGCCTAAATCGCGCATGACCTTCGTCCAAAATCGCGCATAGAGCAAATGTAAAATTGCATGCTCAATGCCACCAATGTATTGATCCATCGGCATCCAATATGCCGTACGCCCATCAACCATCGTGCTTGCCTGTGGGCTCGCATAACGCATGAAATACCAAGATGAATCAACAAAGGTATCCATGGTGTCAGTTTCGCGACGGGCCGGTTTGCCGCACCGAGGACAAGGCACCGCTAAAAAATCGGGGTGTTTATTTAATGGATTACCACTACCATCGGGCACGCAATCTTCTGGCAAAACTACGGGTAAATCGGCTTCTGGCACAGGCACTGCCCCACAACCTGGATGCTGCTCATCACCACAATGAATAATCGGAATCGGGGTACCCCAATACCGCTGCCGCGAAATCCCCCAATCACGTAAACGATAGGTGGTCTTCATTTCGCCCAAGCCTTTAGCTGCTAAATCGGCTGCTACTGCTTTAACCGCTTGCGCAAAAGACATGCCATCATATTTACCGCTATTTAAACAAACAATATCGTCCTTTTGTGCATACCAATCTTGCCAATGGCTTAGATTAAATAGGGCTGAGGGCGTTTTTAAGGCAATGACTTGTTTGATCGGTATTTGGTACTTTAAGGCAAAGGCAAAATCGCGTTCATCGTGCGCTGGTACCCCCATGACTGCGCCATCGCCATAACTCATCAACACATAATTACCAACCCACACTGGCACTTGCTCATGCGTCAGTGGATGGGTGACATACAAGCCTGTAAACATACCCTCTTTTTCTTGGGTCGCTAAATCCGCCTCAATGACGCTGCCTTTTTTGCATTTTTCAATAAAGGCGGCTAAAGCAGGGTTGGTTTTGGCTGCCACTGTAGCCAATGGATGCTCGGCAGCAACTGCGCAAAAGGTCACACCCATGATCGTATCGGCGCGCGTCGTATAAACATACAACTTGCCGTCCAAAATTGGCTTACGCTTTGCATCATTTACATCTTCAGCAATATCGTGCAAGAAAGCAAAGCGCACACCGTGGCTTTTGCCAATCCAATTTTGTTGCATGATTTTGACGCGCTCAGGCCACCCTAAATCATCTAAACCACTTAGCAGTTGATCTGCATAAGCAGTAATGTTGAGGTAGTAGCCAGGTATTTCCCGCTTTTCAACTAATGCGCCAGAACGCCAGCCGCGGCCATCAATCACTTGCTCATTCGCTAAAACGGTTTGATCGACTGGATCCCAATTCACAATTTGGGTCTTACGATAAGCAATCCCTTTTTCGAGCATCTTTAAAAACAGCCATTGGTTCCAGCGATAGTAATCGGGCTGACATGTTGCCAACTCACGCGACCAATCGATTGCTAAACCCATCGCGACCATTTGCTGTTTCATATAAGCAATGTTTTCCATGGTCCACTTTGCCGGTGGCACATTATTTTGCATCGCAGCGTTTTCTGCTGGCATGCCAAATGCATCCCAGCCCATTGGCATCAATACGTTATAGCCCTGCATACGCAATTGACGCGCCATCACATCATTAATGGTGTAATTACGGACGTGTCCCATATGTAATTTGCCTGATGGATAAGGCAACATAGAGCAGGCGTAAAACTTGGGCTTAGGTTGACCAGCTCGATTTAAGGCGTGCTCAACGACCAGGTAGGCCTTGCTCGCGTCCCAATCGGCTTGCGCTGCAGCCTCAATGGCGCGGTAATCGTAATCCGGAGTCATCGTGTGCGGCTTATATTCCTAATACATCTTGCATATCAAATAAACCAACCGATTGGGTTTGCAAAAACTGAGCGGCACTTAATGCGCCTTGCGCATACGATTGTCGACTAGTGGAGTGATGGCGAATTTCGATCTGCTCGCCTTCGCCAATAAAATAGACGCTATGGTCACCAACAATATCGCCGCCACGAATCGTCGAAAACCCAATACTGCCGGGCTTGCGCGCTCCTGTATGACCTTCGCGTGCATAAACAGCGATATCAGATAGTTTTTTGCCTAAGCCGCTAGCAATCACCTCACCCATTTTCAGCGCTGTCCCAGAAGGTGCGTCGACCTTATGGCGATGATGGGCTTCTGCAATTTCAATGTCATAGCCCTTATTCAACAAACGCGTGGCTTCAGCAAGGAGTTTGAGTGTGGCATTAACGCCAATACTCATGTTGGGTGCCATCACAATGGCAATTTTTTTGGCTGCTGCAGCTAGGGAATTGAGTTGCTCGGCAGTAAAGCCCGTAGTGCCAATGACCATGTTTACTTGTGCCTCAAGGGCAAAGACAAGGTGCTGTAGGGTGCCCTCCGGCCTCGTAAAGTCGATTAAACAATCGGCCTGACTGAGGCCTTGCGCGATATCGGCAGTAATCATAATGCCCGTTTTTTTTCCTAAAAATGCACCCGCATCTTCACCCACTTGCGGAGCAGTGGCTTGATCTAAAGCACCTGCCAGTTGAAGATTGGGGTTACAAAGAATAGCCTCAATCAGCATGCGGCCCATGCGACCTGTTGCACCAGCAACGGCAATTTTGATAGTGGACTGTGTCATAGGCTTATTTTGCTTGAATATTGCTTGGGGGAGCAGATGGATCGGGCATGTCACCAGAGCGGATATTGGTGACAACGGGCGCATCGGGAAGTGATGTAATGGGTACAACACCAGTGGACTGGGATGCCTTAGCTGCTTCAGCTGCCTTGGCGGCAGTTTCTATGGCGACCGCTTGCGCTAGCTCTTGCTCTAAGGGGCCAGCCGACTGTGGCGTCCTAAAGGGTGTCATGGTGCCCTCATCACCGGTAATAGGTCCACCTTGAGGGATGCTTTGCACAAGTAGCTCAGGCTCCGCTACGGGCGCTGGGCCTTTATTTTTACCGGTTAAGTATTGCCAAAAAGTGCGTTTGCGTTTGGCATAGTTGTCGATTTCGGCAACCAACTCGGTTTCGGTTGGCAAAGCGTTACCTTCAAATTTAATGACTTTATTATCGGCAAAAATAATCGTGACCAGACGCTCCTGGCTAATTTTTTGACCTTCACGCTTAAATTCAAATACGTAATCCCAGCGATTAGCATGAAAATAATCGGCCAATAAAGACGTGCCCATAATTTGCTGCACTTGTTCGCGAGTTAAACCCAGTTGTAGTTTGGCGTACTGTTCGCTAGAAATAAAATTGCCTTGCACCACATCGGGTACATAAGGTCTAAAAATACGATTAACCCAATCACGCTGGACATTTTCGACACTTGGAATGCATCCTGTCAGCAAGAAAACACTAGCCAAACCACCCACTAGGAGGGGGCTCAGGAAAACCCTTAAAGCGCGAAGAAAACAGAAAAAACGCATTTGCATGGCAAGCCGTATCATTAAGTGTTTGATTTTAGCGCTTGCTTGATATGAACCACTCGACTACCCCTTCTAACCTCCGTGAAATTGGCCTGAAAGCCACTGGGCCAAGGATGAAGATTTTGAACTTTTTCCACCAAAATCCAGCCTCCCACTTCAGTGCCGAAGAGGTGTTTATGGCCCTGACCCAAGAAGACCAAGAAATTGGCTTAGCTACCGTCTACCGGGTCTTAACCCAATTTGAACAAGCTGGCCTCTTATTACGTAGCCATTTTGAATCGAGCAAAGGTGATAGCCGCGCCATTTATGAATTAAACGAGGGCAACCATCACGACCATTTAGTTTGTCTGGACTGTGGTCATGTCGAAGAATTTGTAGATGAAGCAATTGAGCGTCGCCAAAAAGATATTGCCAAAAATCTCGGCTTTAAATTGCAAGAACACGCCTTAGCAATGTATGGTCATTGCCAAAAAAAGAACTGTCGCAATAAATTAAAGTAGTCACTGCTGTCCTGTGCTACAAAATTAAATTACTTGTGATGCTAGTGAACAGCCATGAGCGCTTCTGCGGCATTCAACATTTGGGTTGAATAACCCCACTCGTTGTCATACCAAGCCAAGACTTTCACTAATTTACCGTCCGCCGATACGCGAGTTTGAGTGGAATCGAAAATGCTAGGGCGCGGATCATGATTAAAGTCGATAGAGACTAAAGGCAGCGTATTAAAACCTAAAATGCCTTTTAATTCGTTTTCACTCGCAGCTTGCAAAATCGCATTGACTTCAGCCACCGTGGTTGCACGCTTGGGCACAAAAGTGAGATCGACTACAGAGACATTAATAGTGGGTACCCGCATGGCGAAGCCATCAAAGCGTCCCAGCAATTCGGGCAAGACTAAGCCAATGGCTTTTGCAGCACCGGTTTTTGTGGGAATCATGCTACTCACTGCAGAGCGTGCTCGGCGCATATCCTTGTGATACACATCAGTTAACACTTGATCGTTGGTAAAAGCATGAATCGTCGTCATCAAGCCAGATTCAATGCCGATTTTTTCAAGTAAAGGCTTGACCAAGGGTGCCAAACAATTGGTTGTACAACTCGCATTTGAGACCACGATATCGCTGGGCTTTAAGACCGTTTGATTGACACCATAGACAATCGTCGCATCCACATCTTTTTCGCCAGGCGCTGAGATTAAAACTTTCTTAGCACCTTGCTGTATATGCACTAGCGCTTTTTCTTTGGAAGTAAATTTACCGGAGCACTCGAGAACTAAATCAACACCTAATTCGCCCCAAGGAGTTTCGAGTGGATTGCGAGTAGAAAACATCTTGATACGATCACCATTGACAATCATGTCATTACCATCAATCGCAACCTGCAAAGGGAAACGCCCATGAGCCGAATCGTATTGAGTTAAATGGGCATTGACATCTAGACTGCCCATGGCATTAATCGCCACAATTTGGATGTCGCGTTTGGGTTGCTCTTCGTACAATGCGCGCAAGACCATTCTGCCAATACGCCCATAGCCATTAATTGCAATTCGAATTGTCATGCTAGTTCCTCATTCTCTTTACTAATCGTGCTTAGCGATACATTGCTGCACGGTTTTACTGATTTGCTCCACCGTTAAGCCAAAATAGGCATATAACTCAGGCGCTGGTGCCGATTCACCGAAGGTATCGACACCGTGAACAGCGGCACAACCATACTTCCACCAAAAATCAGTTACCCCAGCTTCAATAGCAATGCGGGGTACTTGCGGTGGCAATACTTGCGCTTTGTAAGTCGCACTCTGCTGATCAAAGAGATTGGTACAGGGCATCGATACCACCCGAATTGATCGGCCTTGCTGCGTAAGGTTAGCAGCGGTTTGCAAAGCTAGACTGACTTCTGAGCCAGTAGCCATAATGACGGCGTCGAGCTTGCCCTTGCCTTCCTGTAATACATAAGCACCACGTTGAATCTGGGTAATTTGCTGAGCATTGCGCGGCACAAAGGGACAATTTTGCCGGCTGAAAATTAATGCGCTCGGACCATTTTGACGCTCAAGGGCTGTGCCCCAAGCTACTGCACTTTCGGTCGTATCACAAGGACGCCAGACCATTAAATTAGGAATTAAACGTAAGCTGGCAACTTGCTCGATCGCTTGATGCGTTGGCCCATCTTCACCCAAGCCAATCGAGTCGTGTGTAAATACAAATAACACCCGAATTTTCATTAGCGCTGCCATCCGAATAGCATTGCGACTGTAATCGGAAAAAGTTAAAAATGTGCCGCCAAAAGGAATATAGCCACCATGCAATGCCATCCCGTTCATGATGGCGCTCATACCAAATTCACGGACCCCATAATTAATATGGTTGCCCCACTGATTTGCACGCACGGGTTTACAAGCATTCCAATTGGTTAAATTAGAACCAGTTAAATCGGCTGAACCGCCTATTAGCTCAGGAACAGCAGGGGCTAAGGCGGTGATGGCATTTTGACTTGCTTTGCGCGTAGCAATTGTCTCTGCTTTGCTTTGACATAGCGCAATGTAATCACTTAAAGTTTTAGCGAAGTTATTAGCCAGCTTGCCTTGCATACGGCGTTGCAATTCAGCTGCTAACTCAGGGTAGGCTTGGCGATACGCGGCAAATTGTTTTTCCCAACTTGCTTGCGCAGCTTTACCGCGTGCTTGAAAATTCCACGCGGCTAATAAATCTTCCGGAATTTCAAAGGGATCATGTGGCCATTCAAGCGCCAGGCGCGTAGCAGCGATTTCCTCTGCGCCTAAAGGCGAACCATGCACTTTATCGCTACCCGCCATATTCGGCGAACCATAACCGATGGCAGTTTTACAGCAAATTAGGGTTGGCTTATCACTCTGTTTGGCTTGCTCTAAAGCGCGCGCGACTGCGGCGGCATTATGGCCATCGACATCACGCAATACATTCCAACCGTAAGCTTCAAACCGTTGTGGAGTGTCTTCACTAAACCAAGGGCCAACTTTGCCATCGATAGAAATACCATTGTCATCCCACAGAGCAATTAACTTACTCAGCTTTAAGGTGCCAGCTAAGGCACAGGATTCATGGCTGATGCCTTCCATTAAACAGCCATCACCCAAAAATGCATAGGTGTAATGATCAATGATGTCAAACCCAGGGCGATTAAATTCTTCGGCCAATAATTTTTCGGCTAAGGCCATACCAACTGCATTTGAAATGCCTTGACCTAATGGCCCAGTAGTTGTCTCAACCCCTGCAGTAATACCAAACTCTGGATGACCTGGGGTTTTACTGTGCAACTGACGAAAGTTTTTTAATTCACTAATGGGTAAATCATAGCCAGAAAGATGCAACAAGGAATACAGCAACATCGAGCCATGACCATTTGAGAGTACAAAACGGTCACGATTTAGCCACTGTGGATCACTAGGGTTATGCTTTAAATGTTGATCCCATAAAGCAACCGCAATATCGGCCATCCCCATAGGCATGCCCGGGTGACCTGAGTTGGCTTTTTGTACTGCATCCATCGCTAAATGCCGAATCGCATTGGCCATGCGGATTTGTAATATTGGATTGGGGGGATTTGGCATCGTTAGTCTGAATTTCGCTATATATTTGGTAATGCCTCAATTTTATCTTCCCCCGCCTTGGATTCCGGAAAAACCGCTTAGTTTGACCGCTGAATTAGTACACCACTTGCGGGTCCGGCGCATTCAAACAGGTGAAACTATCCCTATTTTTGATGGTGCAGGCATGGTGGCCAAAGCCACTATTCTTGAATTAGGAAATAAATCAGGCTTGGCTTCCCTTAGCGCTATTCATCTAGATCGACAGCGTGAATCCCCCTATGCAATTACATTGGCACAGGCCTTAGCCGGAGGCGACAAAATGGATTGGATTGTCGAAAAAGCGGTTGAAACTGGGGTTCAATCGATCGTGCCTTTGCAATGTGAGCGCTCGCTATTAAAACTACTGCGCGCAAGCGATGCGGAACGGGCGGAAAAACGTCGTCTGCATTGGGCAGGTATTGTGCAAGCAGCGTGTGAGCAATGTGACCGTACCGTCTTGCCTACCCTAGAACCCATCCAGAGTTTTGAGACCTTCTTGACGACCCAGCCGGCACCCGCCTTAAAACTATTACTCAGCCCTGATGCCACAGATCATTTAGCCGATGTTTTAGCTGCTACACCACCGCAAAATTGTATTTTGATGATTGGACCTGAGGGCGGTCATTCACCTGCTGAAGAAGCACTTGCAATAGCTGCAGGCTACCAATTACTATCTTTAGGAAAGCGAATTTTGCGCACGGAAACTGCTGGAATTGTGGCAATTACCACCGTACATGCAATCTGGCGCTAATGAACTCCGCAGCTTAGGCGAAAGAATAAAATACGCGATAAGGAACGCGACGCTCGGACCAAAAATCAACTGCATCCCGGAAAACATCGAGCAAGGTTTCGCGCGCCTCTTTATCAAATTTTTGAGTACAAGGCAGACCTTCGAGCACCACCACAAAACCTGGTTGTGGCCCGGCTTTATCGACTAAGGTAGTTAAAGCATCTAACAGGGGATCAAAATTCTTTGCTTGTTGTTTGGTAAACATATAGGCATTGGCAATAGACTCAAGGACTTCGCCTTTGGTCATCGCCTGCGCACAATTGGTATACACGAAATGTTGCCCGAGCTCACTGGCGGCCTCCATGAGGTCGTTAGTCCGAAAAGCCCGGATCGATTGCACGATATTGGGACGCACACTACGAAGCATGGCAGGTGGTCCTGCATCCCGAATGGCTAAAGCTGCACGCCAAGAAGCTGTCACTTTTTTCCCCAAAACTTGATTTGCTGCAAAGGTTTGTAAATGAGATAAACCACCCTGCGCATAAATGCTGGCAGCCGAAGATTCAATTTCAGTTCGGTCGCTGTTATCCCATTCTTCCGCACGGCTATGGTCTTCTAAGCTTACTGAAGAGTTATTTTCAGGAAGAGTATTCATCATGAATAGGAGATTAACCCGAACCGGCAATCAAATCAAGCCTCAATATGGTGATTTTTAGCTAAGTATATGATTTTATTAGATAAAATTATATCGATTTATTCGCTAACCTAGGCCTAAGAGGGGTATTTTTAGCCCCTTAAATGAGCCCTCGAGCATGGCTGGCAGCCTCTACAACTGCCAGGGTTGTCACATTCACAATGCGCCTCACGGTGGCTGCGGGAGTCAAAATATGCACTGGCTTAGCCACACCAAGCAAGAGGGGTCCAATTGCAATGCCATTTCCAGCAGCAGTTTTGAGTAAATTATAAGAAATATTGGCGGCATCAATATTGGGTAAGACCAGTAAATTGGCTTCACCACGCAACGATGAGGACGTCACAGCAGCGGCGCGAATTTCCGGATCGAGCGCGCAATCGCCGTGCATTTCACCATCTACCTCTAAGGTTGGTGCTAACTGCTTTAACAAAGCTAACACGGTGCGCATTTTCAGCGCTGAAGGTGAATCGCTAGAACCAAAATTGGAGTGCGAAAGTAAAGCCACTTTAGGCACAATGCCTAACTTACGTAACTCACCTGCTGCCATCAGGGTAATTTCCGCTAATTGCTCGGCACTGGGATCCGCATTGATATGGGTATCTACTAAGAAAATTTGCCGTCCCGGTAAAACTAAGCCACTCATCGCGCCATAAACATTCGCCCCAGGTTCGCGCCCAATGACGGCATCGATATATTGCAAATGCGTATTGACATCGCTAATCGTGCCGCAAATCATGCCATCGGCAAACCCCTTGGTAATTAAGGTTGCGCCAATTAAGGTATTGCGTCGCCGCATTTCTAATTTAGCAAATGATTCAGTCACACCTTGGCGCTCAGTCAGCTTAAGATAATTCTGCCAAAAATCGCGGTAACGTGGATCGCTTTCGGGATTAACCACCTCAATATCAGCATTAAGCTGCATCCGCAAACCAAATTTTTCGATGCGGTGCTCAATGACACTGGGGCGACCAATTAAGATCGGGGTAACTAAGCCCTCATCCAACATAATTTGTACTGCGCGCAAAACCCGTTCGTCCTCGCCCTCACTAAATACAATGCGTTTTTGATCCGCTGGAATACGCTTTGCAATACTAAACAAGGGCTTCATCATAGTGCCCGAGTGATACACAAATTGTTGCAACTGATCACGATAGGCACTGAAATCTTTAATCGGTCGCAGGGCAACACCATCATCCATCGCAGCTTTAGCTACGGCGGGAGCAATTACCGTTATTAAGCGGGGATCAAAGGGCTTGGGAATCAAATACTCGGGGCCAAAGGAGAGGTTTTCGGTGCTATATACCGCCGCGACTATATCGCTTTGCTCAGCTTGCGCCAACTCTGCAACTGCTTTCACTGCGGCGATTTCCATGCCACGCGTAATGGTCGTTGCTCCCACATCGAGTGCTCCGCGAAAAATAAATGGGAAACACAGCACATTGTTCACTTGATTCGGATAATCGGTGCGCCCTGTTGCCATCACAGCATCTGGTCTTACTGCCTTCACTTCTTCAGGGAGGATTTCGGGGGTAGGATTCGCTAAGGCGTAAACCAAAGGCCGCTCAGCCATTTTTTTTACCATTTCTGGCTTGACGACACCGCCAGCAGACAGGCCCAAGAAAATATCGGCGCCTTCCATCACTTCGGACAAGGTGCGTAATTGCGTTACTTGTGCAAATGGATCTTTTTGTGGATCCATTAATTCTTTGCGGCCTTCATACACCACACCAGCAATATCGGTGACCCAAATATGCTTACGGGGTAATCCTAAATCAACTAGCAAATCTAAGCAGGCTAAAGCAGCTGCGCCAGCGCCAGAAGTCACTAGCTTCACTTGCTTGAGCTCTTTGCCAACCACCTTCAGGCCATTCAGAATCGCAGCTGCCACGACAATTGCCGTGCCATGTTGATCATCATGAAAAACCGGAATTTTCATGCGTGCGCGTAATTTGCGCTCTACCACGAAGCAATCGGGGGCCTTAATATCTTCTAAATTAATACCGCCAAAAGTAGGTTCTAAAGCAGCAATGATCTCGACTAATTTATCGGGGTCATTCTCATTCACCTCAATATCAAAGACATCAATCCCGGCGAATTTTTTGAACAGAACCGACTTTCCTTCCATCACGGGCTTACTGGCGAGCGGGCCAATATTTCCTAGGCCTAAAACTGCAGTGCCATTCGTTATTACGCCAACCAAATTGCCGCGCGCGGTGTAGCGAAATGCGTTGGCAGGATCGCGGGCAATTTCTTCACATGCCGCAGCCACTCCGGGCGTATAGGCCAAGGCTAAATCGCGTTGATTGGTTAATTGCTTGGTGGGCGCAATGGCAATTTTGCCAGGCGTTGGAAACTCGTGATACTGCAAAGCCGCCTCACGCAGGGCTTTAATTTGCTGTTCTTTTGCGGTTTCTGCTGCACTCATGCGCTCTCTCATCCCAATCACGCCCAATTTCAAGGTTTCTGGGCTAAAAACCCCTATTCTAGTCCTCCTGCGCCATCTAGTCCCTCTGCCTAGTTAGCACTTGCAACATAAAATAGGCAGATGACTGCGCCAGCCAAACTTCCACTCGATTCCTCGCTGAGTTCATCAATGGGTGAATTTGCCTTAATAGAGAAATACTTTAAGGCCGGGGCGAGCGCAATGGTGCCGGTAGCGAATCCCAACGCTAAGGAGCACCTATCGGTTGCACTTGGTATTGGTGATGACTGTGCCCTACTAAAAACATCTCAAGATGAATTATTGGCCATCAGCACTGACATGTTAGTAGAAGGGCGGCATTTTTTACCGGGCGCAAATCCACAGTGGCTAGGACATAAAGCATTAGCGGTAAACCTCTCGGACCTCGCAGCAATGGGTGCCCAGCCGCTTGCCTTTACTTTAGCGCTCGCCTTGCCTGCGAGTGATCCTGGGTGGATAGAAAATTTTAGTCGGGGTTTATTTCAGCTTGCCAAACAATTCAACTGTCACCTCATTGGTGGAGACACCACTGCTGGGCCGCTGACAATTTCGATCACCATCATGGGTAGCGTGGGCAATCAGCAGGTACTACGCCGCGAAGGAGCAAAGCTTGGTGATGATATTTGGGTTTCAGGTTGCGTTGGTGATGCCCGCTTAGCACTAGGCTCACTGCGTCACGAGTGGTCAATTACTGATCTTGCTTTAGCTGAGGTCTTACCACGCATGCATTTGCCTACTCCACGCATTGCCTTAGGCCTCGGCTTAAGGTCACTAGCCAGTGCCGCAATTGATATTTCCGATGGTCTCCTCGGTGATTTACGTCACCTCTTAAGAGCCTCACATGTTGGCGCTGTAATTGATGTATCAGCGCTCCCAATTTCCGCTTCGCTGGCGCAGCAACCCGAAACGATTCGCTGGCAATGTGCAGCTGCAGGCGGTGATGACTATGAATTATGTTTTACTGCTTCACCCGAGAAACGCGCACAAATAGAAGCCTTAAGTCAAAAATTATCCCTACCCTTAACGCGTATAGGTTTTGTAAGTGAGTCTGCTGCAGCCGCAATCGATCTCGTGGATGGTCAAGGGCGAGCAATCGCAGCAAGCGTGGCCGTAAATTTACTGCGCTCATTTGATCACTTTGCATAATTACTCATGCTGATTCAATCCCAAGTCTCATTGCGCTGGATGCTACAAACTGGCAACCGCACTTTAGCACTTGGCTTTGGCAGCGGCCTCAGCCCTTTCGCGCCAGGCACCCTTGGCACTTTATGGGCTTGGGCAATATTTTGGCTGGGCAACTATTTTTTTTCAGCTAACGACTGGGCTTGGATTATTGCGCTTGGTTTCATTTTTGGTTGTTGGCTTTGTGGTTCGGTAAGCAAAGAAATTGGTCAAGCTGATTTCGGCGGTGTTGTCTGGGATGAGATCGTCGCCTTTTGGCTCATCTTATTTTTTATCATGCCTACAAACTATTGGATGCAGATTGCAGCCTTCGTTTTATTTCGCTTCTTTGATGCAGTCAAGCCTGGACCAATCCATGCAGTAGATGGCTATTTTAAAAAAGTTCCTGTAGTTGAAAATCCCAATTTTTGGCAAACCCTGTGGCATGGTTTTGGCATCATGATTGATGATGTCGTGGCAGCTTTCTTTACACTCTTAGTCATTGCTTTATTTCAGACGCTGGTACCTTGATGAGCACAGAAAATTCGACCGTAAACTCCGTTGCGCAATTAGCCCAGTTATTAGGCATACAACTAAGCCAACATAGTTGGAGCGTGGCGCTTGCGGAATCATGCACAGGTGGCTTGGTGTGCGCTAGTCTCACTGAAATTGCGGGGTCAAGTGCCTGGTTTGAGCGGGGTTACATTACCTACAGTAATCAAGCCAAGAGTGAGTGTCTTGGTGTTAGTGCTGAACTCATTGGTTCATTTGGCGCAGTAAGCGAAGAGGTAGCCAAAGCAATGGCAGAAGGTGCTCTAAAAAATAGTGCGAGCAACCTAGCAATTGCGATTACGGGTATCGCTGGACCGACAGGGGGTAGTCCCGCAAAGCCAGTCGGTACAGTTTGTTTTGCTTGGGCATTTACGCGGCTAGTAAACAATTTGCAGTCGCCGGCACTTGTAAAAGTAAACACCCAACATTTTGCTGGCGATCGAGCGGCCGTGCGAACGCAAGCTTGCGCCTTTGCGCTGCAAGGCGCGCTGGCTTTAATTCATCCAACCTTTGCGACGGAAATACCAAAGCGGAATGATGGCTGAAATTATCATGATGCCAATCGCCATGGGATAACCGAGTTCCCACTGAAGTTCAGGCATAAAGCGGTAGTTCATTCCCCAAATACTCGCCAATAAAGTGGGTGGCATCAAAGCCACGGAAACCACCGAGAAGATCTTAATAATTTTGCTTTGGTTCAAGTTAATAAAACCAACCGTTGCATCCATTAAGAAGTTAATTTTATCGAATAAGAAAGCCGTATGATTTTCTAATGAGTCAATATCACGCAAAATTTGACGGGCTTCTTCTTGCTGTTCATCGGATAGTAATTTGCTACGCATGAGAAAAGATAAAGCGCGGCGAGTATCCATGACATTACGCCGAATACGGCCATTGGTATCTTCTTCTTTTGCAATGGTTTCGAGGACATCGGCGGCATCCGCATCGGTTATGTCGTCAGATAAAACCTGTTTACCAGCGAGCTCTAAATTTTCATAGACTTCTTCTAAAGCATCCGCAGAGTATTCGGCATCGGTGGAATACAAGTCTAATAAAACATCTTTCGCATTACTGACGGAACCTGGACGTAAGCGGGCCCGCAGCCGCACTAAGCGGAAAACCGGCAAATCTTCATCATGGATCGAAAACAAGACATTTTTTGTGAGCACAAAAGCAACCCGGACGTTACGCGAGGTTTCGTCTTCATCTAACAAGAAATCGGTACGAATATGCATATGGCCATCATCTGCCTCAAAATACCGTGCAGATGCCTCCAGGTCACCCAAATCATCGAGCTCTGGCAGAAGCACATCAAAGGCCTCTTTAATCCAGATCAGCTCTTCCTCTTCGGGGTCAACCACATCAATCCAAATGGGATTAACGTGCTGGAGTAGTTCATTGCGATCTTCGACTTGCTCTTGAGAGAGTCGACCGTTTTGCAGGACGAACAAGTTGATCATGGTGAACTCCTAAGGAATGCGCTAGTTTATCCTATGAGCTATGACAAATTCTCCAAATGAATCATCTTCTTTATGAAATCAAATTCAGTCAGCTTTATAGAGCAAATTGAGGCGGCCTGGACGGCACAGGAAAGCCTGCTGTGCGTAGGCTTTGACCCCGATCCAAAGCGCTTACCCGCTTGCCTAGTGGGCCAAAACGACGCAACCTTTACTTTTTGCAAAGAAATAGCCGATGCAACAGCCGATTTAGTTTGCGCCTTTAAGCCCCAGTTTGCCTACTTTGCCGCCCAAGGGGCTGAGCCGCAACTGGAAAAGTTGCTGCATTACTTGAAAAAAACCTATCCCCATATTCCCATCATTCTCGACTCTAAAAGGGGCGATATCGGCAGTACTGCTGAACAATATGCAATTGAGACCTTTGAGCGCTACGGGGCTGATGCTGTCACGGTGAGCCCCTACTTAGGCCAAGACTCAGTTGAAGCCTATTTGCGCTATTCGGGCAAAGGGGTAATTATTTTATGTCGCACCTCCAATCCAGGAAGTGCCGACTTACAAGCCTTACCCGTCATGAATAAAACAGGGGCTGAACCCCTTTATTTACATGTGGCTCGCTTAGCAAGCCAAGAGTGGAATACTTCGGGACAAGTTGGCTTAGTAGTAGGCGCAACCTTTCCAGAAGAAATTACCCGGGTACGTGCCATCGTCGGCAATATGCCCCTGCTAATTCCTGGTATTGGCGCCCAAGGCGGTGATATTGAGGCCACTGTAAAAGCAGGGCAGATTGCCGGCCAGCCCGGCACAGGCATGATCATTAATTCATCGCGGGCCATTTTGTATGCCAGTGCTGGCGCTGATTTTGCTAGCGCAGCCCGAACAGCCGCGCTCAATACTCGCGATGCAATTAGGGTCGCGGTAGCACAATGCGATCCATATTCTCCAAAATAAAAGCCTGCCTCGTTGGAAAATGAATGCTCGCCTTACGGCAATATTTAACTTTATCGAAGCATTTCGGTGCTGGTAATGCGGCTGCTAAAGCAGCTGCCTGATCCCGGGTTAAAGCCGCTGGGGTGGTGACAAAATAATGCTTGGCAGCAGCGCCCACGCCAAAAATACCCTCACCCCACTCGACCGCGTTCATATAGATTTCAAACAGACGCTGCTTCGATAAAATAAGCTCTAACAAACCTGTAATGACTAATTCTTGGGCCTTGCGGAAATAATTTTTCTCTGCTGATAAAAATAAATTTTTTGCTAGCTGTTGCGTAATGGTCGAGCCACCACGGACAGGCTGAGTCCCTTTTTGCTGGTTACGTTCCCAGGCTTTTTGCATATCCTCTAGGCGGATGCCATGATGTTGAAAAAAAATATCGTCCTCGCTCACCAAAATAGCGCGCTTTAAATTACTGCCTATTTTTTGGTATGGCGTCCAGTTAGATTCAATTGCGCAAGACCAATGCCAAGTGCATAAGCGCCAACGTTCTGCACGTTCAAATGCTGTGGAGCTCGGCGTGATTACTGACCACAATGCAATTTGAATCACAAAATATATTTGCATGGCCACAATACCAAAAACCATACACTTCAAAAAATAACTGGGATAGGTTTTAAGCCAAAGCATGACGTAATTCAGCTAAAACTTGACGCGGATTAATTGCACTACTTAAGGTTGCGCCACGCCAAATTGTAAAAGCGGCGGCAGCTTGTTCTACCAACATACCAAGCCCGTCACTCACGCGTGACCCATGTTGTAGGGCCTGCTGCATGAAGGGCGTTGGTTTGCCATAAACCAAATCATAGGCAAAAGTACGCGGCTGAAAAAGCTGCGCGGCGAGGTGATTACTAAGAGGAGAAAGAACATCTAAGCTAGCCGCAGTAGCATTAATCACTAAATCAAATTGACTAAGCGTGCCTGCGCTTGCTTGAGTCTCTAGGTCTGCGATTGATTCTGCGCGCAAAGTAGCTCCCACCGACTGGGCAAGCGCTCCAAATAGGATGGCTAACTGCTTGGCTTTGCCTAAAGAGCGATTAGCAACCATCATGGCTGCTGGACTTTCAGCTAGTAAAGGGCCAATAATGCCGCGCGCTGCACCCCCTGCCCCCAATATCAAAATCTTCATTCCCTTTAAGACAATTCCTTGCGCAACTAAATCGCGCACTAAACCGACACCATCGGTGTTATCACCGTAAATTTGGCCGCCGTCTTGCCATAGGGTATTGACGGCACCCGCCAGTTGGGCCCGCGGGGTGAGTTGCTTAGCAAATGCACAAGCCTCTAATTTAAAGGGTACGGTCACACTAAGGCCTTGACCACCCTGCTGAAAAAAGGCTTGCGCGTGAAGATGAAATTGGTCTAGTGATGGTTGCATGCGGCCGTAATACATTGCCTGCGCTGTTTGCTCAGCATACCGTTGGTGAATCCACGGTGATTGACTATGGCCAATAGGGTTGCCTACTACGGCATAGCATGCTTTACCTAAAATAGTTGCTGGTTCAACTTGATCGAAAAAAAGTTTAGTGTCCATAGCGCTAGTTTACCGATGCAATTCCAAGCGGTTAATTCCTGGTGAACTAGCGTCGCGGGTAAATTCAAAAGTAGCGACCATATCTAAGACCTCCAATTGCCTGCGCATCTCTAACGGAAATGGGCCAAAAGGTGCGGCGGCACGCACAATTGCGACCGCTTGACGATCTAACTCGGCGATGCCTGAGGAACGACTAATTTCAATCCCGACTGAACTGGGTCGCACCACCAGTAAATTACCAGCGCTATCCACACTGATTAATAAAATGAGGCTACCGTAAATCGGTCGACCATTCGCGCGCGGAAAAAAAGTACTACCATACGCTTCAATTTTTTTGCGCATCGCATCGTAATATTGCGCAAAGACAACTGCCTTTGCATTACTTGCTGTCAAAATTGCGCGGCGCGGAGATTGCCCCGCCTGGTTCTGTAAGCGCTGCGCTAATTCAGTCTCTAAAGCATTCAATTGCGGTTTTGCCGTTTGCAATTCACCGCTGAGCCTTCCGCCTGATTGTTTTTGCTGGGCATCAAGTTGCGCCAGCATCTTTTTTTGCTGTTTTTCTAATACCTCCATCTGCGCTTCTATTCCTAAACGCGCGCGGTGCATAGCGCTTGCATTTTGTGGGCTTGCAGCGCTACCCCCCTGCAAGTCAGCTTGGGCTAATTGAGTGGCCTTCTTAGGGGCGCTTGGACTGTTGGCATTTACCAAAATCACGCTTAAGGCCGTATTCAAGCGCCGATTTTGCGACTCTTGCCAGCCCCAGCGAAAGGACAAAAAAATTGCGTGCAGCGCAATTGACGCAATTAAAGCGCACCAAATAGGGTGTCTTAAACAGGCGTGCTTAAACCTGAAGCGAAAAGCGTTTTGTTGCCCCGCAAAATCATGGGTTTGAAGTTTCGTCATTAATCTCAGGTATTACGTCAGTAACTGCACTTACAGCTGCTGCATCTGCCAAAGCCTCAATTTCCTTCACACGCGAACTGGCCGTGAGTTGTAATAAATCGACTGCCATAACCTCAATGATGGCACGCGTTAGGCGCCCATGAGATGTCAACTCAGGAATAGGCAAGTGCAAGGGAATTAATTCGGCTCTTGCCATACCTTCTTTTAAATGTCGTACGGTAATTTCAGTCGGCAGATTATTTTGTAGTAACCAACGTAAGCACCAATATTTTTCAAGGCGATCTTGGTATTCTGCATAGGCCTGATAGCAAGCTTCAAAGTCGGCTGCGATACCCATCAGATTCGCATCGCGCGGTGGAAAAGGGGCAACTATTTTTGCTGTTATTCCATGGCGAATAATGGCGAGTAATTGCCATTGATTAACCAAATCAGTATAGCGGCGTAAGGGGGAAGTACACCAAGCGTAATACTCCAGACCCAAGCCCTCGTGGGGAGCAGGCGTAGTCTGCATGCGCGTCCGTAAAGGCCCCCAACCTTTTTGCGTTCTAAATAATCCCGGTAGACCATGCTCAGCAATTAAACGCCCCCAAGTGCTATTACAGTAAATCATCCATTCAGCGACGACCGTATCCAACACCGAACCCCGCTGTCGAGGAATAATTTCAATCTGCTCTGCCCCTACGTCACCTTTAATTTCGAAGAGAAAATCGCGCGCTAATGCGCCTGGCTCTGCTGGCCCTAGTGCTTCAGCCCTTAGACCATTCTCAACCCGTTGGGCCTGTCGCTGGGCATGGAATAGTTTTGCAGTTCGCCATAACACCCCTATTTCCATTTGAAATGGATTGGCTATGGTGCCTTCCTGAATTGCGTCGTCTTCAAGAACGTCTGCACTTACCAGTTGCTCTAGGTCCTCCAAACGTAAATTCGCTGCGATTGGCACCAATTCAATCGCAGAGCGTGGACGCTCGCCGGTTAATTTGCCCTCTGCATCAACTTCCACATATAAGGAAACAGCTGGCCGAGAAGAGCCAGCATCAAGTGAAAACTGGTGAATCAGGTCGGGTGGCAACATAGTTATTTTGTCACCAGGGAAATATACTGTCGACATACGGGTACGCGCGATTTGATCGAAAGCATCATCGCGCTGAATTGCTAATGCCGGGGCAGCGATATGAATACCAATCCGATACCCACCACCGGGAATAGCACTCACTGAAAAAGCATCGTCAATTTCCGTAGTACTGGCATCATCAATTGAAAATGCCTTGACTGCGGCCTCTGGTAAATTTGCCAGTGCTGCTTGAAAGCTATCTGCATCAATACTTTGGCCACTAGCATGCTTAGCGCCATGGGGAAAATGATGATGCAAAAACATCCCCTGGTGGTAATGCAAAGGTGATTCAAGCGCACCACAGCGCATAAATAATTGTGCAGGTGTTTCTCCAGTAGAGGTGCAAGCTGCTAAAACCGCCTTATATGCCAAGCTATTTTTATCTGGAGTAAAAAGTAAGTTATTGACTTGATTGCGCAAGGCCGGTGGGAAAATGCCTGCGACTAATTCATCTGCCCAGCATGCTTGTTGCGCTAATTCTGTTTTTTTGCGTTCAATTGCTGCTAAACCTGCTTGTAGTTGCTCGAGTGGCGCGCGTAGAAAACGGCCTCGACCCTTGCGCCGAAAATAAATCGGCGCGCCCTGCAAAGCAATAGCTAAAGCAATTTTTTGACTTACTGCAACGGTGTTGCCAAAATACTCCATTGCTAATTCAGTAAAGATAAATTCTTCTATGGGGGCACAATCCCAGAGCAACTGCAAATCAATTTCCTGGGCCACGACAGCGGCCTCATCGATTGCAATTTGGGCGCTAGGTTGCTCAAACCGCAACCAAACTTCTTTGGCCTTAAGCTTGAGTTGTTTGCCAGAAAGGCTGGCTACTAACCAAGACTCGCTTTCGCCTACACCTGCAGAAGATATCACTGTTGCGGCGCGAATTTCGCCGCTTTCTTCATATACAAGCTGCATACTTAAAGCGAAATTCCGCCACTAGCTTCGAGCGCAACACCATTAACGTAACTCGCCTCATCGCTGGCTAGAAATAAATAAATATTGGCCATTTCTGCTGGTGTACCTAAGCGCCCTAACCAGCATCGCCTTTCAATATCGGCCAAGATAGAAGTTGGCATGGCCTTCACCATTTCGGTAGCAATAAAACCAGGGCAAACTGCATTGACCCGAATACCTTTAGGGCCCAATTCGCGCGCCCAGGTTTTAGTAAACCCAATCACCCCAAACTTCGAAGCAGAATAATTGGTTTGACCAAAATTACCATATAAACCCACTACACTGGAAGCATTCACGATAGCCCCTTTACCAGCCTCTAGCATATGCGGCGCGACGAGTTGGGTGCAATTAAATACCCCCTTTAAGTTCACGTCGATGACGGCATCGAATTGGGCTTCGGTCATTTTGATCAGGCGCGCATCTTGAGTAATACCGGCGTTATTAATTAGAATATCGATGCGTCCATGGCGCAGCATAATCATCTCAATTGCCGCTTGAATAGAATCACGATCAGTCACATTAATTGCATAAGCCTCGGCGCCTGGCAAACTAGCGGCAGTCTTTTGTACTGCCTCTAGATTCATATCTGCCAACATCACTTTGGCTCCTTCCGCAGCGAAACGTTGGGCAGTTGCTAAACCAATACCTTTTGCTCCACCTGTGATGATGGCTACTTTATCGTGCAAGCGTTGCTGCATATGACCTATCCTTTTGGTTATTTCAATCGAGACTCAGAATAGCCTAACTCAGAGTGAATTAAGCAAGCCGCTCTAAAATTTTCTGGTGTATCCCACCAAACCCGCCATTACTCATCACTAAAATATGGTCGCCTGTTTTGGCTTCCGCTACAACTGCGGCAATCAGTTGCTCTAGGTCACTAAAAACCAAGGCTTTAGGTGCGCTTGCTGGAAGATTGAGTGGTGCCAATGCGCCCTCTAAATCCCAGCTGAGGGCGGCTTTACCTGCTGTGGCCTCATACGCAAAAACATGATTTGCCAAATTTAAGCTGGCTGGCAGCTGCGTTTTCATTACGCCTAATTTCATGGTGTTGGAGCGCGGCTCTAGTACTGCCAAAATACGTGCCTGACCCACCCGGCGACGCAAACCATCTAACGTAGTTGCAATTGCAGTTGGATGATGGGCAAAATCATCGTACACCGTAATCTGGTTCTTGCTGCCGATGACTTCTAAACGCCGCTTAACATTTTGAAATGTACCTAATGCACTTGCCGCATCACTTGGCTGAATACCGATATGATGCGCAGCCGCTATTGCAGCTAAGGCATTCAGTTGATTATGTGTGCCCATCACACCTGAATCTTTGTCCCATTCAAGCAGTGCGACAGAGCGTCCTTGATGGAGGACCGTAAATGCATCAGCAGCTTGAGGCAATAAGGACCAGTTCGCCTTTTTATCGCTGCCAAATCCCTCTACTGCCGACCAAGCACCACGCTGCAAAACTCGCTCTAATGCTGGCTCGCCGGCGTTTACCACAATTAATCCATTACTCGGGACAGTTCTCACTAAGTGATGAAATTGGTTTTCAATCGCTGCTAAGTCACTAAATATATCAGCGTGATCAAATTCCAAATTATTGAGTAAGGCTGTGCGCGGACGGTAATGCACAAATTTACTGCGCTTATCAAAAAACGCCGTATCGTATTCGTCGGCCTCAATGACAAAATATTGGCCCGCCCCTAAGCGCGCCGACACTGCAAAATTAAGGGGCACCCCACCAATTAAATAGCCTGGTTCACGGCCGTTGCATTCTAATATCCAGGCAAGCATGGCGGCAGTTGTGGTTTTACCGTGAGTTCCTGCTACCGCCAAGACATGTTGTCCCGTTAGTACTTGCTCTCCCAACCATTGCGGGCCAGAGGTATAGGGAAGCCCCTGATCCATGATGGACTCCATCAGCGGATTGCCACGGGAAACCACATTACCAATTACAAATAAATCGGGCTTTGATTCAAGCTGCAATAATTGATCGGGGGAGTATCCTTCAATTAATTTGATCCCTTGGGCTTCTAGTTGTGTACTCATCGGCGGGTAGACATTGGCGTCACATCCAGTGACTTGGTGTCCGCACTGCCTAGCAATTGCAGCAATACCGCCCATGAAAGTACCGCAAATGCCTAAGATATGAATATGCATTACTGAATTTTAGCTAAGGAGTGTTGGTGTGAGTCAAAGAATGAATCGAAAACAATGGCTAAGTGTGGCCCTGATTGCCATTATTGCCCTTTTCGCCGGCATTGGAATTTCGCACTGGCTAGCAAAAAACCGCTTAAGTGGCGACCCGAGTGCGCAACAATTTTTCCAGCAGGAGTGGGTCAAGCCGGACGGACAAACATTAAACCCCGCGATTTGGCAAAATCGTCTAGTCCTCGTGAATTTTTGGGCCTCTTGGTGTCCGCCTTGTGTTGCGGAAATGCCGGCCTTAGACCAACTGAGTAAGGACTTAACATCAAAGCCAGTGATTTTTATTGGTGTTGGCATTGACTCACCAAGCAATATCCGCGAATTCTTACTGAAAACTCCAGTTTCCTATCCCATCGTGATTGGCGGCCTGGAAGGTAGTCAAATTGGTAAGACTTTAGGTAATAGTCAGGGCGCGCTGCCTTTTACTGTCATTATCGACGCAAAAGGACAGATCATCTACCGAAAATTAGGCAAGATAGACGCAGATGAGCTAAAAAGTGTCATTTTAAAGGCTATTTAACAAAAGTTAGCCTAACTTAGTCGTTACTAAGCCATCAATTCATTTTCAGAAATGATTCCTCAGCCTTAGATAGGCGGGGTTTTTATTTGGAACTTTACTATTTTTAAGTGCTCAAACGGGTATACTTTAACGATGGTAAAACTGGCTTTCCTACCTTTTTATCTTTAATTGCACTTAAAAGTTGTTATTTATGCCGAAAAAACCATTAATTCTCGTTATTCAGGGTCCTAACCTCAATTTACTCGGCACCCGCGAGCCTGGTATTTATGGCTCAAAAACTTTACCTGAGATTCATGCTGAGCTGAATTTAATTGCTCAGGCGGCTGGCATTGAGTTACAAACCTATCAAAGTAACCATGAAGGCGAGCTAATTGATTGCATTCAAAAAGCCAAGGTCGATGGTGTCGACTTTATTTTGATTAACCCAGGCGGCTTCACCCATACTAGTGTTGCGTTGCGGGATGCCTTGGCGGGCGTAGCGATCCCCTTTATTGAAGTGCATTTGTCGAATATTCATCAACGTGAAGCTTTCCGCAAGCATTCTTATTTATCGGATCTGGCAACCGGCGTTATCTGTGGACTGGGCCCACTTGGCTATGAATTAGCCCTTAAGGCAGCCCAGCAGCAACTGCAGGCGCCTGCGCAATAAGTTGATCGGCCCATTGCAAGCCTATATGTCCCTTAAAAAACCGTCATCCCGCGCAGTCGTTCAATCTCCCTACAGCTTCATTCAGTAAGCAGAAAGTAAATGGCTATGGACTTAAGAAAACTCAAAACCTTAATCGATCTCGTTGCCGATTCAGGTATTTCCGAGCTCGAAGTGAATGAAGGTGAAGACCGTGTACGCATTGTGAATACCCGCGATGCCCATGCATCTGGCACACACAATCTTAGTCATGCCACCAGCAGCTTAAATTTACATGCGCCCGCAGTGAGCCCCAATCCGCTTGCGAGCGCAGCTGCCGATGTAAATCAGGGTAAAGCCCTCGAAGAAGATCCGCCTGCGGCTGAAGGCGTCATTGCCCGCTCACCGATGGTGGGCACTTTTTACCGCGCACCAAATCCAGAATCGCCGAATTTTGTGCAAGTCGGTGATGCCGTTACTGTTGGTCAAACCCTCTGCATTATTGAGGCGATGAAGTTGTTAAATGAGATTGAAGCCGAGACTGCTGGTGTCATCAAGCAAATTTTGTGCGAAAACGGCCAAGGGGTTGAGTATGACCAGCCCCTCTTTGTAATTGTTTAATTTACTTTTCCGAAACGCATATGTTTGACAAAATTTTGATTGCCAATCGAGGTGAGATTGCGCTGCGCATTCAACGCGCCTGTCGCGAACTGGGCATTAAAACGGTAGTGGTCTACTCGGTTGCAGATAAAGAAGCGAAGTACGTCAAGCTAGCTGATGAAGCAGTATGCATCGGGCCTGCGCCTTCGCCTTTAAGTTACCTGAATATGCCGGCCATTATTTCTGCAGCTGAAGTAACTGATGCTGAAGCAATCCATCCTGGCTATGGCTTTCTTTCTGAAAATGCCGACTTCGCCGAGCGGGTTGAAAAATCAGGCTTTGCATTTATTGGCCCTCGTCCTGAAACGATTCGCCTGATGGGCGATAAAGTCTCGGCTAAACGAGCCATGATTAAAGCAGGCGTACCCTGTGTTCCAGGTTCAGAGGGTGCCCTGCCCGAAAATCCAAAAGAAATTATTGCTACTGCTAAGCGCGTTGGCTATCCCGTCATTATTAAAGCTGCAGGCGGCGGCGGTGGTCGAGGTATGCGGGTTGTCCACACCGAGGCAGCGCTCATTAATGCCGTTAATATGACCCGTGAAGAAGCAGGACGGGCTTTCGGTAATCCCGAAGTCTATCTTGAAAAATTTCTCGAGAAACCACGGCATATTGAAATTCAGGTTTTATCCGATAGCTACGGTAATGCAGTTTGGTTAGGTGAACGCGACTGCTCCATGCAGCGACGCCACCAAAAAATTCTTGAGGAAGCGCCAGCCCCTGGAATTGATCGCCGCTTGATCGCAAAAATTGGTGAGCGGTGTGCTGAGGCTTGCAAAAAAATGGGTTACCGTGGCGCGGGTACCTTTGAATTTTTATATGAAAACGGTGAATTCTTTTTTATAGAAATGAATACCCGGGTGCAAGTGGAGCATCCTGTAACCGAAATGATTACGGGTATTGATATTGTGCAAGAACAAATCCGCATTGCCGCTGGCCTCAAATTAGCCTTTCGTCAAAAAGATATTGTTTTTCAAGGTCATGCCATTGAATGTCGTCTGAACGCTGAAGATCCCTTTAAATTTACGCCCAGCCCAGGGCGAATTTTGTCGTGGCATATGCCAGGTGGACCTGGTATTCGTGTAGATTCTCATGCTTATAGCGGTTATGTCGTGCCGCCAAATTATGATTCCATGATTGGCAAGTTAATTTCTTATGGCAAAACCCGCGAGCAGGCTATTCGGCGGATGCGCATTGCCTTATCAGAAATGGTCATTGATGGAATTCAAACGAATGTCCCCCTCCACCGCGAGCTCATGCTAGATCCCAATTTTGTTGAAGGTGGGACGAGCATTCATTATTTAGAACATCGCCTTGAGGAACAAGCGGCAAGCCGCGGCAAAAGTTAATCGTGTCTTATCGTGAACTTATTTTCATGGTGTCAGCTGAAATTGCTGAACCCCTAGGAGATGCCTTACTTGAATTAGGGGCGCTCTCGGTTACGGTTGAAGATGCAAGCGCAGGGGGTTACGATGAAAGTCCGCTTTATGGCGAGCCTGGCCTAGCCCCAGATCTGCAAGCATGGGAACGCTCCACGGTTACCGCGCTCTTTTGTCCCCTGCCTGATGATGAGAATGATGAACTAGTGGCCATCTTGAACGCTTTAACTGCCGCGGGTTTTACCTTAGCTCCCCCCCAAGTAAAAATGGTTGCCGAACAAGATTGGGTGCGCCTCACCCAAAGTCAATTTGAACCGATTCAAATTGGTCAGCGCATTTGGATTGTGCCGTCTTGGCATGAAGCACCCATTGATCCCAGCGCAATTTGCTTGGCCCTCGATCCTGGCCTCGCCTTTGGCACTGGCAGTCATCCGACCACACGACTCTGTTTGCAGTGGCTAGAAAGTCAATTTAATTTACATCACCGTAGTCTCTTGGATTACGGTTGCGGCTCCGGCATTTTGGCCATTGCAGCAAAAAAATTGGGTTGCGAACCGGTGCTCGGGATTGATATTGACCCCCAAGCCATTATTGCTGCAACAAGTAATGCCGAAATAAACCACGAAGCAGTTGATTTTGTTTTACCCGATAGTGCAAACATGGTTGCGCCAGCGCAATTTGATATTGTGATGGCAAATATCTTAGCCAATCCCCTGCAAGTGCTGGCGCCACTACTCATCAGTCGTTTGCGTCCAGGAGGACACCTTATTCTCTCTGGCATCTTAGCGCGGCAGGCCGCCGAAATCTCAGCAACCTATGGCCAGTGGCTAAATCTCACAGTGGTGGGTGAAAGTGAAGGTTGGGTTTGTATGCATGGGATCTTGCCACCGAAATTAGCCCCGACTGAGTCTAGATCGCCAAAGCGCTCCCCTAAAAAAGTTTGGCCTCGCTATGTATTTCTGAGTAGCTTGCTGGTGTTGATTTTGCTCGTCGGCGGTAATCATTTATTTAGAGCGCCCCTACTTCGCTCACTTGCTCCACAAGTTGACGAAAAAATAAATCCGCTGACAAATGCCACTTTTACTGCCGCATTAAAAGTAAATATGCTCCTGTGCAAATTCCTCAGTTGCAAGGAAGCACCGATTAAGGCGTTTGAGGCGTGGAAGATCGATTCGGCTAGCTTGGGCATGGAAAATAAAAATAATGTCTCTAAAGAGGCTGAGATCGCCTCTATTTTGTCTTTTGAATTACAAAATCGATTGTTATTGCCTGTAGCGTGGCCCAATGTGGAACTGACGATCAGTGATACGGCAGAAAATACCCTGAGTCGAATTGAATTACCTCCCGCGGCATGGCTACCAACTCAGTTTCAAACTGACCATACCAATTATTTACAAACGGGAGCGTCAGCTGGCTTGAAGGTTAGTTGTGCTTTACCCCTGAAATTACCAGCTCAAGCTGCTGGTTATCGCTTACGCATTGTGTATCCTTAATTTTTACCTCTTCTTTATTTGGAAAGTACAACATGGCTAGTTTGATTTGCGGTTCGGTGGCTTATGACACCATCATGAACTTTGAAGGTCGCTTTCAGGAGCAAATTCTCCCGGATCAAATTCATATTTTGAATGTGGCCTTTCTGGTGCCAAAAATGCGCCGCGAATTTGGTGGTTGTGCCGGCAATATTGCCTATAACTTAAAATTATTGAACGGCGAACCCATCATCATGGCTGCCGTTGGTAGTGATGCTAAGCCTTACCTTGAGCGCTTAAGTCGACTCCAAATTGACATCACCCATATCCGCCAAATACCAGAGGCATTTACCGCGCAAGCGATGATCACCACTGATTTAGCCAATAATCAAATCACTGCCTTTCACCCTGGCGCCATGAATGATTCCCACCTCAATTTAGTGGCACAGGTCTTAGAGGAACGTAAGCGCGCAAAAAAACCGTTGCCTACTTTAGGTATCGTTGCTCCGGATGGTCGGCAAGGTATGTGGGAGCATTGCCACCAATTAGCAGCGGCCGAAATTCCGTTTATCTTTGATCCTGGCCAAGGTTTACCGATGTTTAATGGGAAAGAGTTACTAGAGCTCACAGCCCTAGCTAGTTATTTAGCGGTGAATGACTATGAGGCCGAGATGCTGGCGCAACGCACGGGGATGTCTTTGGCACAACTGGCTGAACGCGTGCAAGCGTTAATTGTGACCAAAGGGTCTGCGGGAGCAACCATTTATAACGCGGGTAAGCAAGTGGAAATTCCCGTAGTAAGAGCAGCAGCGCTAATTGATCCAACGGGTTGTGGCGATGCGTTTCGCGCAGGCTTACTCTACGGCATCAATCAAGGCATGGATTGGAAAATGACCGGCAATTTGGCCAGCCTCATGGGATCAATCAAAATTGCCCATCAAGGTCCGCAAAACCATCAGCCAACTACCGCTGAAATTGCTGACCAGTTTGTCCAAGCCTTTGGGTATCGTTATTAATTAGCGGCGATTTACCCAATAAAAAGGGGTCCCGAAGGACCCCACCAAGCAACTATACGTCCATGAGCGTCAGAAAACTCGAAACTTAAGGACGGCTACCGGTTGGGAAGGGCCATGCGGCTGCAGGATTTAACGCAGTTTGCGTCGAGGCTGCGGCTGCTTTAGCCGCGGGCTTTTTTGCTGCTGAGCCCGCTTTCTTCTTGGCGGCAGGTTTTTTAGTTACTTTTTTTTTGCAACTTTCTTCTTAGCAGCTTTTTTAGCAGGCTTTTTCTTAGCAGCTTTTTTAGCGGCAGGACGCTTTTTAGCGGCTGGGCGCTTTTTAGCGGCAGGACGCTTTTTAGCGGCTGGGCGCTTCTTAGCAGCTACTTTTTTCTTTGCAGCTGGGCGCTTCTTAGCAGCTACTTTTTTCTTTGCAGCAGGTTTTTTCTTGGCCATGGCCATAGTATTACTCCTTCAATGAAGATTAAAACAAACTACCGATTAAGAAGACCCGACCATTTAGTAATGCTTTGCCTTGCGGCGCAGCAACACAAACGAGCGAGCCATTCATCGGCGTGCGGCCTAATACACAATGCTGCACGCTAATGAATCTTGGAAAAAAAGCCGTAATCCTTGCAGATAACGGCTTTTTAAATAGGTTGGAGAAAAGGGGAAGAGCCTTCCGCGCACCCTGTTGAAAGGGTTTTCGGAATTCTGTTTGGCTCAAATATCGACTACTAAAACTATTCAACAGGCTAATCTCCTATTCAGCTGATAAGTCCGCTCACAACAATTAAAAACTTACTCCCAATTCAGCGCACCACCAGTTTGGTACTCAATAACGCGGGTCTCAAAAAAGTTACGTTCTTTTTTCAGATCAATCATTTCTGACATCCATGGAAATGGATTCTCTTCATTTGGGAACATAGAGTCAAGTCCTATTTGCATACAACGACGATTACAGATGTATCGAAGGTAGCCTTTGAACATCGGTGCGTTCAATCCAAGCACCCCTCTTGGCATCGTATCTTCGGCATATCGGTACTCTAATTCAACCGCTTTTTCGAAGATGGTTTTAATCTCGTCTTTGAACGCGGAAGTCCATAACTGCGGGTTCTCCAGCTTAATTTGATTAATCAAATCGATACCAAAATTGCAGTGCA
>CAIXDG010000006.1 GCA_903918115.1 uncultured beta proteobacterium
ATGGAAGTGGTTTGTGCAGGCAAGGGCACAAAATATTTACCGATCTATCACCAGGCTACTCCAGACACAGTATGGGGGCACTATGGATTTACCCCAGAGCAAGTTGGTAGCGGTGACTTTAATGCACAAATGTTTAATTCTTTTTTAGATGGCACCAAATCTGCACTTGAAATGGCTGCCGTATCAAATGCCTGTGGTTTACAACCACCCAAAAATGGCCTGTTATTTCCGCCCTGTGGGGTAGATGATTTACCCACCATCTTAAGACCGGAAGCTGATGGTGGCATATTGCCCTTTAAAGGCACTGTTGAAGTAGTCTCTTCTGTTGAGCGTGATGGTCGCCCTGTCTTTCGAGATTTACGTTGGGGCGTTTATATTGTCTTTGAAGCACCGAACGAATATGTCCGTAACTGTTTCTTGCAATATGGTCTTAAAACTGATGCCAGTGGCTGGTATGCGGCGATGTATAAGCCTTATCACTTAATTGGTCTAGAGCTTGGCATCTCGGTTGCGAGTGTAGCTTTGCGCAGAGAAGCAACGGGCGAAACTACCGCCTTTAACGGTGATGTTGTAGCTACGGCCAAGCGTGATTTGAAGGCTGGAGAAATGCTGGATGGCGAAGGTGGTTTTACCGTTTACGGTAAATTAATGCCTGCTACTGATTCCTTAGCAATGGGCGGTTTACCTATTGGGTTAGCTCACCGTCTGCCACTCAAAAATGCTGTCGCAGCTGGCAAACCCGTATGCTGGAACGATGTCAATTTTGATATCAGTAAAGAAGCGATTCGAGTACGACGCGAAATGGAATCGATATTTAAAAAATAAGTCGATAAATAAATTTTTTTATTAGGGTAAAGGCAAAGCAGTTTTGTAAGAAACTTGCTTTAATGCAAAGCTAGAACGAATTTTTTCTATTCCCGCAATGGGTGTTAATTGCTCCAGAATAAATTTTTCTAAATCGCCAATATTGGATACAGCAACCCGAATTAAATAATCGCAATCGCCAGTCATTAAATAGCACTCCATTACTGCATGTTGCTCGGCAATACGCTGTTCAAATTCAGCGAGGGCAGTTTTTGACTGCTCTTTTAAGCTGATCGAAATAAATACATTTAAATCAAGTCCCAGGGCCTTGGGGTTAGCCAGGGCCACATAGCGTTGAATTACTTGATTTGCCTCTAGCGCACGCACACGCAATAAACATGGTGATGGTGATAAATGCACGCGCTTAGCCAAGGCTACGTTGCTAAGTGAACTGTCATTTTGAAGTTCTTGTAAGATTCTTAAATCAATGGCATCTAGTTGCATAAAGTTCTATAAAAGTGGTTTATTTAGCATTTTATGCTTAATTTAATGGTATTTGGCCATAATTTGCAATCCTATTTCAGAGCACTCTTTGTATATTAATATCTATGCAAAACCCGCACGATATCGATCCAGCCGAAACTGCCGAGTGGGCAGAAGCGTTTATTAATTCCATTACTGCAAATGGCGAAGAGCGAGGTAAGCATTTACTCGATATGCTAATCCGCACCGCCCATCAACAACAAATTGGGTGGTCTCCTGAATTAGTTACACCCCTAGTAAATACGATTACAGTAGCCAAGCAAGGGGTGTTTCCTGGCGATCTGGCAATCGAAGAAAAAATTGCTTCCTTGATGCGTTGGAATGCGCTAGCAATGGTCGCAAAAGCGAATACAGCTTACGGCGAACTAGGCGGACACATTGCCAGCTATGCAAGTGCTGCTGATTTATTTGAAGTGGGCTTTAATCACTTCTATCATGGCCGCACATCCGAGCACAATGGCGATTTAGTATTTTTTCAGCCTCATAGTGCGCCTGGCGTCTACGCCCGCGCCTATCTTGAGGGCCGTTTAACCGAACAAGATCTAGCGCACTACCGTCAAGAAATTACAGCCGCAGAAATTGGGGTACAAGGCTTATCAAGTTATCCCCACCCGTGGCTCATGCCCAATTTTTGGCAGTTTCCTACTGGTTCAATGGGAATTGGCCCCATCAGTTCAATTTATCAAGCCCGTTTTATGCGCTACTTAAGCCATCGCAATTTACTCGACTGCTCGCAGCGCAGAGTATGGGGTGTTTTTGGTGACGGCGAAATGGATGAGCCCGAGAGTATGAGCGCCCTCACCTTGGCCTCACGTGAAAAATTAGATAATTTAACGTGGGTAGTGAACTGCAATCTACAACGCTTGGATGGCCCCGTAAGAAGTAATGGCCGCATTATTGACGAATTAGAAAAATTATTTCGTGGTGCCGGATGGAATGTCATTAAATTAGTGTGGGGCAGCGATTGGGATGGCTTATTTGCGCGTGATCATACCGGCGCTTTAGTACGTGCACTCTCTAATACGGTTGATGGTCAAATGCAAACTTTTGCAGCTAAGGATGGGCGCTTTAATCGGGAAAATTTTTTCGGACAAAGCCCCGAACTTGCTGAGTTAGCGCAAGGTATGACGGATGAACAAATTGATCGATTAAAACGCGGCGGTCATGATATTGTCAAAATCTATGCAGCCTATGAAGCTGCCGCAAAGCATACGGGTCAACCCACGGTGATTTTAGCGCATACAAAAAAAGGCTATGGGATGGGGCATGCTGGTCAAGGAAAAATGACCACGCATAGTCAGAAAAAATTTGATGAAGAAGCGTTAATTGGGTTTCGTAATCGCTTTAACTTACCACTCAGTGATGACCAAGCGATCAATTTAGATTTTTATCGGCCAAGCGAGGATAGTAAAGAAATGCAGTATCTGCAGCAACGACGTGCTGAGTTAGGTGGCTATTTACCCAAACGGATTATCGACTGCGAGCGCCTATCCATTCCGCCGCTTGAATCTTATGCTGGCTTTGCCCTTGCTCCAGACGATAAATCAATGTCAACTACCATGGTGTTTGTGCGGCTCTTGGGTAATTTACTGAAGACTCCAGAGCTCGGCGCGCGAATTGTACCCATTGTGGCTGATGAAGCACGTACATTTGGTATGGCCAATTTATTTAAACAGGTAGGTATTTATTCTAGTGTTGGACAATGCTATGAGCCTGAGGATATTGGTTCCGTATTAAGTTATCGCGAAGCCTTAAATGGGCAAATTTTAGAAGAAGGTATTAGTGAA
>CAIXDG010000007.1 GCA_903918115.1 uncultured beta proteobacterium
CGATCTTAATAGTCTAGATAAATCCGTCAAACTAGAGCCAACCCTCCCTAAGTCAATTGTATTTAATCCTCTCTACAAACGAATAAATTTAGGGCTACCGCCCCCACCACCTCCCTTGGTATTCGATATCCTCTATAAACAAATTGTTATTGATCCAAAAAATGGCAATAAAGAAATGCGCTTAATTTCCTACAAGTTAGATAAATTGTTAAGCGACGAAATCCTCTGGTCTTATCGTGCCGATTGCCAAAATAATAAATATCAAATGAATAAGACGAGTGACAAAGTTAGCAGCGAGTGGCAAAACATTGGTAATCCACTCTCTTTCTCGGGTGTGGCATTTAATCGAGCATGCGGTAATCATGGTGACTATATGAATACCGTAAAGGAGTTTACAAAGTAATTGATTATTTACTTTGTATTCTCTTTACGGCTTTTAAAGTTATGCTTCTTAAAAGTCTTATTTAGTTGAGCGGCATTCAGCGGGTAATAATTGTTGTGACAGTGTAGACTCTTTGGATCGACAAGACCAGCCACCAGCCCAATTCATGCCAGCAGGTTTAGATAAATCAACTTCGCTTGGCATCGAAGCATCGGGGTCATTCGTGGGAATTAACATTAAAGTATTTTGTCCATCAACGGATACTGATTGCTGAAAATCGATCGCAATGGCACCACTTGGCAAAATTTCAATCAGCTTAACACTGCGCGTTGGCACAAAAGAGAAAGCACCTTTAGTGGCTTCATCCATAGCAATGGTGCCACGGCTAGCAAAGACTTCAGTAACCGCTAGTTTTGCGCTTGAGGATAAATTCATTCCCTCGACGATGCGACTACGAGCAATATAGTCTTGATATTGAGGTACGGCTACAGCAACTAAGATGCCAATAATGGCCACAACAACCATCACCTCAATTAAGGTAAAACCATTACGTTTTTGCATGCTGAACAATCCTTTTCGAATGAAAAATATGATGATCAACCTTTACGCTTTGGTACTCAAGGTGTTTTAACGTAAGAAAAAGCCGACTTATTATGTCGGCTTTTCAGATTAGGTGATCAGAAACTTATTTTTTATGGGCTTTTTTACGTCTATTTTTTCTTTTAAGCCAAGTTCCTAGCAAGACCACAAAAACAACCCCGATCATTTCAAAGGTGGTGTGCGCATCCTCCATCGCTACTTGAATAGTTTCTTTAATGGCAGGATCTTCAACAAACATACCACCTGCCAATAAACCTAATAAGCCAGCACCCAAGGTAATTACCACTGGAAAACGTTCCATTACTTTTAATAACATGGTGCTACCAAAAATAATCAAGGGAATTGATAAACCTAAACCAATAATGAGTAGTAATAGACGGGTTTCTTCGGGGCCTTTTTGCGCCGCAGCTGCGACTGCAATAACGTTATCTAAACTCATGACTAAGTCGGCGATCAAGATAGTGCGAATCGCTCCCCAGATGTTGGCTTCACCCTTCATTTCCGGATCTTCATCGCTATCAGCCAGTAATTGCACGCCGATATACAGCAATAAAACTGCACCGATCATTTTTAGGTAAGGCAAACCCAGCAATTGCACTGCAGTAATCGTTAACACGACACGAAGAATAATTGCGGCGGCACTACCCCAAAAAATGGCGGTTTTTTGTTGTGTTGGTTGCAAATTACGTGAGGCCAAAGCAATCACCACTGCGTTATCGCCTGACAATAAAATATTGGCCACAATAATCGAGCCCAATGCCAACCAAAATGATGCATCAGAAAATGCTGCCATTAATTCCATAAAATCTCCTCAGTTCCTGTTTTTTGTCGTGTTCTTATATTCTTCTTTGCGTGAGTCTAACAACTTTTTTGTTACAGCATTGCCTTTAATAAAACCGCCATTTCCGATGGATTACGCGTAACCTTAAAGCCACATTCTTCCATTACGGCAAGTTTGGCGTCTGCTGTATCGGCACCGCCTGAGATCAAAGCTCCGGCGTGACCCATCCGCTTACCTGCGGGAGCAGTAACACCTGCGATAAATCCCACAATAGGCTTTTTCATATTCTTTTGGCACCAGCGCGCTGCATCGGCTTCATCGGGACCACCAATTTCGCCAATCATAATGACCGCGTCGGTCTCAGGATCATCATTAAATAACTTCATGATCTCGATATGTTTTAACCCATTAATAGGGTCACCGCCAATACCCACTGCGGTCGATTGACCTAAGCCAATCGCGGTTAATTGACCGACTGCCTCATAAGTTAAGGTGCCTGAACGGCTAACTACACCAATGCGGCCCTTGCGATGAATATGGCCTGGCATGATACCAATTTTAATCTCTTCAGGAGTAATGATTCCTGGACAATTTGGCCCCAACAAGAGGGTTTTTTTGCCGCCTTGCGCTTCCTTAGCGCGCATTTTATTGCGCACTTCCAACATGTCGCGCACCGGAATACCTTCAGTAATACAAATGACAAAATCTAAATCAGCCTCGACGGCCTCCCAAATAGCGGCAGCAGCACCTGGTGGCGGTACATAAATAACAGAAACGGTTGCCCCCGTTTGTTGTGCGGCCTCTTTTACCGTGCCAAAAATGGGGATATTAAAAATCGATTCGCCCGCTTTTTTTGGATTGACCCCCGCCACAAAGCAATTTTTACCATTCGCATATTCCTGACATTTTTCAGTATGAAATTGGCCTGTCTTGCCTGTAATACCTTGGGTAATCACTTTGGTATTTTTATTGATTAAAATTGACATAATCTAATTCCTAAATATTGGGGTAACTGAATGAGTAGCTTTAATTTGGTATTTTTTGAGCACGCTATAGAACTAGGCAGCCTTGACTGCAGCGACTACTTTAGTAGCTGCTTCGGCCATTGAGTCAGCGCTAATGATGGGTAAGCCTGAATCGGCTAAAATCTTTTTGCCTAAATCTTCATTAGTACCTTTCATGCGCACCACTAGTGGCACTGAAAGGTTAACTGCTTTGCATGCTGTGACAACTCCTTCAGCAATGACATCGCATTTCATAATGCCGCCAAAAATATTAACCAAGATCGCCTTCACACTTTTATTTTTCAGCATGATCTTAAAGGCTTCAGTTACTTTTTCTGCGTTGGCACCACCACCCACATCCAAAAAGTTAGCTGGCTCACCGCCAAATAATTTTATGGTATCCATAGTTGCCATGGCTAAGCCAGCACCATTGACTAAACAGCCAATATTGCCATCGAGCGAGATATACGCTAAATCAAATTTCGATGCTTCAATTTCTGCGGGATCTTCTTCATCTTCATCGCGATAAGCAACGATCTCGGGATGGCGAAATAAGGCATTAGCATCAAAATCAAACTTTGCATCAAGGGCTTTAATATTGCCATTGCCTTCTAAAATAAGGGGATTTATTTCTACCAATGAGGCATCTGTATCCCAATAGGTTTTATATAAATTTTTAAATACTTCGCGTGCCTGCGTTAATGAACTGGCAGGAATACCAATACCATTGGCAATTTCATCGCATTGTGCATCGGTTAATCCTACCAAAGGATCGACGAAGACTTTAATAATTTTTTCTGGTGTTTTAGCGGCTACTTCTTCAATATCCATCCCACCTTCGCTCGATGCCATGACCACATTTTTTTGCGTGGCTCGATCGGTCAAGATACTAAAGTAATACTCTTTTTTGATATCGGCACCATCTTCAATTAGAAGTCGCCGTACTTTTTGACCACTGGGGCTGGTTTGGTGAGTAATCAGTTGCATGCCTAAAATTTCACTAGCAAAAGTTTTTACTTCTGCCATATTTTTAGCCAACTTCACCCCGCCACCTTTACCACGTCCACCAGCATGAATTTGTGCTTTTACTACCCATACTGGCCCACCTAATTTTTCAGCGGCCTGCAGGGCCTCATCAACACTAAAAACAGGCATCCCATTGGGCACTGGAACATGAAATTGGCGCAAGATTGCTTTGCTTTGGTATTCGTGAATTTTCATAACTACTCCTGAAACGGGATTTGACTAAGCTTAACTGCGTAAGTCTAGCATTTTGCGGTGTCGGGGCTTGGATTTATGCCCAAGGAGCTACTTACTGCTTATTGGGCTTACCGCTGATAATTCTAGCCACCAGATCGGCATTAAAGCCTTTAGAGACTAGAAATCGGTATTGCCGCGCCCTTTCTTTAGGGTCGGTGGCGATGATGTCAAACTTTCTCTCCCACAACTCTTTAGCGCGGGCAAATTCGCTTAGCTTCAGCTGCTCAAGTAAATCAGCGCTATGCTCGGAACTAACCCCTGCCCTATCTAATTCGCCCTGAATTTTTCGCATACCATAGCGCTCACTACGGCGGCGCACTAAGGCCTCGGCAAAACGGGTATCGGAGAGCCATCCGCGTTGCTCAAAATCATCGAGAATGCTTTCGATCGTGAGGGCGTTATTGCCTTCGGCTGCATCTATTTGAGAGGCGTATTCGCTTAATTTACTGCCTAGGTCTTTACGACTGTATTCACGTAAAGATAAAAGGCGCAAAGCCCGAGCTTTGAGACTCGGGCTTTTGAACTTACCGGCTTTTAGAACATCGCCTGGATCAGGCATCAGCCGACTCTAACTCCTCATCACTCAGCACACTAGCAACCACTTGTGTGCCCGACTTGACGCCTAATTTCTCACGAATTTTGGCTTCAATTTCTTTAGCAATTTCTGGATTTTCTTTTAAGAATTCGCGCGCGTTATCTTTGCCTTGACCAATACGCTCTGTGTTGTAACTATACCAAGAGCCTGATTTTTCGACGATATCGGCTTCAACACCCATGTCGATAATTTCTCCCTCACGCGATATGCCCGTGCCGTACATGATATCGAAGATCGCCTCACGGAACGGTGGTGACACTTTGTTTTTTACAACCTTCACACGGGTTTCATTACCAACTACTTCATCACCCTTCTTGATACTGCCAATGCGGCGAATATCTAAACGCATAGTGGCATAAAACTTTAAGGCGTTACCGCCTGTAGTCGTTTCTGGTGAGCCAAACATGACACCAATCTTCATTCGAATTTGATTAATAAAAATGACCATTGAGTTAGTGCGCTTGATAGTGCCCGTTAATTTACGTAATGCTTGGCTCATTAAGCGAGCCTGTAGACCAGGTAATGAATCACCCATATCGCCTTCGATTTCAGCACGAGGTACTAACGCGGCTACGGAGTCGATCACAATTAAATCGATTGAACCTGAGCGTACTAATGCGTCAGCAATTTCAAGTGCTTGCTCACCCGTATCTGGCTGGGATATTAAGAGATTATTGACATCCACTCCTAAGCGAGTTGCATATTGCACATCTAAGGCATGTTCCGCATCAATGAATGCACACGTGCCACCAATTTTTTGCATCTCGGCAATGGCATGCAGTGTGAGTGTCGTTTTGCCCGATGCTTCAGGTCCGTATATCTCGATTACCCGTCCACGCGCTAAACCCCCAACACCTAAAGCAACATCGAGCCCTAAAGAACCGCTTGATACCACTTGTATATCGCGATTAATTTCAGCATCGCCCAATCGCATGATTGAACCTTTGCCGAATTGTTTTTCAATTTGCGCTAAAGCTGCTGATAGCGCCTTTTGTTTGTCTCCGCTCATTCCGTCAAACTCAGATGAGGCTGATTTTTTCTTGTCTTCCATGGCTATCCTTTTCGCTTTTAACTGGGCTTGACCCGTTTCCTGTTTCTTTGTTTCTGACAACTTAGGAGTTACTGTATATAAAAACAGTAGTCTTTGCAAGCACTGAATTTATTTAGGACGATTTTTTTCTGGATAGGGGGTAGTTTTTGACACTTGTCTAGCCCAAAATAGAAAAATAGGCATCCCAATTGCCCAAATAAATCCAATTAAAACAATGGCTTGCGATTTATTACCACAGCTGGCGGCACCCAATTCAACGCCTGCTATGTAGGAAAGGGGGCCAAAGATAGCCCCTAATAACGCCCCCATGAGGGGTTTACCCAAAAGCCAAGCCATCGACTGATTAAGGGTGCTAGCAAACAAGATCCATAAGGTCCACATCCAAATGGGCGAGAGAAATGCAAAGGGCACAGGAGAATTAAATTGGAGGAATCCGAGCTGCAATAGCAGGGTATCACCCACTAGGCCGTAAAGCCCAATTTTGCCAAATAATGCCAGCGTGTTTTTTTTAAAGGGGGTGTGCCAAACTGAAATCGCCACTAAAGCCAAAGAAAATAGTACGCTGGCTAGCACATGACCAGATGCCCCACCGAAAATACAGGCGAACCAGCCCACCTGAAATAAAACAAAATTGACAATTTTTTGTCGCACAGTGAATGGTTTGCGCTTAGCGCTTATAAAAAGCGAGGGTGACTTCACCGAGATAAATTCCAAACTTACTCATCTTGGCTTTATTCAACATCACCTTATCGGTCATTAAGTACATCCAGTCTTCAAATTGCACGTTATAAATTGAGCCATCGACGGGTAGTGCCAAAGTGTATTGCCAGTTCAGCGCATTGCCTGCAACCTCGCCTAGTGCCTCGCCCACAACATCGCTCGCTGTACCTGAAAAGCGCCCTGGAGCAGTTTCTACTAAAGTCCAAATACGTCTTTGTTTGGTGCCATCCGAATATGTGAAATCTTCATCGAGTGTGCCCACATTTTTGCCATCCTTCATAACCCAATTGGCTTTTATCACGACAGTAAATCGTTTGACTACGGTGTCGCTGCGATCAGTGAACAAACCATAAGCATCAAGCGTGCCATTAAAATATTCGGGCAAAACCAGCTTGGGCTGTTGCGCAGCATAGAGTGTCACGGGTGTGCTTGAGCAGCCCACTACCGACACAAGCGCCATAAATAGGAGTGCTATGGCAGAAAATAGGGACGAAGATCTTAATTTGGTGATTTGCATTTCGATAGCATACTGAAAAAAGCACTTACGTGGCTTTTCTGTAACTAGGTGGCCTAGTATCGGTAAAACTGAATATGGTGGCGAATCAGGGATTTGAACCCCGGACCTGCGGATTATGATTCCGTCGCTCTAACCAGCTGAGCTAATTCGCCGAACTGGTAATTATAAGGTCAAACAGACTCTCGAGCCAAGAGTATGGCTTAGCTGCAGAAGTGGCCTAGTGAGGGCCTATTTTTCAGGGCTCAGTTAAGTCCGTAGTTAATTTTCGAACAAGGGGCGCCAAAATCAACAAGATTGGAAAGGCTACTGGCCATACTTGAATAAATGCCTTTAGCCAGCGCGTCACATAATCACCATGTATACCGGTGAGAATAGCCGTTAAAACTGCGGCCATCATTAATCCCATAATGATTGACATCAGTAATGCATAGATGAGATTGAAATATTTCTTTGAAAATTTCATTACTTATGGATTAAATATAAATACTATTGACTAGCTTATCTTTATCAATTTCATCGTGATGGGTGTATTACTCTCAGCAACTAAGCTAGTTTGCCGAACGATTAATTGTAAATGATAGCGATAATGGTAAGTAAATCTATACTTATTAAGTATTAAGCTCATCAAGCGGGTAAATTGCACTTAAAAAAATATGGAGACATTATGCATTCTGCCGTTTTCAGTAGTATTTATCGCCACCTTCTTTTAAGCCTAATTGCGCTTGGGGTTTTGCATGGAGGTATAGCATTAGCCGCCTACCCCGATAGACCTATTAAGTTTGTCATTCCATTTGCGCCCGGCGGTGGGACGGACATGCAAATGCGCATCATTGCACCTAAACTGACTGAATTGCTAGGTCAACAAATTATTCTGGAAAATCGCCCTGGCTCGGGAAGCACGATTGGCACAGAAATGGTCGTGCGCAGCCAGCCTGATGGCTACACTTTTGTGGTTGTTGATACGGCCTTTACTTCAAATCCTGCGCTCTTACAAAAAATACCCTATGACAGTATTAAGGATCTTACTGCCGTCATACTGCTTACTTCAGGAGCGAGCGCACTCGTCGTCAATCCGGCTGTACCAGCAAAAACAATTGGTGAATTAATTGCGCTGGCAAAAATGAAAAATGGTGCCTTAGCTTATGCTTCTGCTGGTGCGGGCACCTCCTCACATCTCACCGGTGAATTATTTAAGCTTACGGCAGGAATCGATATGATTCATGCCCCATATAAGGGGGCGGGGCCGGCAGTAACAGATACAGTTGCGGGTCAGGTTGCCGCAACCTTTACTAATATTAGCTCTAGTAAAGCTTTTATTGATAGCGGTCAATTGCGCGCCCTTGCGGTCACTGGCTATACCCGTTCACCTGCTTTACCGAACGTGCCTACTTTTAGTGAAGTGGGCTTAGCTGCAGTTAGTCAAGCTAGTTCATACTGGGGAGTACTGGCACCAGCAGCTACGCCGCGCGACATCATTCTCAAGATAAATCAGGAACTGAATAAAGTACTGCAAATGCCTGAGATTCGTACACGCCTGACTGAGCTTGGTTTTAATGTCGTTGGCGGCACGCCTGAGGAATATAGTAAATACATTCGTGACAGCATTGTTAATTGGCGACGCGTGGTAAAAGATGCAGGTATTAAAATCGATTAATGAGCATTGTATTGAAGTGTATTTTAAAGGGGTCTGTACATGATTGAAATGTCTGAAAAGCGGCTCATTGGGCCCATTATTCGTCTACACCCACACGATAACGTCGTCGTTGCGCGAGTTGATATTGGCATTGGCACTGCCGTACCAAGCGAAGACTTCACTAGTCGCAGTCAAGTTCCCGCTGGATACAAAATTGCGGCCAAAAAAATTCTCAAGGGTGAACCCATCCTCAAATATAACGTTACCGTGGGATTTGCCAATACCGATATTGAAGCTGGCACGATGGTGCATAGTCACAACACCGATTTTAAGGAATTTGATCGTGACTATGCCTACGCGAGTGAATATCAACCGATTGTTATGCTGCCTGAAACAGAGCGGGCTACTTTCCAAGGGTATGTCCGCGCCAATGGCAAAGTGGGTACGCGTAATTACATTGGCATTTTGGCAACGGTTAATTGTTCAGCAACGGTAGTTAATAAAATTGCTGAATGGTTTACTCCCGAACGTCTGGCGGAGTTTCCTAATGTTGATGGCGTGGCTGCTTTTAGTCATTCGATTGGCTGCGGCATGGAAATGTCTGGTGAGCCTATGCAGCTATTACGTCGCACGATGGCGGGTTATGCGCGTCATCCAAACTTAGCTGCAGCCTTGGTTATTGGCCTTGGGTGTGAGCGCAATCAACTAAAAGGGTTAATGGAACAAGAAGATTTACATGAGGGTTCTACCCTGCATACTTTCATCATGCAAGAAAGTGGTGGTACAAGAAAAACCATTGAAGCAGGTATTGAAGCCGTCAAAGCCTTACTACCGGCGGCAAATCAATTTAAGCGACAAACAGTTTCGGCAAGTCATTTATGCGTTGGCTTACAGTGTGGTGGGTCAGATGGCTTTTCTTCAATTACGGCTAACCCCGCTTTAGGAGCCGCAGTCGACATCTTGGCGCGTCATGGTGGCACTGGCATTCTTTCAGAAACCCCAGAAATTTATGGGGTTGAACATACCTTAACGCGACGTGCTGTTAGCCAAGCAGTTGGCGAAAAACTCATTGAACGGATTCGCTGGTGGAAAGATGAATACTCACCTGGTCGTGATGTACAAATTAACGGCAAAGTAAGCCCAGGCAATCAAATTGGTGGACTTGCCAATATCTTTGAAAAATCACTTGGCTCGTCGATGAAAGGGGGCACCGGACCTTTAATGGAAGTGTATAAATACGCCGAGCCAGTAACCACCAAGGGCTTTGTTTTTATGGATACTCCCGGTTTTGATCCCGTCTCGGCGACAGGCCAAATTGCCGGTGGGGCTAACCTGATTGCTTTTACAACAGGCCGTGGCTCGATGTTTGGCTCAAGACCTGCGCCCTGTTTGAAATTAGCAACCAATACGCCGATGTATACCAAACTAACGGAAGACATGGACATTAACTGCGGTGAAATTTTGGATGGCACTGTCTCGGTTCAAGAAATGGGTCAACGTATTTTTGAACTTTTTTTACGTACTGCATCAGGTGAGGAATCTAAGAGTGAATTACTTGACCTAGGTAAGTATGAATTTGTACCGTGGCAAATTGGCATCATGAGTTAAGACTCGCTTCATGACGCAAGCAAGTACTCCCTGGCACCAACTGCTTACCGAAATTCAATTGGTTTTAATTGAAGATTCTCAAGGATTAATCCAGAAGCCACCCCGCCATGCTTTGCCCCTAAAAGATGATGGCGTTTTATTGGTGATGCCGATTGCAGGACCCGATATAGCCGCCGTCAAATCGATTTCCGTTTGCCCGCTTAATCTTACTAAGGGCCTACCCGCCATCCAAGGAGAGATCTTGGTTTTTGATGCGGTTTCTGGAGCTGTGCTGGATACGCTCGATGGCGCATTAATTACTGCTCAACGTACCGCTGCAGTCTCCGCTTTAGCTGCGCAACTCTCCGCACCAAATCCTGCGGGTGATTTACTCATCATTGGGGCAGGTGTACAAGGTAAAAATCATTTGGAGGCTTTTCATATTCTTTTTAGCACCCAACGGGTTTGGGTACAGTCAAAAAGCATGGCTTCGGCAGTTGCCCTAGTTGAGCACGCTAAAAAATTAGGTATAGACGCACACTATTTACCACCTCACTCGCCCTATCCAGTATCGATTCAAAACATTGCAACTTGCACTCCAGCACATGAGCTAGTAGTTACGAATTTACAGAACATAGATTTTGACAGCTTATTCATTACTGCAATTGGCTCATTCAAAGCGCATTTAGCAGAAATATCGGCAGATATTTGTCAGCGCTTCGCTATGTACGGCAACATCATCTGCGATACCCCTGAAGTAAGTCATGAAGGGGGTGACTTATTAATCGCGAAATTAGACCCGACTGATTACCCAACTTTAGGTGAGCTTGTCTCGAAGAAAAAATCTATTGATCCTCAGAAACCAACACTCTTTAAATCATGTGGCTCGGCTTTATGGGACTTAGCGGCCGTGCGAGCGGCCACTAAGTCTAACCCAAAATAAATTAATTATTTATCCAACTTCACAGTCACACCACTAGCACTCAAATTTAGTTGAATACCTTGCGAAGTGCTGGTTAAGCGCATGATTACGCCATTTTCATTTTTTAATACAGAGCCGCCAACGCCGCCGCCCAAAGTAATGCTGCCATCTAATTTTGTAAAGGTGCCAGCAAATTTAGAAATATCGTTTAAGTCATACACTTCGCCAACAGCGGAAAGTTTAGAGACGCCAATGTTTGCACCCAAACTAATTCCTGTTATTTTGAATGGATATTGCTTGCCCTTATAGGTCAAGACGCCACCGCCAGTGCTACCGCCAACGATTAAAGCAAACTGGGTTTCATTAATAGTTACCGAACCAGAAGGCGCTTTTGCCGCATCTGCAGCCATTAGGCTAGTGCTGATTACCGCAAAGCCAAGAAAAAGGGCGCTCACATATTTACGTAAATTCATTTACATACTCCAATAATTTAAAGGGCCTTAAAATAGCAGGCTAAATTGTTATAAAAATTACATTAATAAGACTATTCGATATTCTAATTCTTACTATAATAAGAGCTTACACCAAATAAATAGCTGCTTATAGCTACTGCACTATTATTACACTATAGGCCCTATCTATTTGAATTGTTATGTAATGCGAGCTTCTTAAATTAACACTTTAAGTCGCTATTTAATACCTAAGGGAATCATATGAGCAACCGCACAATCATCATCATCGTACTTATTTTAATTGGCCTTACTGGCTGGCTTATGATTAAAGGAGATGGCAATATTGATATGGGTGGCGAAAAGCATGGTGCTGAAGCTATTCATGTCGAAGAGGCAAAAAAAGAGGCACAACCTGCTGCTGTACCAGCTGCTCCACCTGCTGCCGAAGCCAAGAAATAAACTTGAAATTATTACGCCTTTAGCGATACTGGCGTGAAAAATTAGAGATTGAAGAAAATCCTAGAATTACTAACATAAACGCAAATATATATTCCTGCGTTGTGTTTAGTAATTCAGGGACAGCAGGCACTAAAAGTGTAACGAGGGTAGCCACAAGAGTTGCCCCAAGAACATACCAATAATCTTTCATAAAGATGCCAATGGCAATGGCAATCACAACCAAAATGATATTGCCGGTTAACTGATCAACTTGCTTAAATATTTGCAGGATGATTGGCACATTTAAGGTTCTGCCCAAGACAAATAAAATGAGCAAACTACCGAGGCCGAGTAAATTAGGAATAATATTTTTAATGGGCATTTTTTTATTTTCTTAGGGCTTACAGAAACTCATTTTAGTTATCTTGCCTGCGATACATCTGTTTTATAAATTATAGTATTGCCATTATGCCGAACTTTCCTTTTGAACTACTAATTTCGTATTTAGTTTGCTATTACTTTATGGCACAGCAAATTAGTCATGCCCTTAAGAATTATCATCAGGGTATTCCCGAAAGGATTGCAGAAAATGATTTAGTTGCTCGCCTAGGTGATAAGCGAGGACGAAAGCTGGCGCGCGACTTAGCGCTTTTCTTTAAATATCTCTTTCCCAGTTATGTCGTCATTGAGGCGATCATTGGTATCGCCTATCTTCTTATTTTAGGAATTACCAAAGGATGGCTATTGCCGCTAATACTTTATGGAATGGGTTTGGCGATGCAATTTTGTATTCTTAAATTAGAGTCACGTTTTCCTGCACCCAATCGATCTTGGATTATGAGCTTAGTGGGCTTACTAGTATTGCCGCTGACGCTGACCTACATGATGCGATTTATTTATTAAGCCCCTGCCGACCCAGCTAATCGCCCACCACGACAAATGGCGCCCAAAATAAAGGGTGGGCATAACTGTACTTCATCGTTGCTCCATCTTTAACGCCACCCAGATCGATTTGTGCCAACA
>CAIXDG010000008.1 GCA_903918115.1 uncultured beta proteobacterium
CGTTTCTTGAATTTAGTTTGGTGTAGTGCACCGAGCACTGCACAGCATCGGCTTGAGTTAACTGAACCTGATTTTTTAGCGGCTCTGCAACACCAATTTGGCGGCCGCTTGGGGCAATTTATTAGCGTGCGCGAACGGCGAATATACGAGCTCGGCTTAAATTACCGCAAAGAAGTCGCAGTAGGTAATGCGGTATGGATTGGTAATGCTGCCCAAACACTGCACCCTGTGGCGGGTCAGGGCCTCAATTTAGGATTACGCGATGCCTACTTGTTGGCTGAAAAATTAGCTTGGTTTTTTTCTCGCCCAGCACCCCTGGACTCCGCTAATTCGCTAAACAGCGTATTACAAGATTATGCGCATACGCGAAATGCTGACCGGAAAACCACGATTGGGATTACCGATTTTCTTGCGCGTGTGTTTACCTCTCACTTCTTACCTGTCGTCTTCGCTCGCGGTCTAGCGTTATCCGCTTTGCAATGGCTGCCCCCACTAAAAACAAGTTTGGCTCGCCAAATGATGTTTGGTCGGCGCTAAAAGAGGGTCGACCTGCCATTCTTTTTTTGCTGCTTAAAATTTAAGCAGTTGACTAGCGCACTATGCTAAAGTAACTGCCTACTTACCGCTTTTAGCTCAAGTCATTTCATGAAAATTGGTTCCCACGAATTAAGTAATCAACTTTTTGTTGCCCCAATGGCGGGCGTAACCGATCGTCCTTTTAGGCAATTGTGCAAAAAACTGGGTGCTGGCTACGCAGTATCAGAAATGATTGCTTCTAATGCAATGTTGTGGAACAGCGAAAAAACCCAACGACGAGCGAATCATGAGGGTGAATTTGAGCCTATTGCCGTACAAATTGCTGGCGCTGACCCCCTCACGATGGCAGCTGCAGCGCGAATTAATGTAGATCAAGGGGCGCAAATTATTGACATCAATATGGGCTGTCCAGCCAAAAAAGTGTGTAATGTCGCCGCTGGTTCGGCGCTGATGAAAAATGAAATTCTCGTTGGGAAAATACTCGACGCTGTAATTCAAGCAGTTGGTGTAGGTCCTGACGCCGTACCAGTTAGTTTAAAAATTCGTACGGGTTGGGATCGTGATCACAAAAATGCAGTGGCTATTGCCCGCATTGCAGAATCTGCTGGTATTAGCGTCTTGACCATTCATGGACGAACGCGGGCCGATTTATTTCACGGCACTGCAGAGTATGAGGAAATTACTGCAGTAAAAAATCAAGTGGGAATTCCGGTAGTCGCGAATGGTGATATTGATTGTCCAGAAAAAGCGCTAGCAGTTTTAAAACAAACCAAAGCCGATGCCCTCATGATTGGACGCGCTGCACAAGGTCGGCCATGGATTTTTCGTGAAATCGCGCACTATCTGAATACCGGCAAGCTTCTGCCACCACCTCAAATTACTGAAATACAACAGATCATGAATGATCATTTACTTGATCATTATGCTTTTTATGGTGAATATACCGGCTTACGAACTGCCCGCAAACACATTGGTTGGTATTGCAAAGGCTTACGTAACTCACACGTTTTTCGGCAACGCATGAATACTGCTGATGATTGTCGTACTCAATTAGCCATGGTCAATGATTTCTTTGCAGAAATGCAAGTGCACTCTGATCACCTATTATTTCTTGAGGCCGCCTAATAACCATGCCTAATAAAAATCCCATTTCTGCTTGCATTCAGACTCAGCTACAAATTTATCTTGATGACCTTAAAGGCACTCCTCCTAGTGATGTCTATGACATGGTGCTCAATGTGGTTGAAAAACCAATGCTTGAAATCGTCATGCGCCATGCCAATCAAAATCAATCGCTCGCAGCGCAGTATCTTGGTCTAAATCGCAATACCTTGCATAAAAAATTACGGCAATATCATTTAATTAAATAAGCCCATCTAGACTATTCACAATGATTCAAACTGCCCTACTTTCGGTCTCAGATAAAACAGGTATTTTGCCTTTAGCTAAAGCCTTGCATGAGCTAGGCGTTAAGTTAATTTCAACTGGCGGTACAGCAAAATTATTGGCTGATAACAACATACCGGTCATTGAAGTAGCTGCTCTAACGCAATTTCCTGAAATGCTTGATGGTCGGGTAAAAACCCTGCACCCCATGGTTCACGGCGGATTATTAGCGAGGCGCGATTCAACAGAGCATATGGCTGCCCTACAAAAGCACGGCATTCAAACTATTGATCTCCTAGTGATTAATTTATATCCATTTAATGCCACGGTTGCCAAAGAAACGTGTGATTTTGCCGATGCAGTAGAAAATATCGACATTGGTGGCCCTGCGATGTTGCGCGCAGCAGCAAAAAATCATCAAGATGTAACGGTATTAATTTCTCCCGCAGATTATGAAGGTGTATTAACGGAAATGCGCCAACATGGTAACTCCGTTTCTTATGCTACTAATTTACGTTTAGCTAAAAAAGTTTTTGCGCATACGGCACAGTATGATGGTGCGATCGCCAACTACTTATCTGCTTTAGACGATCGCCTTGATCATCAGCAGCGCTCACTTTTTCCCAATACCTTGCATTTAGCCTTTGAAAAAGTACAAGAGATGCGCTATGGCGAAAATCCCCACCAAGCGGCAGCTTTTTATCGCGATATCAATGCCATTCCTGGTGCTTTAGCAAATTATCAACAGATACAGGGCAAAGCCTTGTCCTATAACAATATTGCTGATGCTGATGCCGCTTGGGAATGTGTCAAAAGTTTTCTACCGGCAGAAAATCACTTATGTACCAATTCGATAGCTTGTGTGATTGTTAAGCATGCTAATCCGTGTGGGGTTGCACTGGGTTCAAGCGCACTTGAGGCTTATCAAAAGGCTTGGCAGACTGATCCAAGCTCGGCATTTGGCGGCATCATTGCGCTGAATACGGTTTGTGATGGTGCAGCTGCTGCGACAATTGCCAAGCAATTTGTTGAAGTGTTAATAGCCCCAAGCTTTACTGCTGAAGCGAAAGCTGTCTTTGCAAGCAAAGAAAATGTGCGCTTACTAGAAATTTCACTGGCCCATGCTGCTAACCCTTATGATTTCAAACGGGTTGGAGGCGGTCTTTTAGTTCAAACCACGGATACAAAAAATTGTTTAGCCGCTGACTTTAAAGTGGTTACACAACGCCAACCTAGCGCACAAGAACTGCAAGATTTACTATTTGCTTGGCGTATTGCGAAGTTTGTCAAGTCGAATGCCATTGTATATTGCGGTAATGGCATGACTTTAGGTATTGGTGCAGGCCAAATGAGTCGAGTTGATTCGGCGCGCATTGCCAAAATTAAAGCCGAGCATGCGGGCTTAAATTTAGTGGGCTCAGTCGTGGCTAGCGATGCTTTTTTCCCTTTCCGTGATGGCCTTGATGTAGTAGTGGCGGCAGGTGCGACTAGTGTTATTCAGCCAGGCGGGAGCATGCGTGATGAAGAAATAATTGCGGCTGCGAATGAAACCGGTATTGCCATGGTCTTTACTGGCGTTCGCCATTTCCGTCACTAAGCCAATGCGTTGGATCGGTATCGACCCAGGCTTACGTACTACGGGGTTTGGAATTATTGATGTTGATGGGCAACAATTGCGCTATGTAGCATCAGGGACAATTCAAAGTGGTGATCCTAGTAAAGGCTTACCTGAGCGACTCGGCATCCTTTATGTGGGCATCAAAGAAGTTTTAGAGCAGTATCAGCCAGAGGCCGCTGCAATTGAAGAGGTATTTTTAAATGTAAACCCGCGCTCGACCTTAATGTTAGGGCAAGCACGCGGCGCAGTCATTGCCGCCTTAGTATCTGCAAAACTACCTGTCGCTGAATATAGTGCTTTACGCGTAAAGCAGTCGATTGTGGGAACAGGTCGCGCTGCGAAAGCCCAAATGCAAGAAATGATTAAGCGCTTATTGCGCCTGAATCGTGCGCCTGGAACAGATGCATCCGATGCCTTAGGGGTGGCAATTTGTGCCGCCCATCACTTCAAAGGATAATAGCTAACTATGATTGGTCGGATTCACGGAACTCTTATTGCGATTCATCCTCCTCGCTTATTGGTTGACTGCCAAGGTGTGGGCTATGAAATTGACGTGTCGATGAGTACGCTATATGGCCTACCAAAGCTTAATCAAATGGTGACCTTATTAACGCACTTTCAGGTACGCGAAGATGCGCAGCAATTATTTGGTTTTGCCACTGAAAACGAGCGCATGGCCTTTCGGGCCTTAATTAAAATTAGCGGGGTGGGTTCGCGTACTGCCTTAGCCCTACTTTCTGGCATGAGCGTGAGCGAGTTAGTGCAAGCCATTGCTGCGCAAGAAACGATCCGCTTAACCCAAGTGCCTGGTATTGGTAAAAAAACGGCAGAACGCCTGCTCCTTGAACTAAAAGGAAAGTTAGGACCTGATTTGGGAATCGGCATCGATGGATCTGGCAGTTCTTCAGTTGCCCTAGCCAATAGCGAAGTGCTGCAAGCGCTCCTCTCCTTAGGATATTCCGAAAAAGAGGCCCTCTTTGCTCTTAAGCAAATACCCCCTGATACCTCGGTTTCTGAAGGCATTCGCTTAGGCCTAAAATCACTTTCTAAAATTTAATTTCTCGCAAACGAATACACTGCTAGCATGGCAATCCATACTGATGACTTAAGTGCAGAACCCGAAGATGGTGCGATAGAGCGTATTGTCAGCGCCGCTGGTAATTCTGAAGCCCTATTTGAACGGGCTCTTCGCCCCAAACAACTTGATGAGTATGTCGGCCAAACCAAAGCCCGCGAACAACTTGAAATTTTTATTACCGCCACCCGCGCTCGTCAAGAAGCACTTGACCATGTTTTACTCTTTGGCCCGCCTGGGCTTGGAAAAACAACCTTAGCGCATATTATTGCCCGTGAACTGGGGGTCAATTTACGCCAAACTAGTGGGCCAGTACTTGATCGGCCTGGCGATCTTGCGGCTTTATTAACTAATCTTGAAACCAATGATGTCTTATTCATTGATGAGATTCACCGACTCTCGCCCGTTGTTGAGGAAATTTTATATCCAGCGTTAGAAGATTACACCCTTGATATTATGATTGGTGAAGGCCCTGCAGCGCGCAGCGTGAAATTAGAACTAAAGCCCTTCACCTTAATTGGCGCAACCACACGCGCGGGGATGCTAACCAACCCCTTACGCGATCGCTTTGGTATTGTGGCGCGACTCGAGTTCTACACCACTGAAGAGTTAACCCGCATTATTGAGCGCTCGGCCAATTTACTGAAAGCGAAAATTGATCCGGCAGGCTCGGTTGAAATTGCTCAGCGCGCTCGGGGCACGCCGCGGGTAGCAAACCGCCTGTTACGCAGGGTGCGAGATTTTGCCGAAGTCAAAGGTAGCGGAGTTATTACCAAAGCAATTGCCGATGCTGCCCTGCTCATGTTAGATGTTGATCCTAGCGGCTTTGATGTAATGGATCGTAAACTATTAGAAGCCGTTTTATATAAATTTGATGGTGGACCAGTAGGGATCGATAATTTAGCGGCAGCCATTGGTGAAGAGCGCGATACGATCGAAGATGTTTTGGAGCCCTATTTAATTCAACAAGGCTATTTACAGCGTACCTCACGAGGCCGTATTGCAACGCGTTTAGCTTACGAGCACTTTGGTTTAACACCACCAAATAATTCGGCTAATCTCGATTTACTGAGTTAGTAATTTATTTAGTTAGTGTTACTTTTGCAAAGCGACGCTTCCCAACCTGCACAACATAATTTCCAGCTTCAAGCTTAATGGTTTTATCGCTAACTACTGCACCATCAATCTTCACGCCGTTTTGTTCAATATTGCGATTTGCTTCGGTGGTCGATGGCGCTAAACCCGCCATTTTTAAAAGGGCTGCGAGACCCAAGGGGGCGCCTTCTAGAGTTACCTCAGGGATATCGTCGGGCACCCCTCCCTTAGCTCGATGATTAAAATCTTCAAGGGCTTTATCAGCTGCTTGGCTTGAATGAAAGCGACTCACGATTTCTTGAGCGAGCAGCACTTTACAGTCGCGCGGGTTGCGTCCTGCAGCAACTTCTTGTTTCATTAAATCAATTTCTGCTACGGGACGAAACGATAATAGTAAATAGTAATCCCACATTAGCTCATCCGAAATACTCATGAGCTTGCCAAACATTTCATTTGCTGGCTCGCTAATACCCACATAGTTATTTTTGGACTTACTCATTTTTTCAACGCCATCAAGCCCAACTAATAATGGCATAGTTAAGATGCACTGGGGTTCTTGACCATACTCACGTTGTAATTCACGGCCTACCAGTAAATTAAATTTTTGATCGGTTCCCCCAAGCTCTAAATCACTTTTTAGCGCAACTGAATCGTAGCCTTGCATCAAGGGATATAAAAATTCATGGACCGAGATTGGCGTGCCGCTCTTATAGCGTTTTGTAAAATCATCGCGCTCAAGCATTCGCGCTACAGTATATTTTGCCGCTAATTGAATCAAGCCCCGCGCACCTAAGGGGTCACACCACTCACTGTTGTATCGCACCTCAGTTTTATTAGGATCCAACACTAAACTGGCTTGTTTGTAATAGGTTTGCGCATTTTCAGCAATGGCTTCGACTGTTAAAGGTGGGCGAGTTGAGTTACGTCCCGAGGGATCCCCGATCATGCTGGTGAAATCACCAATTAAGAAGATAACGGTATGTCCCAAATCTTGCAGTTGACGCAGCTTATTCAATACCACTGTATGACCTAAATGAATATCTGGGGCGGTAGGGTCAAGACCAAGTTTAATTCGTAATGGCTCCCCAGTGGCTTGACTACGGGCTAGCTTAGTCAGCCAATCCGCTTCTACTAAAAGCTCGTCGCAGCCGCGTTTGGTCACTTCTAGCGCTGTAAATACAGCCGGAGTCAAAGGGAAGTTGTTTTGCTGGTTTTTAGCCGTCATACTGAATTAAATGAACACGGGAGGTAAGTTACCGTTTCATTGTCTAAAATGAATTAATACAATTGTCGCACCTCTTCGCAAGAGGCCTAAAAACGCTGCATTTCAGGAGCCAGCCATAGCCACACCAGCGCCCTACTATCTAGGCATTATGTCGGGAACCAGCTTAGATGGGGTTGATGCTGTTTTGGCAAAAATTCACTCGGATGGACAAGTGCGGCCGCTTGAATGTGTGAGTGCACCTTTTACCCCTGCCCTGCGAGCAATGCTATTTCAACTTCAAAGTACCGGTACCAATGAAATTCATCGCGAACATTTGGCAGCGAATGATTTGGCGATGGCTTATGTTCAGGTAGCCAAAACCTTGCTGGCTAAAGCACAACTGCAAGCAAAAGATATTGTCGCCGTTGGTGCACACGGCCAAACCATTCGGCACCAGCCAAGCTTACCAAATGGTCATGCTTACACGCACCAAACTCTCAATGCAGCATTATTAGCAGAAAAATTGGGTATTGCTGTGGTTGCTGATTTTCGCCAACGCGATATCGCTGCTGGTGGCCAGGGAGCACCTTTAGTGCCCGCTTTTCATGCCCAGCAATTTAGTTCGCCCACCGAAAACCGTGCAGTACTTAATCTGGGCGGCATTGCTAATTTAACGCTCTTACCAAAAGCAGCTGGTCCGGTCCTCGGCTTTGATACTGGTCCTGGTAATCTCTTGCTGGATGGCTGGATACAATCTAGCGTAGGCAAACCCTTTGATGATTGTGGTACATGGGGAGCAAGCGGTGTTTGTAACGTCGAGCTGCTACAAGCGCTATTAGCCGATCCTTATTTTCAGGCCGCGCCGCCCAAAAGTACCGGGCGAGACTACTTTAACTTAGCTTGGCTAAAACACCGCGTTGCTAGTCGCAAGCTTAAACCTGCAGATATTCAAGCGACATTAATGGCCTTGACCTCCACCTCTGTCTGCAATGCACTGAAACAATATTTACCTGAGGTAGAACGTCTCGTTATCTGTGGTGGAGGCGCTAATAATGCTGCCTTAATTTCCTTGCTGCGCGCAAATGCAGCAGAAGTGCTGGGGCGCTACTTGGCGGTTGATTTAAGTTCTGTCGATGGAGTTCAACCGCAATGGGTCGAGGGCTTAGCTTTTGCTTGGCTGGCTTGGGCTCATATAAACAAGCGGCCAGCTAATGTGCCGGCCGTAACTGGTGCAGCAGGACCCCGTGTCTTAGGGGCCTACTATCCTAATTAAATTTGTAAATATATTAAGCTGAGAATGAAGAGCCACAACCACAGGTAGTCGTTGCATTGGGATTTTTAATCACAAACTGTGAGCCATTAATGTCTTCTTTGTAATCAATTTCGGCACCCACCAAATATTGAAAGCTCATTGAGTCTACCAATAAGGTCACACCATTTTTTTCAAATTGCGTGTCATCTTCATTGACTGCATCATCAAAGGTAAAACCGTATTGAAAACCAGAGCAGCCGCCGCCCTGCACAAAGACGCGCAACTTGAGTTCATTATTACCTTCTTCAGCAATCAGATCGGCTACCTTAGCTGCTGCACTATCAGTAAAAATGAGTGGGGTTGGTGGCTCAGATGAGTCCATGGCGCTAGCAATGTTTGCAACAGCCGCGGCGCCAGCGACATTGGCATCAATTGCAGCTTCAGTAGAAACAGATGGTTGGGTCATGGCAAAACTCCTCAGTCAAAATGCAATACCTTATTTTAGGCTTTAAATCCCGAGTCTGCACAAGGCATGCTGATGAGTAAACCGCGGGCTGAAGCCAATAATATTGTGGTGATCTAGTATTAACCCCTTATGGCAAGAGGGCAATTTGCTCTAAACCCATGGTTTCAGGTAAGCCAAACATTAAATTGAGACATTGCACACCTTGCCCTGAAGCACCTTTAACTAAGTTGTCTTCAACCACCAAAATTACCAAAGTATCGCCATTTGCTGGGCGATGAAGCGCTATTCTGATGTTATTGCTACCCCGCACTGAACGGGTTTCAGGATGACTCCCCGCAGGCATAACATCAACAAAGGGTTCGTCACGGTAGTAATTTTCATAGAGCTGCTGGTAATCTTGGGTCATACCATGAGCGGTTAAACGCGCATAAATGGTCGCATGAATACCCCGAATCATGGGTGTTAAATGCGGCACAAAAGTAAGGGCAATTTGCTCATGACCCGCAATTGCTTTCAAGCCTTGGGTAATCTCTGGTAAATGGCGATGGCCTTTAACTGCATAGGCCTTAAAATTATCACTCGCTTCGGCGAGCAAAGTTCCAATTTCTGCCTTTCTACCAGCGCCAGAAGTGCCCGATTTGGCATCGGCAATGATATGTTCGCTATCGACTAAAGCGCCTGCTTGATTATTGCTTGGCGCCAACAAAGGGGCCAAACCCAATTGCACTGATGTCGGATAACACCCTGCCAGACCAATAACGCGTGCTTGTTGAATTGCCGCCCGATTAATTTCAGGTAAGCCATACACTGCTTCAGCCAAAATTTCTGGGCAGGCATGCGGCATGCCATACCATTGCTCAAATTCGGCCGGATCTTTTAAGCGAAAATCGGCAGCCAAATCTAAGATCTTTACATCAGCAGCTAATAATGCTTTTGCTTGAGACATGGCAACGCCATGCGGTGTAGCAAAAAATACCGCATCACATTGATTTAAATTTGCCGCTTCGGGAGTGACAAATTTTAAGTCAAGCTTTCCACGCAAAGAGGGGAACATCTCTGCGACAGGCATACCGGCTTCGCTACGCGAAGTAATTGCTTCGATATGAACCTGGGGATGCTGCGCTAATAGCCGCAATAACTCAACGCCGGTATAGCCCGTTCCGCCCACAATGCCTACCTTAATCATGACCTTCTCCTCATTACCCCACTCTATATGCATATTGTAAAAACAAAAAGGGCCGCTTGCGCGACCCTGTCGAAAACAGTTTGTACGAAATTAACGCTTACTAAACTGTTTACGGCGACGCGCGCCATGCAAACCAACTTTTTTACGCTCTACTTCACGTGCATCACGGGTGACCAAACCAGCCTTTGAAAGGGTTGGTTTCAAAGCATTATCGTAATCGATCAAGGCCCGTGTAACGCCATGGCGAACAGCTCCAGCTTGGCCTGTTTCGCCACCACCATGAACATTCACTTTAATATCAAAAGTGGTGAGATGACTAGTTAAAGCCAATGGCTGACGCGCAATCATGCGCGAAGTTTCGCGTGCAAAATAAGCATCGATAGGCTTACCATTAACGATAATGTCGCCTTTGCCTGATTTAATAAATACTCGCGCAACTGAGCTCTTGCGACGCCCAGTGCCGTAATTCCAATTTCCGTAATTCGTTGCCATATGGGGTCCTTAGATCTCTAGCGCTTTAGGCTGTTGAGCCGAATGTGGATGGTCGGCATCGCCGTACACCTTCAATTTCTTGATCATGGCGTAACCGAGTGGGCCTTTAGGTAACATACCTTTAACCGCTTTTTCTAATGCACGACCTGGAAAACGCTCTTGCATTTTGTCAAAGTTCGTCGAGCTAATACCACCTGGGTATCCGCTATGACGGTAATAAATTTTGTTTAGGCCTTTAGTACCAGTAACGCGTAGCTTGGCAGAGTTAATGACGACGATAAAATCGCCGGTATCAACGTGGGGGGTAAATTCGGGTTTGTGCTTGCCGCGTAGACGGAGTGCCACTTCACTGGCGACACGACCGAGGACTTTGTCCGTAGCGTCAATCACGAACCAGTCACGCTTTACCTCAGCGGGTTTTGCGGAAAAAGTTTTCATGATTTTCTTCAATTGTTATAGCCATTCACACCCCAACTAAACTACATTCACCTTGGCCCTGCTTATGTTTGCAGGCTCGCAGTTTTTATGCACCCTAACTGGTAAAACCATTACCGCTGGCTAGATCGGTAATTTAGTAAAGCCTTGAATTCTAACCTAAAAAAAGGCCCAGGACTAGGTCCTGGGCTGAAATCCACCTTTGTTTGGGTGGAGGAGACACTGGGTGATACGGTAATTCCCCTTTAATAACAAGGAAAAACCGCACAATAAGTTCATTCTATCTGGCGATTTGGTGCAATGCAAGAATAATTTGGGTTTACCCTAGTCTTATAGAAGAACTAAAAAGTATTTATTGCGATTAATAATTTTAAGTCATTGTTTTAATTGATTTTTATATATAGTAAATACTTACTAACTTATATATAAAGTGCAGAGTCAATCGATAAGCCGGATTCTGTCGCCTAGACTTTCATCTAGGGGCAATCAGTCCTCTAGGCCGGCAGTTACCTGACGGCTCAAGCTCCCTACC
>CAIXDG010000009.1 GCA_903918115.1 uncultured beta proteobacterium
CAGCCCCAATATCGACCATAGGCAGTTGAGATGGGCGCTTTGCGATCTATAACCAATAAAGAAGCAGCAATAGCCTGCTCATCTCGTTTGGCAAAAATTAAATGGAGATTTTCAGGCATTCGCTCTGCCCATTGCATAAAAAAATCTTGATTGAGGTAGGGCGTAGAGTGATGCTCAAAATAGGTGTTGGCGTAACAACGATAAAAGAATTGCCAATCCTCCTGAGTCGCTGCCGACCCCGCAAGATGCTTAAACGTAATACCGGCTTGCTCAACGATGCGTCGTTCACGGCGAATATTCTTGCGCTTCTTCATGTTAAGACTATTTAAAAAGCCCTCGAAATCGATAAAAGATTGGTTATGCCAATGAAACTGCACTGCATTCCGGAGTAAAAAGCCATCCGGTACTAAGGCCGACAAACTTTCCTCGAGGGGAAATAAAACATGCGCAGAGGATAATTGGTTTTGTTTAACTAATTGTTTAAGGCCGTGAACAAGTGCATTGCGCATGTCTGCCGAGTGCGCCAGAATTCGACCGCCTTGCACTGGCGTAAAGGGAATTGCGCATAATGCCTTGGGATAGTATTGCAAGCCATTTTGGTTATAGGCTTCAGCCCAAGCCCAGTCGAAGACGTATTCGCCGTAAGAATGGCGTTTGAGATAAAGCGGCATTGCCCCGCATATTTCAGTATTACCTGTCTCACGCAAAATGAGATGTGCCGGTTGCCAGCCTGTTTCATTACCAACGCAACCGGTCTCTTCAAGCGTAGCTAGAAATTCGTAGCGTAAGAAAGGGCCAGAATCGGGCTCTAATAAGGAATTCCACGTAGCGGCTTTGATTTCAGCAAGGCTATGCACTACTTCGATTGAGAAAGACATTAGACTTTATTAGTTATAGAAGCACTTCTATCGTCTTACCAAATATGAGGATTGGCATTGAGCCAAGCATCGGTGAGATAGGGCGCCTGTTTAGCAAAGATGAGGGTAGTATTTTCTGTTAACAGAGAGCCGGCTTCAATTGATAATAAGCTGGTCGCAAATGATTCGACTTGGCCATTATCATTTCTGCGCATAATGAGATTGGGCGTTACTTCAGAGGGATGTATTAAACTTGCCGCCGCCAATAGATCGGCTACGGCTTTTAAAGTATTGTGATGAAATGCAGCTACTCGCTGACCTTTATCTAAGGGATCAAGGGCTTTTTGACGTTGTAGATTTTGGGTTGCAACACCAGTGGGGCAACGATCAGTGTTACAAATACGTGATTGAATACAGCCAATAGCAAACATAAATCCCCGTGCTGAGTTGCACCAATCTGCTCCTATCGCACAGGTCCGCATGACATCAAATGCAGTGATAATTTTCCCCGCCGCGCCGAGCCGAATTTGACCCCGTAAATTCACCCCGACCAGGGTGCTGTGACTTAAGCGTAAAGCATCGCGCATCGGCATACCCACATGATCGATAAATTCTACCGGTGCTGCGCCTGTACCACCTTCGCTGCCATCCACCACAATAAAGTCCGGGGTAATGCCAGTTTCAAGCATCGCCTTCACTAGGGCAA
>CAIXDG010000010.1 GCA_903918115.1 uncultured beta proteobacterium
AAGGTAATGCCACCATGGGTTCTGGCATAGAAAAGGCTGATTTAAATACAAGTGTTTATCAGGTTTTAATTGGACTGGCGACGGTAAAAGATTGCGCACAACGTTGCGAAAGTTCTGGTTACGATGTCTTGCCCGCTAACCGTGATTTAGCTGGTGCAGAAATTGAGCTAGTAGACATGGATGCCCGCGAATCTCGATTGAAAGATGCGCTATCTGAGGTTGCCGATGATTACGATTTTGTTTTGATTGATTGCCCCCCCGCATTGTCATTGCTAACACTGAATGGTTTGTGTGCAGCTAATGGTGTCATTGTTCCTATGCAGTGTGAATATTTTGCGCTTGAGGGACTGTCTGATTTGGTCAACACCATCAAACAGGTACATGCAAATCTAAATTCTAATTTAGTGATTATTGGTTTGTTGCGAGTGATGTTTGATGCGCGCATGACCTTACAACAACAAGTATCTGATCAGCTGCTTGAGCACTTTGGCGACAAAGTATTTAAGACCATTATTCCGCGCAACGTACGCCTTGCAGAGGCCCCATCATACGGGCTTCCTGGTGTAGCTTTCGATAAATCATCGCGTGGTGCAAAAGCCTATTTAGAGTTTGGTGCAGAGATGGTTGAGCGTATCAAACAAATGTAATTTTTTGGAAGAATAAAGAACATGGTTGCAATTAAGAAAAAAGGTTTAGGTAGAGGGTTGGAAGCGCTACTCGGTGAGAAAGCTCAACAAGCAAATTCAAGCGCAGAAATAAATCGTTTGCCATTAACAGCATTACAGGCGGGCAAATATCAACCGAGACAAAAAATGGAAGCGGGCGCTCTACAGGAATTGGCGGAGAGCATTCGCGAGCAGGGAGTAATGCAGCCATTATTGGTGAGGCTTGTTGCGCCCGGTAAGTACGAAATTATTGCTGGCGAAAGGCGCTTTCGTGCAGCCACTATTGCCGGCCTGAAAGAGGTGCCAGTTTTAGTTTCTAGCGCCGATGATCAGGCCGCTGCGGCCATGGCTTTGGTTGAAAATATGCAGCGCGAGGATTTAAATCCTCTGGAAGAGTCTCAAGGTCTGGCTAGATTGATTGAAGAGTTTGGCTTTACTCATGAGCAAGCTGCAAAAGCGGTAGGAAAATCCCGCAGTGCCATTACTAATTTATTGCGCTTAGCCCAGCTAGCAAAGCCTGTGCAGGCTATGCTTTTAGCTGGCGATATCGACATGGGCCATGCTCGTGCCCTGTTACCTTTGCCCGGCGCTAGCCAGGTTGCTTTGGCCCAAAGAATTGCCGCTCAAGGCCTTTCTGTGCGTGAGGCAGAAAAAATGTCTGCAGCATTGGCTATCGCTGGCGGTCATATTGGGGACAAAAAGTCGAAAACCCAGGCTGGCTCTGGTGCGCCAAGCCGCGACCCTGATATGCGCCGCCTTTCTCAGGAAATCGCCGATTTGATTGGTTTAAATGTGGAATTTAAGTTCAAAGGCAAAGGTGGCGAGATCCGAATTGGCTTTAGCCAGTTTGACGAGCTAGATTCCTTATTAAAAAAGTTGGGTATTG
>CAIXDG010000011.1 GCA_903918115.1 uncultured beta proteobacterium
GCGCTAGTGGGGGTGGTGACTTTGTTAGTCCATTACTTCGGTGGCATTGCATGGTCATGGCCCTTATGGATCATCTTTGTTTTTGTACTGCAATTCTTTCGCGATCCTCAGCGGATCCCTGCTATCGGTCGCGATCTTATTTTGTCTCCAGCGGATGGACGGATTGTGGTTGTTGAAACTGCTAATGATCCTTACGCCGGTCGTGAAGCGCTCAAAATTAGTGTCTTCATGAATGTCTTTAACGTGCATTCCAATCGTAGCGCTGTCAATGGCCTTGTCAAGGAAATCCAATATTTCCCGGGCAAGTTTGTGAACGCGGATTTGGATAAGGCATCAACAGAAAACGAACGTAATGCAGTGGTGATTGATGCAAACGGGCAAATCGTAACCTTGGTTCAAGTTGCTGGCTTGATTGCGCGCCGGATACTCTGTTATATCCACGTTGGTGATCGCTTAAAAGCAGGCGAGCGTTATGGATTTATTCGCTTTGGTTCTCGGGTAGATGTCTATTTACCTTTAACTGCAGAACCTTTGGTTGCTGTTGGTGATAAGGTATTTGCTACCAATACTGCGTTGGCACGTGTGCCAAACTTAGATTGATTCATATCATTTACTGGGAAATGCTTTGACTTCATTTCGCCGTCGTGGCCGTATTGATCGCAGTCGTTTAGCCCATAAGCCCTCAGAGTCTACTCAAGAAGAGTGGGTAGATGCTTTAGGAGATGGGGTTGATTATGAAGTTGAGGAATTGCACCCCCCTAAACCTCGTCTTCGCAGCAAAGGCATTTATCTTTTGCCTAACGCATTTACTACCGCGGCATTATTCAGTGGTTTCTTTGCCATTGTGAATGCCATGAACGGAGAGTTTCAAGTCGCAGCGATTGCGATTTTTGCCTCTTTAGTCTTAGACGGCATGGATGGTCGCGTTGCACGTATGACCAATACCCAAAGTGCCTTTGGTGAGCAATACGACTCTTTGGCTGATATGGTTTCTTTTGGCGTTGCTCCGGCTTTGGTGGCTTACGAGTGGGCCCTCAAAGATTTAGGGAAGTGGGGCTGGTTAGCAGCGTTCACATATTGTGCAGGCGCTGCTTTGCGTTTGGCGCGCTTTAACGTAAATACCGGCGTCGTGGATAAGAAGTTTTTTCAAGGCTTACCAAGTCCAGCAGCTGGCTCATTGATGGCTGGTTTTATTTGGTTAGCTGATGACAACAAAATTCCAGTGCGCGATTCCGCCATTCCCTGGGTTACCTTTTTTATTGCCGTATATGCCGGTTTAACGATGGTCTCCAACGCCCGTTTCTACAGTGGAAAAGCGTTAGATGTGCGTTACCGCGTGCCTTTTGGCGTTATGGTTCTCTTGATTTTGACCTTTGTTTTGATATCAACTAACCCACCGCTGACCCTATTTGGCTTATTCGTGGTGTATTCCATTTCAGGCTATGTCATTTGGGCCTGGGAGCATCTGAGCGGTAAACGTTTTAGCTAAATCCCCATTTTTGGGGTATATTTGAATCATGTTGATCAATTTCTCGCTGTTAGCCAGTCTGCTTCTACTAGCACTAAGCCTTAAGCTTGGGGCGGGTAAGGCCTGAGTTGATGAGATAGAGAAAATTCATTAACCACCAATACCAGCCCCAGCAAATTGCTGGGGTTTTTGTTTTTAAGTCTGCAA
>CAIXDG010000012.1 GCA_903918115.1 uncultured beta proteobacterium
CACGTCTCGCTGCATACCGCACGCATCAATACACTGGGCGAGCGGGTTGAAGACGTCTTACTATTAAATGCCAGTGAGCTCAGTAAAAACCCGCGTTTACAAATTCAACTAGAAACGGAATTACTAGAAGTGCTGGGAAGTAAATAGTACTTAGTTGCGTATCGCAAAGTAATGTAATTATTTAGCGCAATAAAGCCAGCATTTCTGCTTCGTCAATTACGGCAATACCAAGCTCTTCTGCTTTGGCTAATTTGCTACCAGCATCAGCGCCAGCAACAACATAATTAGTCTTCGCTGAAACAGAACCAGCAACCTTTGCGCCGGCTTTTTCCAGCATCGCTTTAGCATCTTCGCGTGAAAGGGATGGCAAGGTACCGGTCAAAACAAAGGTTTTACCTGCTACTGCTGCATTCAAGGTCTTTTCAGTCACACTCAACTGCATACCGGATGCCAGCAACTGTTCGATGACTTCGCGATTATGTGCTTCAGCCATAAAGCTTGCAATTGAGTCGGCTACAACTGGGCCAACATCATGAATGGTTAATAGCTCCTCGGCAGACGCCGCCATCAAGGCGCTCATATTGCCGTAGTGGGCAGCTAAGTCCTTAGCCGTAGTTTCGCCGACATGGCGAATGCCTAAGGCAAAAATAAAGCGTGCCAAACTTGTTTGTCGAGATTGCTCAATTGCTTGAATTAAATTGTCAGCCGACTTTTCACCCATGCGCTCTAAATTAGCTACCGCATTCAATCCGAGGCGGTAAAGATCGGCTGGAGTGCGTACGATATTTAAATCAACTAGTTGATCGACAATTTTTTCTCCCAATCCCTCAATATCCATTGCCCGACGTTGCGCAAAATGCAGTAAAGCTTGCTTGCGTTGAGCGCCACAAAATAAACCGCCACTACAGCGCGCAATTGCTTCATCAGCCAACCGTTCGATATGGGAGTTACACACCGGACAGCGGCTAGGCATCACAAATTGGGCCGCCTTCTTAGGCCGTCGCTCTGGTATCACCGAGACTACCTCGGGTATTACGTCACCTGCCCGACGCACGACTACTGTATCGCCAATGCGAACATCTTTACGGCGCACCTCATCTTCGTTATGTAAAGTAGCGTTAGTAACCGTAACGCCACCAACCTCCACTGGGGCCAAGCGAGCTACTGGCGTAATTGCGCCAGTACGGCCCACCTGCACATCTATTCCTAAGACCGTGGTCAATGCCTCTTGCGCCGGATATTTATGTGCCAAAGCAAAACGGGGTGCCCTAGAAACAAAGCCCAATTGATTTTGCTCGGCAAAGGAATTCACTTTATAAACTACGCCATCAATGTCATAGGGCAAGCTAGCGCGTTTAGCGCCCACTTCATCATAAAAAGCCAGCATCTCTTGTACTGAGTTTAATAAACGACGCTCAGGACAAACAGGTAATCCCAATTCAATATAACGATCTAGTAATTCGCGGTGGGTTGCAGGTAACCAAGAATTCGGAATTAATTCGCCTAAGCCATAAGCAAAAAAAGACAGTGGACGACGCGCAGTAATTTTCGAATCAAGTTGCCGCAAGCTTCCCGCAGCTGCGTTACGGGGGTTAGCAAATTCCTTTTCACCCTGCTCGGCTGCTAGTTGATTCATGCGTTCAAAGTCACGCAAGTACATGAAGACCTCGCCGCGCACTTCAAGCACGGTCGGTATTGAATTTCCCAATAAATGCAAGGGAATAGCGCGAATTGTCCGAATATTGGCGGTAACATCTTCACCGTTAGCGCCATCACCGCGCGTTGCAGCCCTAACCAGCACGCCATTTTCATAACGCAAGGATATGGCTAAACCATCAAATTTTAATTCACCGGCAAATTCAACCTGCTCAAGCTTCAGGCCTTCACGACAGCGCCGCTCAAAAGCTTCTAATTCCTTTAATTCAAAAGCATTATTTAAGGAAAGCATGGGTACCGCATGTTGCACGGATTGAAAATCGCTTAAAGCCGCACCACCAACCCGCTGGGAGAGTGAATCGGATTTAACCCATTGAGGATATAGCGCCTCGAGCTCAAGCATCTCGCGGTAGAGGCGATCGTATTCGCTATCGGGAAGCAAAGGGGCATCGAGTACATAGTACGCATGCTCTAGGCGGGCTAACTCTAGCTGAAGCCACCGATATCGCTCGGCTAATTTTGCCGGAACCTTCAGCGACAAAATCTCGACCTAACTAAATAAACGCTGGGCAGTAGCAGAACCAGCAACAATACCGCCCCGCTCTAATTCGGCATAAAGACCATCGATATGATGATGAATGCTATTTACTGCCATGGCAGTTAAATTATTGCCGTTGTCATCTACCAAGCGGCCCTGCTTGGCCTCAGCAATTGCCGCACCTTCCGCTAACATCTTCTCAAATGGGCGCTCTGTAACTGGCACCAGTGGCAGCTCAAGTAAAAAAGTAAGTTGACTTACTGCCTCAGTAGGATTTAATTCGCTACTAAAAAAAAGCAATTGCTGCTGACTGAAGAATTCAAATGCACGGCCATTCGCGCTGCGCCGAAAGCCTCTTGCTTGCAGCAAAGTTACTAAGTCATCCCAGCTTAAGGGAGTGCTATCAAAAAGTATATTAATACTCAGCTGGATATCCGTTTGGGCGGCTATGGCATCTAATTCTTTAGCGCTATCTAGCATCGCATTTACCCCTGGCATATCAATTTGTGCACCTAAAGCTTCTGCTAAATTTTGGCAATGCGTGAAAAAATCCGACAACTCAAAAACCTCAATGGGCCCTTGTCGGTTCGCAAGCTGAATAGCCAACTGGAGTTCACTGTAAGCTGAGCCTGCTTGAACTTGTTCCCAGGTCTCGTCATCAATCCAATTAGCCTTTAGGCCTTCTGCAGCCCATTGAAATCGAAATTGGGGCCAGGTGGCAATTTCTGTCAAGATTTCCGTTGCCTGAATCGGCTCAGTAAAACGCAAGGTAACTACGCAGTCGATGCGTGGGTCAATGATCATCTTGATAGGCTTAGATGCTAAATCAAGGGCTTCTAGTGAGCTCATTGCAGAATCGCTTTCGCCAAGAGAAGGTTCTTGCCGTTGCGGCGCTCCTAAATTGGCTTCATATTCGCCTGCGCTTCTTGTCTCACTCCCGTTACGGCGAGCACGTGCATGCCTAAAATTGACAATCACCACTAACAGTAATAAAAAAATCCCAATGACAACTAAAGCTAATTGCAGGTCCGATAGACCGACCTTGGTAATTATTTCATTGATAGGCATTTAAGCCGGCTCCACCATCGATACGGCCGAGGAAATATCGACTGCCACAATACGTGAGACGCCCTGCTCTTGCATCGTCACACCAATAAGTTGATGGGCAATCTCCATGGTAATTTTATTATGCGAAATAAAGACAAATTGGGTTTTAGTCGACATTCTGGCAACCATTTCCGCATAGCGCAAGGTATTAGCATCATCTAATGGGGCATCGACCTCATCTAGCAAGCAAAATGGGGCAGGATTTAATAAGAAAAGTGAAAAGACCAAGGCAATCGCAGTGAGGGCTTTTTCTCCACCCGATAAAAGATGAATGGAACTATTTTTCTTGCCTGGCGGTTGTGCCATCACGTTCACGCCAGAATCTAGAATTTCTTCACCCGTCATCACTAACTCGGCATGACCACCACCAAAGAGCTCGGGGAACAAACGGCCAAAGTGCGCATTCACCTGATCAAACGTACCCTGCAATAAGTCGCGGGTTTCAGCATCAATTTTTGCAATTGCATCGGTTAAGGTTTGCATCGCCTCATTCAAATCGGCCGATTGGGCATCAAGGAAGGATTTACGTTCGCGCGAACTATGCAGCTCATCCAGCGCCGTCATATTGACAGGGCCCAATGATTGAATTTCATTATTCAGGCGAGTCACATCTCCTTGTAAGCTGCTGACTTTTAAGTCGGCACTAAAACGCGCTTCAAGACTTGCGATATCCGCTTCAGCATCTAATAGTAAAGTGGCAAATTGCTCGTAATTGAGGCGTGCCGCTTGCTCTCGTAATTGCAAGTCCGTTGCCTTATCGCGCAATGGTTGGAGGGTACGCTCAACCAACATGCGCGCTTCATCGGCTTCACGTAACTCATGGAGTAAAGCATCTTGTTCAGTACGCGCATTTGCTAAAGCAGTTTCTCGATCACTGCGTGTAACCAGTAAAGTTTGCAACTTATCCTGAGCTTCTTCATCGCTTAAACCTGCTAACTCGGTTTCTGCAGCAGCAAATTTATCCTGAATTTCCATAATTTGGGTGCGCGCAGTAGTTTGGTCGCGCTGCAAATCGGTAATCCGTTGCTGCAAAGAGCGGGTTGTAAAAGCAGCCTCTTGTGCCGCCATTTCAGCGGAACGCAAGGCTTCACGCAATTGGTCACGGGCCTGCGTAGCTAAATCGCATTGCTGGTGAGCAGCTGTCAATTGCGTCTGTGTACTCGATTGCGTTTGCTCGGCTTGAGAAAAGTCATTTCTGGCTTGTTCTGCCTGTAAATTGCTTTGCTCAATTTGTCCACTTAATTCAGCGAGTTCAGCGTTAATTTGTGTCGCGCGCAAGGTATATTGCTCTTCAGCTTGACTTAACTGCATTTGCTCAACTTCAAAACCATGGGCTGTTTGCACGGCTTCCTCAGCATTGAGTCGCGCGCGCTCAGCTGCTTGTAAAGCAGCTTGATAATTTGCAGTACATTGATCTAGTGCACCTTGTAACTCGCTTTGCATCAGGCGTTGCGCGCGTAATTGCTTCTCCAACCCCTCCATCTCTTGGGCGCGAGCTAACATTCCTGCCTGCTCCGAATCGGCCGCATAGAGTTGCACACCAACGCGGGTAACCAGATGACCTTGCGCCGTAACGAAGGCTGCGCCAAGCGGTAATTTTTCACGCCGCTGTAAAGCATCATCTAAGCTATCGGCAATAAAAACATTCATTAACCATTCTTGTAAGACGATTTGAATGCTCGAACCAGTTGCACTTTGAACCCGCGATAAAAGCGGAGTAAAGCCCGTTGGTACGTTCGGCGTCAGGGCATTTAATCCCTCAGTCAATAAAATTGCTAAACGACTTGGGGGGGCGTCTTTAGCTAATATCAGCGCAGCTTTAACATCCTTGCCGGTTAAGGCGGCGAGTCGTTCGCGTAACACCGACTCCAATGCTGGCTCCCATCCCTTTTCAACTTTAATGTCTTGCCATAAACGCTTGCTCTCTTTTAAGCCTTTACTTTCTAGCCATGGGCCGATTTTTCCCTGGGCTTGCACACTCGCCTGTAGTGCTGTTAAGGCGGTTAACTTGGCTTCGGTTTGCGCTAGATCTTGATTTGCCGATTGAATTTCTTCCATGGCGGCTTGACGCGCTGCATCTGTAGCGGGAACACGTGCCTGGGTTTCTGCCGCCTGCGTTTTGCTCTCTTCCACCTTACGCGCTGCAACTGCATAACGATCAAGCGCCATTTTTAAGGCTTCTGCATCAGGCTTTCGCAAGCCTTGCAACTCAGCGGTTAAACGCGCTTCGCGGCCTTTTGTATCTTCTATTTGCTCGGCTACTGCCTTGATGCGTTCACCTAAACTCGCCAAGCGCTGATCGACAGTAGCTAAAGCCACGCGCAGTTCATCAACGCTTTTTGTGGCATCTTGAAACGCAGTTTCTTTAAGGGGCGCGTCTGTCTGCAAATCATCTAAGTCACCCGACATCACTTGTTCATGTTCAGAGGCGGCACTTAATTCATGTTCGGCACTGCGCTGCGCTTGCGCAGCATCGGTTTCTTGCGTGGTCCAACGCAGTAGTTGCGCTTGTAGGTCTTGCGTTTGTTGTTGTAAGCGTAAGCGAGATTCCTGTACGTATTTAATTTGCGACTCAACTTGGCTTACATCTGAGTTAGTTTGATATAAATCCCCTTGGGCTAAAGAGACTTTATCTTGTAAGGCGTACTGCCGAGTACGCATCGTTTCTAGTTCGGTTTCAGCATGCCGTAACTTTGCTGTTTGCTCTTCCAATTGCACCTGCGAATCACGAATTGAATTAGCATGACGCTCTTGTTCTTTACCGGCTTCGGTTTGACGCACAAACCAAAGTAGCTGTTGCTGTGCTTTCATTTCGGTTTGTAATTGATTGTGACGCTCAGCAACTGTGGCTTGGTTCTCTAAGCGGGTTAATTGCAAATCGAGCTCGCGTAAAATATCTTGCACGCGCACTAAATTTTCTTGGGTATCTTCTAAACGCGCAGCAGTCTCTTTGCGCCGCTCTTTGTATTTAGAAACACCCGCAGCCTCTTCTAGAAAAACCCGTAACTCTTCTGGTTTCGATTCTAAAATTCGGGAAATTGTGCCCTGACCAATAATGGCATAACCACGCGGGCCCATGCCAGTGCCCAAAAAGATATCTTGTACATCTTTGCGGCGCACCACTTGATTATTAATATAGTAACTAGAATTACCATCGCGAGTTAACACCCGTTTAACAGAGAGCTCACCAAAACTACTCCACTGCCCTTGCGCGCGCCCATCGGCATTATCAAAAATTAATTCCACACTAGCGCGACCCGATGGTTTGCGTAAACCAGAGCCATTAAAAATCACGTCTTGCATCGATTCGCCACGCAACTCACTAGCACGTGACTCACCCAAAACCCAGCGAACCGCATCAATAATGTTGGACTTGCCACAACCATTGGGACCCACCACACCAATCAATTGACCAGGCAATTCAAAATGGGTTGGGTCAACGAAAGATTTAAAGCCGGAGAGTTTGATTGATTTGAGTTGCACGGCAAGCTTTGCAAAGAAAAAAGAGGTTAAAAAGGCAATTTAATGACAAACTGTACTGTGGAAGATGATAGCAAGTTAGAGGCACTGATACCCACTTTTAACCCACCGATATAATGATAATTCCTCCTTCGGGATCAAAACCCCTTAACAATCTGATAGTTAACTAAAAAGCATGAGCCAATCACCACAAAGCATCATCGAACAAGCATGGGAAAACCGTGCCAACCTGTCTATTCAAGACGTTTCAGACGATATTCGCAAGGCTGTAAACGCGGTTCTGGGAGGACTCAATACCGGCCATATTCGGGTAGCTGAAAAAAAAGGTGTTGGCCAGTGGGAGGTCAATCAGTGGGTTAAAAAGGCCGTTTTACTCTCGTTTCGCTTAGAAGATAACAAGCCCATGGGGGCTGGAGGGTATACCCAGTTTTACGATAAAGTGCCCAGCAAGTTCGAAAACTTTACGGCCGCCGATTTTGCCGCTGGCGGCTATCGTGTTGTCCCCCCTGCAATGGCCAGACGAGGCTGTTTCATTGGCAAAAATGTGGTTCTCATGCCCTCCTACGTCAACATTGGCGCCTATGTGGATGAAGGCACGATGGTCGATACCTGGGCCACCGTAGGCTCATGCGCCCAAATTGGTAAAAATGTCCATCTTTCTGGTGGCGTTGGAATTGGCGGGGTACTCGAGCCCATTCAAGCCGGACCCGTCATTATTGAAGATAACTGCTTTATTGGCGCCCGCTCAGAAATCGTTGAGGGTGTCATCGTAGAAGAAAATAGCGTTCTCTCCATGGGTGTATACCTTGGTCAAAGTACCAAAATTTATGATCGTGACACTGGCGAAGTCCATTATGGTCGCGTACCAGCAGGCTCAGTTGTAGTCCCTGGTTCACTGCCCTCAAGTGATGGCAAATACAGCCTCTATGCGGCCATTATTGTTAAAAAAGTCGATGCGCAAACGCGGGCTAAAACCGCTATTAATGAGTTATTACGCGACTAAGTATGACTTTAGCGACCCATTCGGCCACCGCCGATTTAACTGCCGAGCTCATCGCTTGCCACTCTATTACTCCAGCTGATGGCGGTTGTCAGGAAGTGATCGCTGCTCGTTTAGAAGCGCTCGGTTTTGAAATTGAAACGGTGATTAGTGGTCCGGCAGAATTTTCAGTAACGAATTTATGGGCCATTAAATTAGGCACGCTAGGCAAAGCGGGAAAAGTCTTTGTCTTTGCGGGCCATACCGACGTCGTGCCAACGGGGCCATTAGACAAATGGGATAGCAACCCCTTTACACCGAGTGAGCGCGATGGCTACCTCTTTGGGCGTGGGGCAGCTGATATGAAAACCTCATTAGCGGCTTTTGTTGTGGCTACTGAAGAATACGTGCGCAATAACCCCAATCATGCAGATACGCTTGCTTTTCTCCTTACTAGCGACGAAGAAGGCCCCGCACACGATGGTACGGTAGTG
>CAIXDG010000013.1 GCA_903918115.1 uncultured beta proteobacterium
ATGGAGATCAGAAAAAGCAGATAATTTTGCTAAAAACCAGCGCCGCTCATTTTTTGAGTGACATGTGTATTTCAAATGACATATTTTGGCGTTATCGCGCATTACCTCACGAATAGACTCAGCCATTTTTGCAGCGTTCTTTGCTTCTGGTCCTCTAACTCGATCACAAAGTTGTAGATAGTTAACGCCTTCGCATGCTAACCTCCCATGCTTTAGGGTGGGGTGAAGCATGGCTGCATCGCGCCAAGCATTATTCACCATTGAAATGCAACCAGAATGATCCAAAATTACTGTCAAACTAGAGGCAAAATTCATTGCTGCTTGCGCTAAATTTTCTGTTTTACGTAGGGTATGGGCTGCTAAGTGGGCCGCATCAATTGGGCTGGCTACTTGATTAAAATGCCTTTCATCGACTAGGTCATTGATTGAGTAAATATAGGTCGGATTTAAATTGAGCCATTTAATTAATATTTTCAGTCTGCCTGCTTCCGGCATTGATTGACCGTTAATCCATTTACGCGCAGCTTCGCGAGAGATGGGATTGGTATCAATATTACGTAAATTAAATTCAATCGCGAGCTTACTGGCGGCAGGCACGCAACCAAACTTATTAATTAAGCCAGACCTAAGGGCCTGCGCAAAACGTTCAATCACGAGTGAATTGGTAGACATGACTCCTAGGGCGAGGAATAAGCGTAAAGCCCATCATGCACCCATTGAGCCACTAAAGATATAGCTGCACAGATAGGCATACCCTGATCCACGTACCAATTTATGGCCTTTCCTCTACAGGAATATCGCTTTTAGCAGCGATTTAGGAATAAGGAATAGAATTTATATCTTAATTAGAATAAAGATCTGTTTTATAGGGGTTAACGTTGAATTCACCCAAAAAAGTCATCGGTTTCATCAATCTTGCGCATTTCATTGATCACTATGCCATGCTGGTATTTGCTGCAGCAGTCATTGTGATGGCGCCAGTCTTTAATATGACCTATGCGCAGCTCCTGCCCTATGCCACTCCCGGTTTTATTGCTTTTGGCGCTGGCTCCCTTATTAGTGGCTGGCTTGGAGACCGCTGGAGCCGAAGAAATATGTTGGTCATTTTTTTTATTGGGATGGGCTTGGCTTTACTAGGGACCGCCTTAATTCAAACCCCGCTCCAATTGGGAATTGCCCTTTTTGCAGTTGGCATTATTGCCTCCATTTACCACCCGGTTGGCATGGCAATGCTGACCTCTTATTCTGAAAAATTAGGTAGAGAGCTTGGTATTAATGGTGTGTATGGTAATTTGGGAGTGGCCTCTTCGGCGGTAATTACGGGCTTAATTTGTGAATATTTAGGCTGGCGCTGGGCCTTTGTTTTGCCTGGCGTAATTACCATCGGCATTGGTATTATTTTTATGAAAACAATTCATCATGAAAAGATCACTAAAAAGTCATTGGGAATGGGTAGTGCAAGAGTCTCTAAAAACGTAATGGCATTAGTTGTAGTGTCATTGGTTTTAACAATTATTGCTAGTTCAACCACCTTTAATGCTATTACCGTAGCGTTACCAAAATTATTTCAAGAGAGACTAGCCGAAATTACCCAAAATACCGCACTTTTAGGCCTAATTGCTTCGGCAGTTTATGTATTTGGTGCTTTAGCTCAATACACTATTGGTAATTTGCTGGATAAATATCCACTGAAAAAGATTTTTATTCCATTGGCGATATTTTTAGTGGCCATGCTTTATATTGCCGCAGAAACATCCGGATTTTTGCTGATCTTAATATCAATCGGTATTGTGATTAGTATTTTTGGTCAGGTAACAGTGAACGACACGATGGTGGGTAAATACACTTCTGATGAATGGCGGGCGCGCGCTTTTGCAGTTCGGTATTTTCTCGGTTTTACTGCCGCAGGCGCTTCGGTCGGTTTGGTTGCCTTGCTATACGCCAATGGCGGTTTTACCTTAATGTTGCAGGCTTTTGCAGCCTTTTGCTTTTTAGTGGTAATCGGGGCTTTTATCTTTCCAACTGAGTCAATGAAGGATTCAGTCAAACCATAAGTCCTTATTTTTATTGGGTTTATAGCAACAAAGTAATTTTGTAGAATTTGTTGCAGCTGATCTTGACTCTAGCTTGGCTGCGCTGTAATGTAACGGTATTGCAAGTGGCTTAGGGTGCGAATTATTTCACTTGCTTTATGATAAATTTTTAGCTCAACGGAAGGATACTGAAATGCTTTTCACTGAATCTCAAAGTCCGATGGATAAGATATTAAAAGTAGCCGGCATTGCTGGAATGATTATTAGTATTACTACTGCTTTCTATTTAATTTTTCCTGCTGGCCAGTCAAAAGTTGCGGTATTTTTAGCTTCTTTAGGAATCGCGCTATTTTTAAGTTATTTATCTTTTGCAATCCAAGATAAATTTGCAGGATAAATACTGAACAACTCGTAGTAGCTGATTTTAAAATGGCCCTCAATTAGGGGCCATTTTTTCTTGTTAGGGCTTTTTAAGCACGCTTATTGATTGCCATAATTACACGGCATGCCCATACAACCACCCTGATTAATTTCGTCGCGAATCGTATTTTGCATTCCAGGGGAGGAATCTGAATAGGGGGCTACCTGACAGCCAGACAAAGCGGCGGCGACAAATAATAAAACAATCATCTTTTTCATTTCAAACCTATTAACAAGGGGGGGTTGAGCTGGTTGGGTTAATCATAATACAAGCACTAAGACCCATTCATTTTCATCTATTACACTATTTTATGATCGATCTATAGCCTGGTTAATTTTTTTCATTAAGCCCCCAAAGCTGCGGACAAAATAACCCACCATGCGCGGAGAAAAGGTCATTGCAACTAACCAATAAAGGGCCCATAAGTAGCGCCCCTCTGAAATACCATAGCACCCCATACCAATAAAAAATACGAGTATTAGTTTTCTACCAAGCCCCGGGGGTAGCCAACGGCTAAATAAGACGGGCGCTTTTGGGGTAAGCGCAGTATTTTCGGAGAATTTCTCTGAATTTGACTTTTCATTCATGCCGGAATAAACCTTATTAAAGTAATCTCTTTATCTTATCTGAAGTGCTTATTTTAGGGTGGTATTGTTGTACCTATGACAAATGCCGCAAATACAGAAATTGAAATTACCCCTGAATATGAGGCAGTGATTGAGGCTATTGATCGTGGCGACCCCTATATTTTTGTGAGCGGTAAAGCGGGTACTGGTAAGACAACGCTAATAGGTTATTTACGTGAAAATATCGCCGGTAATGTCGTGGTCTTAGCGCCGACCGGGGTTGCGGCCCTGCAAGTTCGGGGCGTGACCATTCACTCCTTTTTTCGCTTTCCCCCTCGACTCATATTTCCTGAGGAAGATATCAAGGTCGTCCGTGATAAACGCTTGTATGAGGGGATGCGATTATTGATCATTGATGAAATATCCATGGTGCGGGCCGACATGATTGATGCGATAGATTTATTTTTGCGCGCTAACGGACCAAAGCGGGGAGAGCCCTTTGGTGGCATACAGATTATGTTTGTCGGAGATTTATTTCAATTGCCACCGGTAGTGAGAAGTGAAGATATGGAAATCTTGCGTGAGCGTGGCTATGAAGGAGCTTACTTTTTCTGCGCTATGGCTTTACATCGAAAAGCAGTAACCATGATTGAGTTACAAAAAATATTTCGCCAAAAAGATGGTGAGTTTACTGAGATGCTGAATCGGATTCGGTTGAATGAGGATATTGATGTCACTTTAGAGCGACTCAATGCCCAATGCTTTCGATCTGATGCAAGCACGATGCAAGATCTTGATCCACTCAGTATTACACTAACCACTACCAATGCACGGGCGGATCAGATTAACAGCAGTGAACTTTTGGCTATTGCTGCTGATTCTAAAAAATATTTAGGCAAGCTTGATGGAAAGTTTAATATTGATGAACGGAATTTACCTTCACCTTTACAATTATCCTTAAAGGTTGGCGCTAAAGTCATGTTTACCGCGAATGATAAGGAATTTCCTAAGAAATGGGTTAATGGCAGTATTGGGGTGGTGAAGGAATTATTGAGCAATTCGGTCAAAGTAGAAGTGCAAAGCGGTCCATATACAAATACGGTAGAAGTTAAGCCATTCGATTGGGAGTCATACCAATACGCAATCGAGATGATGTCAGGCAAAATCAAGCCTAATGTGGTTGGCACATATACCCAAATTCCATTAATGCTAGCTTGGGCGGTCACTATTCATAAGAGTCAGGGCAAAACCTTAGATAAGGTGAGGGTCGATCTTTCTTCGGGAACTTTTGCTTCAGGCCAAGTTTATGTTGCTTTAAGTCGTTGTCGCTCAATCGAGGGTATTCGTTTGCAAAAACCGATTCAGGTTCGGGATGTGCAATGTGATCCTGAAATTAAGCGATTTTATGTCGCTTGTTTAACTTAATAACGTATTTGAGATAATTTATACATGACTTCAATTCACCTTGATTTAGAGCATTTTTCCTTTACTGATTTGGCGATTCAATCTGCTTTTGGTTTGGCAGGCCTTGTTTTTGTCTTGTTATTTCATGGCGTGACGATTAATTTTATTTTGATGCGCTTTAATAAAATGACCAGATTAGATTTTGTCAGTGAAAAATTTAATTTAGTTTTATTTCATTTCTATCTATCATTTGCATTTATCGCACTAATTCATATTATTGAAGTGATTCTATGGGCTGTAATGTTAATGTTACTCGGCTTAGTATTGAACCCAATTGAGGCTATTTTATTTGCTGGAAGTACCTACACCACAATTGGTTTTATTAGCAATATCATGCCTTTTGAATGGAAAGTATTGCCTCTTTTCATTGCCTTTTCAGGCTTATTTTCTGTTGCTTGGACTACTTCCATCATGATCGGCATGACGAATATTTATCGAGATGCATGGCTGAAAAAACGCAACGACTTGTAATGCCGACTTTTTCTGTCGGCTGCGGCGCTGGTTTTTCCGGAGATCGCACTGATGCTGCAGCTCAGGTCGTGCAAACCTTAATCGATCTGGGTGGTCCTGCGGCCATTATTTTTGAGAATTTGGCAGAAAGAACCTTGGCTAGCCATCAATTGGCTAAACGCGCAAACCCACAATTGGGCTATGAGCCTTTGTTGGAGTTGGAGCTAGAGCCTATATTGGCCGCTTGCCTAAAACACCAGATTACGATTGTCGGTAATTTTGGGGCAGCAAACCCAGAGGGAGCTGGCAAAGTAATCCAAGCATTGGCACAGCGTCTTGGCTTACCGAGCCCACGGATTGCAATTGTCTCTGGCGATAGCTTAACTGCTGAAACAGCACATGTTTTATTACGCCAACAATTAGGCGAGCAGTTTGATGAAGCAAATTTTGTTTGCGCGAATGCGTACCAAGGTGCCCGTGAAATTGCTGATGCAATTTTAGCCGGCGCCCAAATTGTTGTAACGGGACGGGTAGCCGACCCCTCTCTGACGCTTGGCCCGGCAATGGCGCATTTTGCTTGGGCCGATGACAACTGGAATGCGCTTGCCGGCGCAACGATGGCTGGGCACTTACTCGAATGTGGAGCACAAGTTACTGGCGGCTATTTTGCAGACCCTGGCATGAAGGATGTGCCAGAAATTCATAATATTGGTTTTCCAATTGCAGAGATTGATTTTGATGGTAGCTGTATTATTACTAAAGCAAACAATACTGGCGGTGTAGTCAATGCGCTTACTGTAAAAGAGCAACTACTTTATGAGTTACATGATCCTGCAGCCTATATTACGCCGGACGTAGTGGCAGATATCACTGACGCAACGGTAAATGAGATTGCGCCAAATCGAGTTCGCTTATCTGGTGTAATCGGTCACCCACGGACCAACACTTTAAAAACCAATGTTTTTTTTGATGGTGGTTGGTTCGGTGAGGGGGAGATTTCATATGCAGGCCCTAATGCTGAAGCTAGAGCAAGACTTGCCATGGAGATGCTCCAAAAACGCCTTGGTACTAAAATGAAATTACGCTTTGATTTGATTGGCATTAGTAGTATTTTTGGCGATGATGATAATGCTCTTCTGAGGAGTACGATAAATAATTCTGCACGCAGTGAGGTTCAAGATGTGCGTCTACGAGTAGCGGGACAACACGTCGATTTGAAAATAATTGAATTACTGCTACGTGAAGTAACGGCACTGTGGACTGGTGGCCCTGCAGGTGGCGGTGGCGTTCGCGTTGCTAAAAGACAAAGACTTTCAACTCAATCTTGCTTAATTAATCGTCAGCAAGTCCCTGCCACATTTTATTTTTTGCCAAACCTCTGATGAGCTCTATTACCTTATATGATGTTGCGCATGCGCGCACTGGCGACAAAGGCAATTGTTCTAATATCAGTGTTATTGCCTATCAATTAGCAGATTATGATTGGCTTGTAGAGCAGGTGACTGTGCAGCGGGTGACCGCTCATTTCGCCTCTCGCCACCCGACTAAGGTAGTCCGCTATTTGCTGCCCAAGCTTGGCGCTATTAATTTTGTGCTCGATGGAATTTTAGATGGCGGTGTAAATGATGCGCTGAATTTAGATATGCACGGAAAAGGGCTATCATTTCATTTACTAGCAATGCAAATTGACTCGAAATAATAATCAATTCAAAAAAGAAGGAATAAAAATGTTGGAGACTAAAGTTAATTTATTTATTCGCTTAGCTACCTATTTAACTCGTGCTAGTTTTGTCCTGGGGCTCTCAATCGCAACCCAATTTGCCTATGCACAATCTACGGCGCAGAATTTTCCGAATAAACCCATTAAAGCGATTGTGCCATTTGCCGCTGGCAGCGCTACCGATCAAATTGGCCGTGCATTTGCTGCCAAGATGTCAGAGATTTTAGGGCAACCCATTGTGGTTGAAAACAAACCCGGAGCAAATGGGATGCTGGGCGCAGATGCTGTAGCTAAGGCTGAACCCGATGGCTATACGATTTTGATTGGCACCAATAGTACGAATGCAGCATTAAAAAGCTTAATGAAAAAATTACCCTATGATCAAGATACTGCGTTTGAAGCTATTGGTTTCATGGGCGAAGTACCTCTCATTGTGACGATTAATAATGAAATTCCTGCCAAAACGTTGAAAGAGTTTATTCAGATAGCAAAAGATTCTCCTGGCAAAGTCACTTTTGCTAGCGCCAGCACTTCTCAGTTAGTTTCAAGCTCTGTTTTAGCCTCGATGACAGGTGTGAAGATGATCAATGTGCCCTATAAAAGCGGTCCTAATGCGATGACCGATTTAATTGGCGGTCAAGTGATGATGTTTACTGCCGACTTTGCTGTGACATTGCCTCAAGTGCAAGCTGGAAAAATACGCGGTCTGGCGGTTACTTCCTTAAAGCGCTCTAAAGCGATTCCTGAGTTGCCCACAGTAAATGAAGCTTTAGGTATTAAAGGCTATGAATTTATTGCTTATTTTGCCGCTTATGCCCCAGCCAAAACACCGCCCGCGATTATTCAAAAACTCAATGAAGCCTTGAATCAAGCCGCTCGTAACAAGGATATTCAAGAGCGCTTTGCTTCCTTAGGCTTCGAAGCCGAACCAGGTCCACCAGGTGCTTTAGCTAAGCGCAATGCCCTTGAAACAATCAAGTGGGCTAAGGCAATTAAAGATGCGGGAATTGAACAGCAGTAAGATTTTTGCTTAGCCTTTTTAGGCTAGTTTTCGCTTGACTCTTTTAGTAAGCGAAAAATTTCTCGATACGATTTTGGGGGTTTATTGAGCTCCTTCTCTTTGCGGGCGCTACGGATAAGGTTTCGCATCTTTTGAATTTCTAAAGTCGGGTAGAGTTCTATTAGCTTCGTTAGTGCGCTGTCATCAGCGATGAGTTTATCGCGCATTGCTTCGAAGCGATGCATTTTTGCGGTTTCTGCGCGACTGAGCCCTTGAATTGCGTCTAGGCGTAACTGAATGGCAGCAATATCAGCCTCATCTAAAAAGCGCATCAACTTGCCCAAATGCTGTTTATGTCTTTTGATCGCCCCAAAGGTCTTGATCTTTTTAGTTTCAGCAATTTCAGCGCGCAAGCTATCTTCGATGGGAATGCTATTTAGCGCATCGCTACTGAGCTCGGATAGTACCTCAGCCAATTTTTGACGTTGGATCATTTGGCGTTTGAGCTCGGATTTGCTGGGCCCTAGGTCTGCTTCATCTATTTTAATAATCATGACTCATTTTAACCATCCAAGCGTAATTTTTAGTTAAGATAGTGGCTATGAAGCGATCCCCTTTCTTGCGATCATTGGTGTGTGCTTTGTTAGCTAGTTTTGGCTTAGGGCTTGCATGCAATGTTCAAGCAGCTTTTCCTGACAAACCAATCAAAATTGTGATTGGTTTTCCAGCTGGTGGGCCGTTGGATGCCCATATCCGGCTTTTAACTGACAAGTTGCAGGGTATCTTAGGGCAGCCTGTGCTAGTTGATTACAAAGCGGGGGCCGGGGGCACAGTAGGCGCACTTTTTGTCGCCCAAGCGCCTGCAGATGGCTACACATTATTGCTCGCGAACACAGGCACGATGGTCATTAACCCAGCTATTTACACACCGCCTCCCTACATTTTGCTGACGGATTTTCAACCCGTGGCTCGTACAGCCCAACAAGCCCTTGGCTTAATTGTCAATAACGAAGTGCCTGTCAAAACCCTCAAGGAATTTATCGCTTACGCTAAGGCCAATCCTGGCAAGCTCAATTATGGCTCAGCGGGAAATGGTGGCATTTCTCATTTGGTTCCTGAAATGCTTAAACATGAAACTGGCATTGACATTGTCCATATTCCTTTCAAAGGAAGTGCTCCAGCCTTTACTGATTTGATGGCTGGACATGTGCAATTTATGGCTGAATCAATTCCACAAGTGGCTAATTACGCCAAGCAAGGCAAAATTAAAGTGTTAGCAGTAACTAGTAAAACGAGAAGCATTGCGTTACCCGATGTACCAACTGTTATTGAAACAGGCGTTGCTAATTTAGAGGTAGTTGGATTTTATGGAATACTTGCGCCACGTAATACGCCGCCTGAAATTATTCAAAAACTGAGTAATGCATTTAAGCAGACTCTTGAAACTTCAGCGATTCAGGAGCGCATGATTGCTCAGGGCGCTGAGCCAGCTTTTATGAGCGCCGATCAATTCACTAAATTTTTGACGCTTGAAACCCCTCGCTGGGCTAAAGTTGTTAAGCAGGCCGGCGCAAAGTTAGATTAAATTTATTGATTGATTAAGAAATTTTGCCCCGACATTTTTGGGGTAAATCCAGCTTTTTCTAATGTTTCTAAAATGACTTTATTGGTTGCAAAATGGACTGGTGTGTAATCCAATGCGCTGCAGCAAGGACGTACGACTAAGACTGGACCTACTAAATTCAGATCTCCAATATCGATCACTACAGCTGGGTTAGGGAGTACACCCGGTATAGCGGCTACTTTTTCACGTAGCAAAGCAATTGCAGCTTGATAGTCTACCCCGCTAGTGAGCTGCACTTTAAGATTTAACCGCCTATACGAATTACTACTAAAGTTTTGAATTGTGTCGCCAAAAATTTTATTATTACCGATGATTGTTGCGACGTTATCCGAGGTAGTTATGGTTGTGGAGAAGAGGCCAATATAGCTAATATTGCCATTAATGCCGCCTGCAATGACATAGTCGCCCACTTTGAATGGCCGCAGGACAATGAGAAAAATACCAGCCGCTAAGTTTGCTAATAATCCGGCCCAGGCTGCGCCAATGGTAATGCCAAGGGTGGCGAATAGCGCGGCAAAGCTAGTCGTTTGGAGACCAAAATTGCCTAAGATGCCAATGATCAGCAGAATATTCAGAGTTACTGAAATTGCTGCGGAAACATAGTTTTCAACGGTTGGGTCTAAAACCCTTTTTTCCATCCATGCGCGTACTAACTTGACTGTAAAACTAATTAAAGCGCGCCCAATAAACCAAAATAAAATCGCTGCAACAATTTTTAAGCCAATATCCGTTAAGGCAGTGAGAATAATATTTTGTATACCAGCGAAATCGATGTCAGGTAGATTCATAATTAAAGTTTGTTGAGTTGCAGATCAAGACTGATTAAATTGACGGGCAAAACTTTGATAATGCCGTGGCGCGGGCCATCAATATCAGCAATCAGAAAAAATGAGGCTGAGACGACAAAGGGGATCGATAAAAAAAGGATGCGATTAGCTCTAAAAGTAGTGGCGCTAAAACCTACTGCGATACTTGCAAAAATAGCGATGATAAACAGTAAAGTCCAAGCGGCAGGGGGTATGCGATTAAGCCACGCAGCTTCGGTATCGCTAGCAGAATTAATCACATCATTCATGCCCGTTGCGACTAAGGCGTTAATTGGCGTTTGCTGCGCTTTTACTACAGGCAGAATTGTGGTCCAAAGCAGGTTTTGTTGGCGGAATACTTCGATGCTCAGTTTTTGAATTTCAGTGGGATTTAGGGCTTGGTATTCAGCGATCCGATATTGCAAGTATTTTTTGAGTTGCAATTTTGCCTCGGAAGCAGCTGCAGTGGGTAATAGATCAGCGCGTAAATATTCGGTACCTATAGCATTTGCTTCTGCCTCTTCGTAAAGTTTGCGTTGGTCATAGCGATTAATTGACATTGAAAAGGTAAAGCCAATCATGAGGGCCAATAAAGTGAGTGTGGCATTTTGCACAATAGAGGCATCAGTGGTACTTCGAGGATTGCGTTTAAATTCAATGCGTCGAAGGGCTGCGCCCAGCGATACTGCTGCCGCGAGAGCTACAAAGGTGATTAGCAGCACCCACAGCGGGTGGTCAAGAATTGGGCGGATCAGATTCATCGGTACATTATAGAGATTAGCTTTTAATAAAAAAGCCGCTAGCATTGAGTAGCGGCTTTTTATTATCTACCATTGTATTAGTAGGCTTTATTTGAGTCCTTAAGAACCTTTTTTTGCCTCAATAGCAATTCGAATCGTGACCTCATCGCCTACTGCAGGTACATTTTTGCCCATATTAAATTCTGAGCGTTTTACTTTTGTAATGGCATTAGCGCCGCAAAAATCTACCCCAAACATAGGATGTTTTCTGCAATCAAAGTTAGTGACCTCAAGTGATACAGGCTTGCTAACACCTTTTAAGGTAAGAGTGCCCTGCATACCGGTTAATTTTTCACCTGAGAAAGTAAATTTATCTGCTTTAAAGGTAGCAGTTGGAAACTGTGTGGTGGATAAATAGTCTTCAGCTTGAATATGACTATTAAAAGCGCTAGAGCTTGTATCGACTGACTTAGTGTCGATCGTAATATCTGCTTTACCGGTTTTTGCGGCTGGATCAATCGTGATCGTGCCACTGACAGTATTAAAGCGGCTGGTTTGAGTAGATAGACCAAGATGGTTATAAGAAAACTCGGCAAAAGTATGGTTTGCTTCTGTTGTATAAGTTTCAGGCGCGGCGCTCACGTGAATGCTGAGGCCAAATACTAAGCCAATGGCGGCTACAGACTTGCTAAATAACGTTACTTTCATTGATTTCTCCGATGTTAATTAAATAGATGGGGAAGCAGACTGGCTTATTTGGGGTTTAAAACTAAGTGAACCTTGACTGGGACTTCATTGGCGACGGATTTGGTATCGGCCCAGGCTGCCGCTCCCAAATCATAACTGAGACGCATTAATTCAAAACTACCGTTAAAGATCATTTGCTTACCTTGGGCTTGATAGTCGGCTACCATGATTAGAGGTAGGGTTTTGTTTTTAATGGTGAGCTTACCCTTGATTTCGAGTTTATTAGCACCTAATTTTTTAATGGCTTCAGAGACAAATTGCGCCCGCGGAAAAACTTTGCTGTTAAACCACTCTTTGCCTTGCGCTTCATCTCGTAACTCATCGCCACCAGCATTAAAGCTAGCCAATGCAATCCAGATATCTGCTTTAGCTTTTTCCGGATTATCCGGATTAAAATTAACTACGCCACCAAACTGATCGAAGCTGCCATTAATAGTGGAGCCCATTAATTTACTCGTAAAATTAATCTTACTTTTGGCGGTATCAATGGCATTAAATTCAATTGCTAGAGCGTGAGCAGAAAATAGCATGAATGCAATGTATGCAAAGGCGTTGATTCCCCTTAATTTTAAAAACGATAAGCGTAAAAATTGCATTTTTAACCGGCCTGCTGCCTTATTTAAAAAACGACATTCGTTTAAGTAGGCCATCTTTATCCCAGAAATGGTGTTTTAAGGCTGCCAGCACATGCAGGGCAACTAAACTAATTAATATATTAGCTAAAATTTCATGAGTTTGTTTAAGCAAGATCCCAGTTGCTTTGTCTTTTAAAACTAAGTCAGGTAATTCATAGAGCCCAAAATAGTTGACGGTATAGCCTTTAGCAGAGCTCATTAGCCAGCCAACGATGGGGATGGTAATCATTAGTAAATAGAGGGCTAAGTGGGTGAGTTGCATGATCCGTTCTTGCCAGGCGGGTAGGCGAACAGCTAATTCTGGGGCTGGATGCGTTGCGCGCCAAAAGAGGCGTACAAAAACCAGCCATAAAACAGTCAACCCAAGCCATTTATGCCAGCTAATGGCCAAAATGCGATCGGGGCTTACGGGCATGCCAGCTGCAATTTGGGCTATGGTCCAGGTCGTCAGTACCACTATTGCCATAATCCAGTGCAGGGAAATAGCAATATGGGAATAACGCTGTTTCATCGTTTTGCTTTAAAAATATAAAAATCGATTGTAGAATGTTTATAGAATATTAACTTGCCTAGTCTAATCTGTTGATTTAATGATGAATTCTATTAGTCAGCCATACCTAACCGAGCAGAGTGCGCCTCCCCCCGTTTTGGTGGAGTTATTTTCGCATTGTGGGATTGCAATCAATGGCTCAAACCCATGGGATATTCAAGTCCATAACCCTAAGGTATACGATGCGATTTTGTCTAAATGGTCGCTCGGCTTGGGCGAATCTTATATGGATGGGTATTGGGATTGTGCACAGCTTGATGAAATGATTTGTCGCTTGCTCAGCAAAGATCTCAATGAAACTGTACGCGGTTTTGCGCGTGTGCGAATGGTTGGGGAAGTCTTACGCGCGAAATTATTTAATTTGCAATCTAAAGAACGCGCGTTTCAGGTTGGTGAGCAACACTATGATATTGGTAACGATATTTTTGAACGAATGCTTGATCCACGGATGATGTATTCCTGCGCTTATTGGGAGAAGGCCAGTAATTTAGCGCAAGCCCAAGATGACAAATTAGAAATGATTTGTCGTAAATTACAACTTAAGCCTGGCGAAAAATTATTAGAAATTGGTTGTGGTTGGGGTGGTTTAGCTGCCTATGCAGCTAAAAATTACGGCGTAGAAGTAATTGGCATTACGGTTTCTAAGGAGCAGCAGGCATTAGCGCAAGAGCGCTGCGCTGGGCTACCCGTCACAATTGAGCTAATTGATTATCGTGATTTACAGGGCACCTTTGACAAGATTGTTTCCGTTGGGATGTTTGAGCATGTGGGCGAAAAAAATTACATTGCCTACTTTGATGCTGCCAAGCGGCTATTAAAAGATGATGGGTTATTTTTATTACACACCATAGGTAGTGATGTAGAGGTTACCCGCACTGACCCATGGATTGATCGTTATATTTTTCCTAACGGCAAGATTCCATGTTCAGCAGAACTTACAAGCGCGTTAGACGGCCGTTTTTTAATTGAAGACTGGCATAACTTTGGACAAGATTACGATAAAACCTTACTTGCTTGGTATGCTAACTTTGCCCAAACTTGGCCGCAGGTTGCAAGTGAATACAGTGAGCGCTTTTATCGGATGTGGTCTTACTATCTACTGTCATGCGCTGGTTTTTTTCGTTCGCGTCAAGGTCAATTGTGGCAATTAGTCTTAAGTAAACGCTCGCGTCGCGAAGTTTATCGTTCGATGAGGCCATTTCCAGCCCCCTAATTTCCCCGTGGTATTCTGAACTTATTAAAATTAATACTAATAGGGGAGGCATAGTGCATAAAATTAGTCAGCGTTTGCTCATTCTTTTTTCGGTACTCCTAATTTCATCCTGGCAGGTCAGCGCAGCACCTAAATTAGTGATGACTGAATATATGGTGCCCAGTGATACTCCGGGTATCTCTTTATACGTACGCAATAAACATCCAGAAGGCATGAAGCAATTTAGCCCGGATAAGACCTTGCTATATGTACACGGCTCTACCTATCCCTCAGAAACTGCCTTTGATTTAAGTTTAGGTGGCATCTCGTGGATGGAATATATCGCTGAACGTGGCTACGATGTATGGTTAGTTGACTTAAGGGGATATGGCAAATCAACCCGTCCGGCCGAGTTAGATTTACCTGCAGAGCAGAATCCACCTTTGGTGCGTACTGAGGTTGCTGTTAGTGATGTTAGTAGCGCCGTAAATTTTATTTTAAAAAAACGGGCGATTAATAAAATGAATTTACTGGGATGGTCTTGGGGCACGACTATTATGGGTAAATACACTGCTGAAAATAATCAGAAAGTAAATAAACTCGTCTTGTATGCTCCCCAGTGGTTGCGACAAGGCGGGGCGGCGCTAACAGACAAGGGCGGTGCCTTAGGGGCTTATCGGGTAGTCAGTGTAGAGGACGCTAGGAGCCGCAAATCTGCTGGAGTTCCCGAGTATGCGCAAGCAACCTTAATGCCGGCAGGTTGGTTTGAGAAGTGGGCTGATGCCACTTTTGAAACAGATCCTTGGGGGAAAAATCAAAATCCAAAAAAATTGCGGGCCCCTAACGGCACAGTTCAAGATACACGTGAATTTTGGGCGGTAGGTAAGCCCCTTTATGATCCTAAGAAAATTACAGTCCCAGTCATGCTGGTTCATGCTGAATGGGATGCTGACTTACCTAGTTATATGCTACAGGAATATTTTAAGCAATTAACTAATACACCCTATCGCATATTATTGGAAATTAGTGAAGGCACGCACTCGATCATTATGGAAAAAAATCGTATGTTAATGTTTGATGGAGTACAACTATTTTTAGATAAAAATTTCGTGGCAGAGAAATAGATCCACATTACCTAGTAAGATACCTATTCATTAAGATTAATTAAGGAAAGTCATGACAAGCACACAAACCCCTCAACTCACTACGTTGCAAGCTACCGTACTTGGTAAAGTTGCACATAATGCAAATTTACTGATTGGTTTGGGCGTGATGATGTTGGTCTTAGGCACTATTGGTTTTTTTGGACAAACCGTGTTTTCGCTCATCTCAGTTAGCGTTTTGGGTGGTTTCGCGATTGCTGCTGGTTTATTACAGGGCTATCACGCGATGCAATCACATGGCTGGAAGTCGGTTGGTATTCAGTTGATAATGTCGATTCTTTACATTGTTGCTGGCTTATATGTTTGTTTTTTCCCCTTAGCTAGCCTGGCTGGATTAACACTTTGGTTGGCGGTTTTCTTTTTCTTTTCTGGCCTATTACGTATTTTTCAAGCCTTTCAGCACCGCCTGATGAATGGTTGGGTATGGGCGGTAGTTTCTGGTTTGATATCCATCATCCTTGCTGCCTTAATTATGAGTAGTTGGCCTTCTTCTAGCCTTTGGGTTCCTGGGATGCTAATTGCAATTGAATTAGTACTACAAGGCTGGTCGCTCGTTATTATTGGTTCAGCTGCTAAAGCCTTGGCTAAGTAATTCGGTTCAAAAATTACCTTTTGATTATTAACACAACCGCCTTCGGGCGGTTTTTAACATGCCTTCATCTCGTCATCACTTAACGTTAACTGCCGTCACTTATCTAGTGCTGGCTACTATTTTATGGGGCGGTAACGCGATTGTTGGACGTTGGTTTGTCGGGCATTTGTCACCTGCGCTACTCAATTTATTTCGCTGGATGATCGCTGCTGCTGTATTAATGCCATTTGGCTGGAAAATTTTATTACCGCAAAGCCCACTGTGGCAGCATAAAAAACGTTTTTTCACCTTAAGCTTATTGGGCGTGGGTTGTTATAACGCTTTTTTATATATTGCCCTTGAAACTTCTTCGCCCCTTAACGTCACTTTAATTGGTGCCAGTATGCCCATTTGGATGCTATTAGTAGGTTCCATTTTTTATCAAAATCGAATTCACCTATGGCAAATGCTTGGTGCAGTTGTATCAATTATTGGGGTTACAGTTGTTTTATCTCGTGGCGATTTAGATGGCATTTTAACCTTGGAGTTTGTGCCAGGCGATATGTTAATGGTTGCAGCCACTTTGTTGTGGGCGTGTTACAGCTGGATGCTCAGTAAGCCTGGCAAAAGCCCTGAAAAGCAATGGCGCTGGACTGAATTTTTATTAGCGCAAATTGTTTTAGGTTTAATTTGGTCATTTTTATTTGCCTCCCTTGAGTTTAGTTTGGGGCGATCACAAATCGATTTAAGTTCGACCCTATCTTGGCCCCTACTTATTTTTTGTGGCTTAGGACCAGCCCTGATTGCGTATCGCTGTTGGGGTGCCGGAGTGGCTATTGCAGGTCCAAATATTGCTGGATTTTTTGGGAATTTAATTCCTTTGTTTACTGCTCTTTTTGCCGCAGCCATTTTAGGTGATATGCCGCATTTATTTCATGCTGCCGCCTTTGGTTTAATTGTCGCAGGCATAGTGATTTCATCTCAATTAACAGCGCCAAATAAAAATGCCTCTAATGATTCATGAGCTACCAACGCTATGTGTAGTAATGCTTATAGCAATTGGGCCAGTAGTCATATTGAAATTTGTCGCCCAGACCCGCAAATAAGAGAATTTGTACTAAACCCGGATCCATCATTACAAGATAGCTGATTTCTGCTACTGTAGAGCCTATGCGAACTTTTCTACTGATGATTTTGGCTTTTTTTAGTCTCCACGCCAATGCTGCTGATGTTTGGCCATCGCGCCCTGTCAAGCTAGTAGTGCCCTTTTCTGCCGGAGGGGTGCAAGATTTGTTAGCGCGTTCTTTTTCAAATGAGCTGGCTAGCGTTTCTGGCCAACCTGTAATAGTAGAAAATCGCGCCGGTGCAGGCGGTACCGTTGGCACCAACTTGGTGGCGAAGTCTGCTCCTGATGGTTATACCTTGGTGGTTGCGGCTGCAAGCCACAACATCAATGGTTCACTTTTTTCAAAAATGCCTTACGACCCGTTGAAGGACTTTACGGGCGCAGCGTATCTTGGTAATACCGGATATGTATTGATGACGAATGCAGATTTTCCACCCAAGACCGTCGCAGAATTTATTGCTTTAGTGAAATCAAAACCCGGACAATTTAATTTTGCGAGCGCTGGCAATGGCAGTGCTTCGCACTTGGCTATGGCTTACTTTACTGGATTAGCTGGCTTGGATATGGCCCATATTCCGACCAAGGGAACTGGCGAAGCGATCAATGAACTTTTAGCGGGTCGCTCTCAAGCCGTTATCGCTGCGAATATTTCTGCTTTACCATTTGCCAAAGATAGCCGAATTCGTTTTCTCGGTGTAACTACAGAAAAACCATCGCCCTTTGTGCCTGGAGTATTACCCATCAACAATACCCTTAAAGGCTATGTTTTTGATAGTTGGTTTGCGTTATTGGCGCCTGCAGCGACACCAAAAGAAGTCATCAATAAAATTTCTTTAGATATTACTCAGCTAATGAAGCGGCCGGAGATAAGTGAGCGTTTTAAAGCACAAGGCATTGAGGCAGGTACTATGACGCCCGATGAATTAAACCAATTATTACGGCGTAATTATGAGCAGATGGCGCAAGTAGTCAAAATATCTGGTGCCAAAGTAGATTAGTCCCTAATGCCATTTCCTTATTCAATTTTAGATTTGTCCCCCATTCCGCAGGGCGCGACAGCCGCCGATGCGCTGCATCATTCGCGCGACTTAGCGCAACACGCTGAACGCTGGGGATATACCCGTTTTTGGTTGGCTGAGCATCACAATATGCTTGGCAATGCGAGTTCAGCTACAGCAGTAGTGATTGCCCACGTAGCTGGTGGTACATCATCAATACGGGTCGGTTCAGGCGGCATTATGCTGCCGAACCATGCGCCACTGATCATTGCCGAACAGTTTGGTACCTTGGCCTCTTTATTTCCGGGGCGGATTGATTTAGGCTTGGGTCGTGCACCAGGTACTGATCAGTTGACTGCTCGCGCCTTGCGTCGCGATTTAATGGGTAGCGATGATCGCTTTCCACACGATGTATTGGAATTGCAACAGTATTTTGCTGCTGACTCTATAGGGCAGGCAGTGCGAGCCATTCCTGGCATGGGCTTGGAAGTGCCTTTATGGATTTTAGGTTCTAGCCTTTATGGTGCGCAACTAGCCGCACACTTTGGTTTGCCTTATGCATTTGCCTCTCATTTTGCGCCAGATTATTTATTAGATGCAGTGCGTACTTATCAAGCAGGCTTTAAACCTTCCGCACAATTAGCAAAATCCCATGTCATGATTGGCGTTAATATCGTTGCCGCAGACACTGACGAGGAGGCAAATTATTTGTTTACCTCTTTGCAGCAAAATTTTGTGCGCATGAGGCGCAATACCCGCGGTCAATTACCACCCCCAATTGATGACATCACCGCATTTTGTGAGCCTCATGAAATGGCAGCGATTGAGCAAATGCTAGCTTGCACTGTCGTCGGTTCGCCGAGTACTCTGCAGGCCGGGCTACAAGATCTAATTGATCGTACCGGAGCAAATGAATTGATGATGACAGGTCAAATCTTTGATCATCAGGCGCGCTTGCATTCATTTGAGATCGCTGCTCAGGTGGCGCAGAACTTACAGGTTGCTGAGTTAGCGCTTGGCTAGGAATTAGCTTGTAATCGCTTCACGGTTGCGCACTAGTAACCACATGGCTACTACTACAAGAGCCATGCCAAAAATCTGCATTAGTGACATTGTTTCATCCAGAAAATACCAACCCATAAAGACTGTTGCTAGGGGCCCCAAAATGCCCGCTTGTGCAGTTACTGAAGAGCCAACCCGTTGAATGGCAAGCATAATTAAAAACATCGGAATGACTGTGCAAATACTGGCATTCACTAAGCTCAACCAATACACTTGGGGCAGCTGCGTAAATAAGGCACTAGGCTGATGGAAGCCGATTTGAATTGCGCTAAATATGGCGGAAACGGATGTGGCATAAGTTACTAGACGCATACTTCCAATGCGGTTCACCATCTCACCAGCAGAAATCAAGTACGCTGCATACATACAGGTGCTACCAAATACAAGAAGCGCCCCGAGCCAAGCGCTATCTCCTTTAGTGCCGACATCTTGTAAAAAGACTAGCATGACCCCAAGATAGCCTATGACCATCGCATACCACTGTAAGCGAGTGATTCTTTTTTGCATAAAAAAATAGGAGATGAGAATAACAATGGTCGGTGTGAGGTATAAAAGAATTCTCTCTAGGCCTACAGAAATATATTGCAGCCCGAGAAAATCTAGATAGCTTGAAAAAAAATAACCAATAAAACCAAGGCCGATTAATTTAAGATAATCTGTTTTCGAAAGCGGTGATTTTTTATTATTACGAGAGAAGAACCAGTAGACACACCAAAACATCGGTAATGCAAGCAGCATCCGGAGCGCTAAAAGCGCTTCAGGTGAAACACCATAGCGGTAGGCATATTTAATGATGACAGCTTTGCCTGAAAAAAGCACGGCCCCTACGCTGGCCATCAAGATGCTAGCAAGGTACTGTTTTTGGGCTTTAAGCAAGGGTAAGGTTCATGAAGTAGGGCTACGCTGGAGGAGTTTTATACTACAGCATTGTATTTTATCGGCTGGGACTGATAAACTAGGTAAAAGCAAATCAATAAGGAACTCTGTGTCAAACCCAACGCCAAAATTTGAAGATCTCGATGCTGCCGTTAAGCATGTTGGTGATCTCATTGCGAGTCAGAACATTGCAACTAGCGCCGCTAAAGGCATTTTATATAGCTTGACTGAAACCATAGGATCGATGATTGGTGATGTCGATTTACCCGCCCATTTACGCTCTGGCTATGAAGGCTTGCTTGAAACCGCCCGCGAACTTAATTTGAAAATGAATGACCAGCTTGATCGTTAAGCTTGTAGATGTTGTGCTTAGATTATTTAGTTTTACCCTGATACCAGAGTTCAGGGTTTAAGTTAATCTGCCCTTGATCTGTCGAGATGAGCATTTCGCCATCTTGTACATTGACATGGACGGTCATGCCGCGTTCAACCCACTTGCCAAGTGTTTCAATGGCTTCCTTAGGTAAAGCGATGACTTGCAGATTTTGCGCACGTGTCACTTTATGCTGAATTCCCTGCCACCAAATTTTACTTGCTTGACCCCCATAACAAATAACAACGACCTGATCTGAGCGACCACAGGCTTTCAATATACGGCGCTCTTCCGGTTGACCAATTTCAATCCATAACTGAATCGCATCGGTTAAATCTTTGACCCAAATATCGGGCTCATCAGTATCGCTAAGTCCTTTACTGAAGACTAAATTTTCTTGTGCATACAGTGAAAATGCGATTAAACGCGCCATCATGCGTTCGTCAGTTTCTGAAGGATGTTTAGCGATGGTTAGGGAATGACTTGCATAATAATTACGATCGGCATCGGCAAGATGAAGTTCGACTTTATGAATCGTTGCGCGTAGAGCCATGCTGGTTAATTTAAGCGCATCGTTTGATGGGGAATGCCAGCATCATTAAAAATGGCGCCTTCAGGAATAAAATGGAATTTGGCATAAAAGGGTATTACCGATACTTGAGCGTTGAGATAAATGGTGCCCATATTGTGTGCTTGGGCGTATTGCATAAGAGTGGACAATAACGCACTTCCCAGGCCTTGTCGACGGTAAGGTGCTAATACTGCCATACGACCGATATGGCAGTGATCGTTTTCTGTAAATAGACGAGCAGTTCCTACGCAGACTCCATCCAGGTAGGCAAGTGCATGCCAGGCGCGGGAATCAATGCTATCTAGCTCTAATTCAAGAGGGACATGCTGTTCTTCTACGAAGACTGCATGGCGTACTCTGGTCGCTAGGACTCCGGCTTCTTGCCATGATTGAATTACGAGTTTCATCTGTTGAGTATGCCAAAGAATGGTTAAATAGCCCCTAATGATTCGAATTACTGAACTGCGCCTACCTATTGACCATTCCGCCGAAGACTTGGTCAAGAAAATTATTCAACGCCTGAAACTGAATGAATCTGTAGAGCCAGAATTCACCGTTTTTAAGCGTAGTTACGATGCGCGGAAAAATGTTGGCCTGGCATTCATCTATACCGTTGATGTTGCGGTGAGCGATGAGCAGGCGATATTAAAAACCTTTACCGGTGATCAGCAGATTCGTTTAACACCCGATACTCGTTATCACTTTGTTACGCAGGCTTTACAAGACAATGCCGAGCGCCCCGTAGTAATTGGTTTTGGGCCCTGCGGTATTTTTGCTGCCCTAGTTTTAGCGCAAATGGGGTTTAAGCCGCTCGTCCTTGAGCGCGGTAAGCCAGTGCGCGAGCGTACAAAAGATACCTGGGCTCTCTGGCGAAAAAATACCTTAAATCCAGAATCAAATGTGCAATTTGGCGAAGGGGGGGCCGGCACCTTTTCAGATGGGAAGCTCTACAGCCAAATTAAAGACCCGCATTTTTACGGGCGGAAGGTATTGGAAGAGTTTGTACGGGCTGGCGCTCCTGCAGAAATTTTATATGTGGCTAAACCGCATATTGGTACCTTCCGCTTAGTTGGTGTAGTAGAAAAAATGCGCCAAGAAATTATTCGCCTAGGCGGTGAAATTCGTTTTGTGAGTAAAGTTGTGGGCTTTCGCATCGAAGCTCAGGCGATTCAAGCGGTGCAATTAGAAGGTGGGGAGGAGGTCTTGGCAAATCATGTTGTATTGGCCTTAGGCCATAGCGCACGTGACACTTTTAAGGTCTTGTTTGAAGCAGGCGTGTTTATGGAAGCCAAAGCCTTTTCTGTCGGGTTTCGCATTGAGCACCCGCAATCACTGATTGACCGCGCGCGTTTAGGCCCGCATGCTGGTAATTCATTAATTGGCGCCGCCGATTACAAATTAGTTCACCACGCCAAAAATGGTCGTACGGTATATAGTTTTTGTATGTGCCCTGGTGGCATGGTTGTGGCAGCAGCATCCGAACCCCATTGCGTGGTTACGAATGGCATGAGTCAATACTCACGTAATGAGCGCAATGCAAATGCCGGTATCGTCGTTGGAATTACGCCCGCTGATTTTTTACCAGCGACTGAATTAGGCTCTGGCCCCATTCATCCTTTAGCGGGCATGGAGTTGCAACGTTCAATCGAGGCTAATGCTTACGTTTTGGGTGGTTCGACTTATGCGGCGCCAGGCCAGTTGGTGGGTGATTTTTTAGCTGCCAGGCCATCTAAAGCGTTTGGTAGCGTTTTACCGTCTTATCAACCGGGTGTTCATCTCACCGATCTGTCGACGAGCTTACCGGCTTATGCAATCGAAGCAATTCGGGAGGCAATACCAGCTTTTGAAAAGCAAATTAAGGGGTTTTCAATGGCCGACGCTGTGCTTACTGGTGTTGAAACACGAACTTCAGCACCACTGCGTATTACGCGTGGCGCAAACTATCAAAGTATCAATATTAAGGGTTTATATCCCGCCGGGGAGGGCGCAGGTTACGCTGGCGGGATCTTATCGGCTGGCGTCGATGGGATTAAGGTTGCGGAAGCTTTAGCACTGGATTTAGTAAACCGACGATAATGCGCCATGGCTTTAATCGTACTGACTGATGCAAAACTGGCTTTTGGCCATGTTGACTTACTAGCAAACACTGCTTTTTCCTTAGAAGCGGGTGAGCGCGTTGGCTTAATTGGCCGTAATGGCACAGGTAAGTCCTCCCTCTTAAAAATCCTGGCAGGCCTAGAGAAGCTTGATGACGGAACCTTGCAATATCAGCAAGGTCTGCGTATGGCATACGTTGCTCAAGAGCCAATTTTTGAGGCCCACGAAACGGTGTTTACCGTGGTTTCAGAGGGCGTTGCTATCGCTAAAGCCTTACGTGAAGAATACGAAGAATTGAGTGTAGGAGAATGGGACGATGCTGCTCACCACCGGCTTGATGAATTGCAGTCGAAGCTAGAGGCTATTAGCGGTTGGAATTGGGAGCAACGCGTACATGAAACCTTAGATCGTTTGCATTTAGACCCTGAGGCGCAAATTGATACCTTATCGGGCGGGAATAAAAAGCGGGTTGCTTTAGCGCAAGCCTTAGTAGCAATGCCCGATGTTTTGCTGTTAGATGAGCCTACTAATCATTTAGATTTAGATTCCATTAGCTGGCTTGAAAGTTTATTAAACGATTTTAATGGCGCTATTTTGTTGGTGACCCATGATCGGGCTTTCTTGGATGCCGTTTGTACTCAAATTATTGAACTCGATCGCGGCATCATTCGTACTTATCCTGGTAACTTCACGGCCTATGAAAAACTCAAAGAAGATGAGCTGTCGTCTGAATCACTTGCTAATGCTAGGGCAGATAAGTTATTAGCCCAAGAAGAAGTATGGATTCGCAAAGGGGTTGAGGCGCGCAGAACACGAAGTATCAGCCGCATCGGACGTCTAGAAAAATTGCGCGCAAGCAGAGCAGAGCGCCGTGATGCGATGGGCCAAGTAAAATTAGCGGTTTCGGCTGGTGAGCGGAGCGGCAAGATTGTCGCCGATCTGCAATTTGTTTCTAAAGCCTATGATCGTCCGATTGTAAGTAATTTTACTGCGACGATTTTACGCGGGGATAAAGTAGGTTTGCTTGGCCCTAATGGTTCCGGTAAAACAACGTTACTAAAGTTAATTTTAGGAGAAATTACGCCAGATTCTGGCACGGTAACCATGGGCACGCGGATTGAGGTGGCCTATTTTGATCAAATGCGCGAAGCCCTTGATCTCAATGCTTCTTTAGAAGATTACATTAGTCCCGGCAGTGAGTGGGTAGAAATTAATGGCAATCGAAAACATGTAAAGAGTTATTTAAATGACTTCTTATTTTCGCCTGAACGAACGAACTCACCTGTGAGCACGCTTTCGGGCGGCGAGCGGAACCGTTTATTACTAGCGCGATTATTTGCTCGGCCAGCCAATGTATTGGTATTAGACGAACCCACCAACGATTTAGATATCGATACCTTAGATTTGCTTGAGCAATTATTACAAGATTACAAAGGCACTGTTTTCCTTGTCAGTCATGATCGCTATTTTTTAGATAATGTGGTGACCAGTATTATTGCGAATGAGGGTGAAGGCTTTTGGCGAGAGTACGAGGGCGGTTATGAGGATTGGAAAATTCAGAAAGCCCGTGCCGATGCTATCTTAGCGAGTAAAACGACTGCCCCACCCGTGGTAAAAAAGAAAGCCCTGTCAAAGTAGATTACTCCTGTGCATACGCGCCCGCAACTCAGCGATTTCTTCTAATAAATCGAGTGCTAAAGCAACTCCTGGTGTGTTGAGTTCGAGATCTTTTGTTAAAGAGGCTGCTAAACGGGCGCGGCGGAGGGAGTTGCCACTAAATCGCCAGTCTTCAGGACTCGACCCTGCTGGACTTAAAACACCTTCAGCAACCCAAGACATAATTTCATCTGCAGGGGTACTTGCTGCCTGGCTTAATTCCACGATGGTCATGTGCACTTCTTCTTCGACCACGCTCGTTTGAAAAATAGTGATATTAGTTTGAATCATTGCATCTTCCCCTTTATCTACGCTCGTGGGTTAAAGTCAAATGCTTTAGCAAAATTACTATAGGCCTCTTTATGGGCTTCGCTATTGGCAGGAGGCAACGTAATGGTGAGGACGGCATAGAGATCTCCAGCTTCTTTACCGGGAATGCCGCGACCCTTCAGTCGAAGTTTGCGACCACCACTCGAGTTGGCGGGAATATTCATTGCTACTGGGCCATCAGGCGTGGGTACGGTAACGCTAGCGCCCAGCGCAGCTTCCCACGGCGTAAGCGGTAAATCCATATAAATATCACGACCATCAACCCGATACAGCGGATGCGGATGAAAAGCAATTTCCAAGTAGAGATCGCCAGCACCACCTTCCCCCATACCTGGCCCACCTTGGCCAGCTAAGCGGAGATTTTGACCAGCGCGAATCCCTTTTGGAATGGTGACATCGAGTTTGCGTTCTTGCGCGACTAAATTACCATTGGCATCATAAGTCGGCATTTGTAGACTAATGCTGCGCTTAGCGCCCTGAAAAGAGTCGTTGAGATCAATCATGATTTTGGCGTGATGATCTTGGCCTTTAAAATTCATATTGGCACTACGTCTTTGTTGACGTTGGCCTCCACGTGCTTGTCGCCCAAATAACGATTCAAAAAATTCACTTTGGTCACCACCATAATTGCCATCATTGAATTCAAAGCCTGAATTCCAATCGGGCGGCGGCGTAAAGTCTTGACCACTCTTCCATTGGCTACCCATTTGATCGTAGGCCGCCCGTTTTTCTGGGTCTTTGAGAACCGCAAAGGCTTCGCCAACTTGTTTGAAGCGTTCTTCGGCGCCAGCTTCTTTGCTTACGTCGGGATGGTATTTTCGCGCCAGTTTACGGTAGGATTGTTTAATCTCATCTTGCGTTGCGGTGCGGGCGACACCAAGCGTTTCGTAATAGTCCTGAAATTTCATGGTTTGATTTTACAGATAATTTTTAAGGCGCCAGATCAAACACTAGTACTTCAGCAGCCTGCCCATTACTCAAGTGAAGATGATCTTCCTCGGCAATAAGTAAGGCATCACCTGCCTGCAGAATCTGCTCATTAACCATTAATGTTCCCCGAACTAAATGCACATAGGCCTTACGTTGGGGATTAAGCTTGAGATCAGCAGTTTGCGCACCAGAAAATAAACCTGCATAGAGTTTGGCATCTGCCGTCATCATCACTGAATTATGAGCTGCAGTGGGGGAGGCAATTAAGCGTAGCTGCCCCTCTTTTTCAGCGGTGGGTATGGTTTTCTGCTCATAACTAGGCGCTATTTCTGCCACGCTTGGCTCAAGCCAAATTTGTAAGAGGTGGGTAGTTGCATCTGGCGCATGATTAAATTCACTATGGGTAACTCCCGTACCAGCGCTCATCCGTTGTACGTCGCCCGGTGGGATACCTTCGATATTGCCCATGCTATCTTCGTGGGCGAGCACGCCTTCAAGTACATACGTGATTATTTCCATGTTTCGATGACCGTGTTTGCCGAAACCTTTGCTAGCTGCAACCCAATCTTCGTTGATTACCCTTAAATTACCCCAGCCCATAAAGCGGGGGTCGTGATATCCCGCAAAAGAAAAGGAATGAAAACTTTTTAACCAGCCATGATCAGCATAGCCGCGTTCATTTGACTTACGGAGTAATTGCATGTTTTAGCTAGGGTCGGTTTTATCGGGAAATGCAGTGGTAGAGTATTGAATGATTGCGCTTGAAAAAGCTAATAATAAAATCGCACCCGCCATAATTAAGATCTGCATATTAGCCTCGTGATTCGTGCTGACGATGTCGATGATCAGCCGTGTGACGGCAGTAATAGCCACAGCAATTAGAAAACGAACTGGCATGCGATTGGTTTTAAAATAGACCCCGATCATTGCACCAATTTCTAAATAAATAAATAGCAAAATCAGCTCACCAACGGTAGCAAAGCCTTTTTGGAACATGGTAATGAAGGCGTCTCCCGCTGACCAAACCGTAGCCATACCAATAGCAAATAAAGCCAGCCGATGAAAAATAGAGACTAGTAAGTTACCAAACGGAATCGACCAGCGCTCAAAATTACGTTCTAGCTTTGAAACCTCACGTGGTGTATCGGATTGCATGAAGACTCCTTTCATTGTGACGGGTTGGATTTATCTGGGGCATTGATGATGCTAAACGATTCGGCTAAAAACTGCTAACCGAACCGTAGTTAGCCCTTAATTTAACCTATTAGTCCTGTTTAGAGTCTTTCTCGAGGCGCACCCGATAACTAGATAAACTAGGGGGATGCGGGGACATTTATCGATTCGAACAGCTTGGCTGATACTGGCTCTGGCTATATTCACCTATCTTTTTGGTTTAGATAGTCGTTTCGCCCCCAAAAATGGTGACGAATACGTGTATATGCATATTGCCCGGATGACGGCAGATGCGCAGAGCTGGTTGCCTCTGCAATCAACCTTAGCGGGCATGCAAAATACCAAGCCCCCCTTATTATTTTGGCAAGGTATTGCTACGAGTAGCTGGGGTCAACATTGGTCTTTGTGGAATTTACGCTGGCCCAGTGTTTTATACACTGGCCTAACTGCTTTTTTTCTATTCTTAGCAGTAAGGCGCTTTACCCGGGATTGGCGCACTGGCTGTCTAGCAGCATTCATTTGGTTGAGTTTTTTTGCTAGTTATCGCTATGGGCGCCCCTTTCTTACCGATCCCCCCGAAGTGTTTTGGCTTACCTTGCCGTTTTTTGCTTTGCTGTATTGGGGGAGAGCTGCTTTTGAATCAAAATGGCTTTTCCCATTCTGCGCAGCAGGGTGTTTTGGCATTGCATTTCTTTATAAATCATTTGCCTATGTAGTGCCAGCATCCTGTGCTTTAAGTCTCTGGTACTGGCGTTTTCGACAGGGGTCTGTTACGCAAGTGATTCGTAACGATAGCTTCAAGATTATTGGTATTGGCCTTTTGGCGCTAGCGATTTTTGCCTTGTGGTTTGTGTTCGACCCAGCACCAGGTGCTGTTTGGCGAGAATTTGTCGTTGGCGAGAATGCGGGCAAATTTGCTACAGATAATTTTTCTTACTTCAAGGATTTATTGTGGGGTACAGACAGCCTATGGATGCTACTAGTGATGTTCTTGGCAAACGCTGGCTTATTTATTTTTGTTTTGCTTTCTACCTTGGCGCAAAGTTGGCGAGAACGTTATCGCCTCAGCAATGAAGAGGTTTATTTATGGCTATTTATCCTCACTTTCTTCTTGATATTTAGTTTGCCGAGTCAACGTTCGGGACGTTATTTATTGCCTGTAATGCCAGCTGTAGCCGCCCTCATTGCTATTCATTGGAATCATTTACCCCGCTGGGGATTTCAGCTTGCCTTACTGCTTGAGCTTTTGATAGTGCTGGCTTTAGTTTGGTTCGGGTGGAACTTATCATGGCCGTTTGCTTTTTGGCATTGGGTTTTATTAGCTGCCGCTTCAGGCACAGCGTTAATCGGTCTCTGGCGCCGGGAGGCAACAAAATTAAGCGCCTTAGTCGGTAGTTTTTTTGCCTGCACCTTACTTGTCAGCGGCCTCTGGCCATTAGAGTCGAATTTGGGCCGCTATAGCGCGGGCACGCTTATAGCAATTCAGAATCAAGATGTGTGGGTGCCCTGTGATTATCGAGCTAAAGATGAAGAATATCGATTGCTCATGCCGGGCGCTCGAATTCATGGCTATCAACAAGATGCAGCTCATAATATGTCCCAGTTGAGCAAGCAATATCCTTTATTTGCAGTACATGCATCACCTGCAGAGCAATTGGTTTTGTGTGACGGTTGTAAAATAATTGGGCAGCGTAGTGAAATGCGAGCGCGGCAAAACGAGGCAGAAATTCTGGCGATTCTGTTAGGTCAAATTAACCAAAATTTATTTGTTAATGAATATTTGATTGCCGCACCGTCTGTTGATTTGGCGACTAGCCTGCAACTCAAGGATGCTTGTCGATGAAGCGGATTTTCAGTTTAATGGCTTTATTGCTTGCTGCAGCGAGCGCCATAGTTTATCTAAAGGGCTTACCGGCATGGTCTGAGTTTAGGCCGCCCCTATTTGATGTCTCAGCAGCAGGTAGAGAAAAAGCACCGACGAATTCAGCTGCCAATCTGTTGCTAAGCAAATTTGATCCACAAGAGACTGGAGCTTGGGTCGCAAATTCAATGGCAGCATCAGTACACGCTGCTTCTTTAATTCCTTTAAGTGATGGTAATTTAAGGGCATTTTGGTTCGCTGGAAGCCGAGAGGGAGCGGAGGATGTCGTGATTCTTTCTTCGATGCTCAATACAAAAACAGGTAACTGGAGTGAGCCAACGGTGGTGATGGATCGCATTACCGCTGAAAAGGGTTTATCGCGTTATATCGCTAAATTAGGCAACCCAGTGCCCGCTTGGGATACCGATGGACGCTTGCGGCTTTTCTTTGTCACGGTATCCATCGGCGGTTGGGCTGGCAGTTCGATTAGTTCGATAGTGTCTAACGATGAGGGCATTAATTGGGAGCGCCCAAACCGCTTAATTACTTCACCTTTCCTAAACCTGAGTTCATTAGTGAAGTCACCCGCTATCCGTTTTGCTGATGGTCGTTTAGGCTTACCTTCTTATCACGAGTTACTTGGTAAGTTTGGCGAGTTCCTGCGTCTTGATGCGCACCGTGTCATTGATAAGCGACGGATGAGTGCGGGTAGGGCAAGCTTACAGCCCCTCGTTTTTATTGAGTCGACTGAACAAGCTACGGCTTTATTTCGCCAAGCACGTAGCGCTGGTCCAGCCCAAATTCCTAGCAGCATCACGCATTCAGCTGGTTATTGGTGGGAACAGGCTAGTGATTTGATGTTGCCTAATCCCAATTCTGCAATTACCGGGGTGCAATTACCCGATGGCACGAGATTATTAGTATTAAACGATTTAGCAGTTGGGCGACATCGTTTGGTTTTATTGATGGCCACTCCGCAAGAAACACGATATTCTGCTTGGCGCTTAATTTCTGTACTTGAAGATGATAGTAATTTACCCACAGCTGAACGCCGCGAATTTTCTTACCCATTTTTAACTGTGAATAGTAATGGCGATGCGCATTTAGTCTATACCTGGGATAGAAAAAAAATTCGTCATCTACAACTACCCGCAGAGTGGCTTAAAATTTGGCGCAGTGACTTAAGACCATCATGAACGCACTTATCAACGCCCTCACGGTATTGTCGGGTCAGCAAGTATTGGCTTTGCTAGAAATGGCCATTACTTGTTCGATCTTATTAATTTGGGCTGGCAAATTCATTTTTACGCAAAGTTGGTCGTTATTAAAACGCTTCTCAGTGATGTGCGGATTAACTTTATTTTTATTTTTGCCTAGCGAGTATTGGAATTATTTTGGCATTCCGCTTGAGCTACCTTTAGCTGCCTATGTGCGGGGTATTGTTGGCGATTTGAGCGTCGTCACACTAGTTTTATTGTGGTCTAGTTTTCTCTTGAATGAAAGATTGGCGTTACCGATTCAGATGAAACTGAGCTTGGCTTGTATTGCAGTCATTTTTTATCCGCTAGCCTTAGGTTTCACTATGTTTGATCCCTATGCATGGGGTTATGGATCGTGGACTTTCTTGCTTGCTGTATTGCTATTTGCCCTTACAGCCTGGTGGATGAACTTGCATATGGTGGTAATAGCAATTGCACTGGCTTTATGTGCTTGGTCATTTCAATGGCATGAGTCGAGCAATTTATGGGACTATTTAATCGACCCCTTTTTGTGCCTGTGGGCTTTATTGAGTTTAGCAATCAACTACTACCAGCTAAACTCAATAAAGCAATTTAAATCTTAGGCTTAATCCGGAATATTGGCTTTGCGGATGAGTGGGCCCCAGCGATTAATTTCTTTCTCAAGATGATCTTTTAGACCTGGCTCAGATACTTTTGCCATCGGCACAATATCAATACTTGATTCATCCATGCGCGCTTTAATGGCGGGATCACTTAAAGCCACTTTCAAAGCAGTGTTGATTTTTTTCAGTATGGGGGCAGGCGTTCCCTTGGGCGCATAAATACCATGCCACACTTTGACATCAAAGCCTTTTAAACCGCCTTCATCTAAAGTAGGGATATTGGGTATGCTGGGCAACCGCTTTGGTGTAGTGACCCCATAGGTTTTGACTTTATCCGACTTAATAAACGGTAAGGTTTGGGTGGTTTGATCACATAATAAATCCACTTGCCCACCCAATAGATCATTGAATGCAGGGCCAGTACCTTTATAAGGAATGGTCGTCAGTTTTACACCAATCGCATCCATAAAGACTAAGCCACATAATTGTGAAACTGCACCAGGTCCAGCATTGGCCATGGTGACTTTATTCCCATTTTTTTTCAAATAAGCAATTAATTCTTTCAGGTTATTGGGCGGGAAATCCTTACGCGCTAAGAGCACCATGGGCACATCGACTACTTGGCCGATATATTCGAAATCTTTCATGGGGTCATAGGCTAATTTATCGTTTAAAGCAGGCGCAGTAGCCATCCCGATGTGATAAATAAACAAGGTATAGCCATCGGGTTTAGCTTTAGCAACTTTAGTAGCGGCCACCGTACCACCAGCCCCCAAGACATTTTCAACGATGACCGTTTCGCCGAGTGACTTACCCATCGGCACTGCAATCAGGCGCGCCACAATATCGGTTGGACCCCCAGCGGCAAAGGGGACAATTAAGCTAATGGGTCGATCAGGGAATTTATTATCGGCCTTGCTTTGGGCGAAGGCGATGCCTGCGCATGAGAGGGCACTGACGCCTAAAATTAGCGATAACACTGGCATCACAAAATGGTGGCGCGTGATTGGCAATTTCATTGTAGGTCTCCGATTGTTAACCCTGTAATTCTGCCATTAGCAATACTGTGAAAAGATAGGTGTTTACCAGCAATTTCGCGTCAAAATCGCACTATTTAGCTTTGCTTAGGGTTCTTTGTGCTAATAGGACGACTGGCCGATCGATCATGCGCCCATCTAATTTGACTGCGCCGCCATGGGAATCCTGATCCGCTTGCACGACGCGCTGAGCCCACTCAATTTCAGCGGCACTAGGTTCAAAGGCCTTACGTACTAGACTGATTTGGTTTGGATGAATACATAATTTACCCCCAAAACCCATGCGTTTTGCGCGGACAGCATCAGCACTAATGCGGTTTTCATCGGTCGTACTAGGTGTAACGCCATCTATCGGCGGGGCAATTTCAGCCACCCGCGATTGAAAGACTAACTGGAAACGTGCAGTTAGCAATTCACTTTCTTGCTCATCACACACCATGCCAAGGTCGGCCTGTAAATCTAGGTTGCCTAAAGCTAAACGTAAAACTTGTTGGGCATTAGCAATTTCTTTGAGGCAATCGAGACCCAGCGCAGTTTCAATCATCGGAATAATGGCAGTGGTAGGTAAAATTTGGGCTGCGCCATTAATTTGGTCGCGCGATTCACTTTTGGGGATCAACAAACACGGCGCATTGATTTCTTCTGCGAGCGCTAAATCGGCGCCATAAAATTGAGTGCCCGGGGCATTGATACGAATCACTAACTGTTTTTTTTGTGGGTCACTAAAATCGGTCCAAGCTTGGCGTACCAGGCCGCGTGCTTTTTCTTTATCATCAACGCCAACTGCATCTTCAAGATCAATAATGACTCCTCCCGCTCCACTATTAAGGGCTTTCAGAAAGCGGTCAGGGCGGGTGCCCGGGACAAATAAAAAATTGGTACAGAACGCTAAAGTGGTTTCAAGGGGATTCATGAGATCGGCTCTGGATTAAATAGCTGAATAGCAGGTTGAAAAATAAATTAAATTCCGGGTTTTAAGAAGAAGCCTACTTTGGGGCAGCGGCGAATTTCCCACAAAGCAGTGAGCGCTTGAGTCATTTCGGCTGCACTAGCGCCCCCACTAAATTGCGCTAAACGCATGGCTTTCGCGGTAATTTCAGTGCGACTAAGCGTGTTGCCAGGATCACCCTTGGGCTCGTCGACCCGACCCTCAAGACAGCGGCCATCATTTAAGTAGACTTTAACTTTACCAATCCAGCGTTGAGGATAGGCTTGATCAACCTCGGGATCAAGCGTCATCGTGACCCGGTCGCGTAAATTACAAATAGCTTCATCGTGATAGTGCGTGGCAAATTCAGACAAGCCTAAAAATTGATAGTGCGCCGCTAAAGCCAAGACTGTACCCATTGAAAATTTAGATTGGTGGATTGAGCTTGGGTCAATTATCGGTCCCAATACGTCAATGGCACCTTGATGAACGAGTGCCTCAATGCGCACAATATCAGATGCCTGTAGACCATGATTTTGTATAACTTGTAGCAGCGCATCGGCAGCCGGATGGGTATGCCGACAGGAGGCATGATATTTAAAACTAGTTTCAGCTAAGGCCCAACGCTGACCTAAGCCATCAATGAGTTTGCTCGGCTCAGCATCACTTGACATGCCAGCGGCTAAACCTTGCGGTCCCTCCAAAATATGTTGTGCGCCAGTAAATCCGGCTTGGGCAAGATAGGCAGACATTAAACCAGCTGCTGCTGCATGCGCAGTATGCAATTGCTTAGAGTCGGCGGCATCGCGTAAAAATTCCCAGAGTCCGGCTGATTGCGTACCTGCAGAACCAAAAGCATTGAGCATTTGATCCGGATTGAGATTCAGGAGTCGGCCTACTGTTGCCGCTGCCGCGAGGGTTCCAGCTGTACCCGTGGTGTGAAAGACTTTGTAATGCGAGCGACCTAAAAATTCACCTACCCGAATACCTACTTCATAGCCGGCAACAGCCGCGACAAGTAATTCTTCCCCCGAACAACCGAGGGCTTGTGCACAAGCAAGTGCTGGCGGAAATACTACGGTCGCGGGATGAAAAACGGAGCCGTTATGCACATCATCTTGTTCGGCTACATGTGAGGCGGCGGCATTGGCCATCGCGGCTAAGTAAGGACTGGAAGGTTGACGCGTCAATAGAATTTCTGCTGTTCCTGCCGAAGATGCGGGTGGATTGATTACATTGGGTCCCATTGCTTGGGCAAATTGGGCGATGATTTCTACCGGCTTAGCACCTTTACCGGCAATCGCAGAACCAAACCAATCAACCAATAAATCCTCTGCGCGATTCATGACGCTGGCAGGAATTGCCTGCGCAGATAAGTTTGCAGCGAAGTGGGCTAATTCAGCAGAGTAATTTTTCATCGTTAAAAAAGGATTTAATTTAAAACTGCAGTGGCTTGCATCGTCAGCCAGCCTTCATGATCTTGTGCCCATACCTGAATGGTTTTACCACTAGGATCGTTACTGCCATCGGGAGTTGCACAAACAGTAAATGGATTCAGGTCAAAGGTAGGGCGAATGGCACGGAATTCGAAATGCTTGAGAGTGCAATTGGGAATGCTTTGCCGCACTAAGTCAACAAGTAAAGTTGCAATGAATGGACCGTGGACAATTAAGCCAGGATAACCTTCCTCTTCGGTAACATAGCGTCGATCATAATGTATGCGATGACCATTAAAGGTAAGGGCAGAGTAACGGAACAACAACACCTCAGTGGGCGTAATCGTTTTAGTCCATAGCGCATTTTGTGGTGCTGGGGTTGGGGCAATAGGTTTATCGTTATTGCCAGGTGAATCGCGATAAACAATATCATGTTCTTCAATTAACGCTACACCTGTTTGATTCGAAATGACATGCCGCACCAAGACAAAAATGAGATCACCAGTGCGACCTGCTTTATGGGTAACTGATTCAATAGTAGATACTTTTTCAATTTGATCACCGACACGTAACGGATTAAGTGGGTTTGGCCAAGCTAAGCGCCCACCGGCCCACATGCGCCTTGGCAAGGGGACTGGCGGTAAAAAACCGCCACGCTGGGGATGACCATCAGTACCAATTTCTGTTTGGCGAGCATGGGGTAGAAAATAAAGCCAATGCCATAGTTCGGGCAAAGCCAAAGCAGGAGGTTCATCTGGATTAATAAGATCGGGGTAATCGAGTGCGGCAGCCAAGCAATTGATTGGCGCTACGGTGATTTGGTCATGGGTAACTTCAGTTTTGCCAACCCATTCTTGCAGGTGTTCGATGGTGGTGGGTTCGATGCGCATACGCTATTGTGCTACGGTAATAATAAGCTTGCCAATCCTGCTAATGCGGCACAGCCTAAAACCGGCATGACGCCTTTTTTATAGCGTAGCAAGGCAATTGCTGAGCCAATAAAGATCAGGATACTGAACCAAGAAATTGTGCCAGATAAACCATGAGGAAAGAACACATGATAGGCAAAAAATAGTCCAAGATTCGCAATCACACCAACTACTGCCGCGGTGATCGCAGTGAGGGGCGCTGTAAAGCTGAGCTTGCCATGGGTAGATTCGATGAGCGGGGCGCCCAGCAAAATAAATAAGAAAGACGGTAAAAAAGTAAACCAAGTGACCACTGTCGCAGCAAAGGCGCCGGCCCAAAAGGCATTCATGCTACCAAAAAGATGTTGGGCGTAGCCCGCTAAGAAACCAACGAAGGCCACAATCATAATGAGAGGCCCAGGCGTGGTTTCACCTAAGGCGAGTCCATCAATCATTTGGCCCGCAGTAAGCCAATGATATTGATCAACCGCGCCTTGATAAACATAAGGCAGTACCGCATAGGCGCCACCAAAAGTCAGTAGGGCAGCTTTGGTAAAAAACCACGCTAGTTGTGGGTAGAGTGATTTCCACTCAAATAGCACTATGAGCAAGATCATTGGCGCAATCCATAGACCAAGACCAATAACTGAGTGCACGATGGATTTTTTTAAATTGAAACGGGCATGTACGGGTATTGGTGTGTCATCATCAATTAAGGCCGGGACATTTGTCCCGTCAGCTTTTTTACCATGGGCACTACCGGTGAGTGCAAATACTGCGGGGTAACGCTTACCGCCCCACATACCAATTAGTGCAGCCAAAATAATGATTATTGGAAAAGCTAAATTGAAAATAAAGATGGCGATGAAAGATGCCGCAGCAATAAACCAGAGCGCTTGATGTTTCAGGGCACGCGAGCCAATACGTTGAACTGCTTGAATCACTATGGCGGTGACAGCTGGCTTAATACCAAAAAAAATCGCCGCAATGATGGGTGCCTGGCCAAAGCGGATGTATATCCACGAAAGCGCAATCAGAATAAATAAGGAGGGTAGGACAAATAAACTACCCGCTAAAATTCCGCCTAGGTTGCGGTGCATGAGCCAGCCAACATAAGTTACGAGTTGTTGGGCTTCGGGCCCAGGTAAAACCATGCAGTAATTTAGGGCATGTAAAAAACGGCGCTCAGATATCCAGCGGCGTTTTTCAACTACTTCTTGATGCAGGATTGCGATTTGCCCTGTGGGCCCTCCAAAACTAATAAAACCGAGCTTAAGCCAAAAACCGAGTGCCTCGCGCAGTGTTACGGTTTTCAAGTAGACCCTGTGTCAATGGCAATGTGACTAAAGCCACAATCGACATAAATTATTTCGCCAGTAATACCATTCGCTAAATTAGAGAGTAAAAAGGCTGCGGTATTACCGACATCGTCGATGGTGACATTACGGCGCAAGGGGGCGGAACTGGCAACGATATTCAGTAACTTGCTAAAGTCTTTAATACCCGATGCGGCTAGTGTTTTAATTGGCCCAGCGGATATACCATTAGTGCGAATTCCTTTGGGTCCCAGGCAGCTGGCTAAATAACGCACCGATGATTCTAAGGAGGCTTTCGCTAGTCCCATAAGGTTGTAGTTGGGAACGGCGCGCATTGCCCCCAAATAGGTGAGGGTAAGCAACGAGGCATCCGCACTCAGTAGCGGCATCGCTTCTTTAGCTAAGGCGGGAAAGCTATAGGCTGAGATGTCATGGGCAATGCGAAAATTTTCGCGCGTAAAGCCATCCAAAAATTCACCTGCGATAGCATCGCGTGGGGCGAAGCCAATTGCATGGACTAGTCCATCGAATTGGGGCCATTGTTTGCCTAAATCAGCAAATAGGGCTTTAATTTGATCATCGCTACTAACATCACAATCAAAAATGAGGCTAGTTTCAAATTCTTTAGCAAATTCAACAGCCCGTTCTTTGAAGCGCTCGCCGACATAGGTAAAGGCGAGTTCGGCCCCTTCACGCTTACAGGCAGTGGCGATGCCATAGGCTATGGAGCGGTTAGACAAGAGCCCAGTAATGAGAATTTTTTTGCCAGCGAGAAAGCCCATCTTAGATCCTTTGCATCAAATGTGGTTTGCTATCTACAATTGTTGCATATGCTTCGTCTTTATCCCCCTTTTCGCTCCCTCACAGCTTCTCTTCTGGTGTGCCTAGGCCTGTCTTTAATCCCGCTGGGAGCCTTAGCCAGCGAGGGTATTGCCCAATATGGCACCCCCAAGTATGCCGCGGGGTTTCCCCACTTTGATTATGTCAACCCCCTAGCGCCTCGGGGTGGCACCTTAACTTTGCCAAATCCGGACCGGCGCACGAGTTTTGATAAGTTCAATCCGTTTACGCTGCGTGGGGTAACAGCGCCAGGGGTGGCGCAATTAATGTTTGAGTCGCTTACCGTTGGTAGTGCCGATGAAGTGTCTAGCGCCTATGGGCTTATTGCCGAAGATATCACTGTCGCTAAAGACAAAATGTCGGTCAGCTTTCGGATTCGTCCGCAAGCCAGTTTTTCCGATGGCAGCCCAATTTTGGCGGCTGATGTGAAGCATAGTTTCGATACTCTGATGAGTAAGTTAGCTAACCCCCAATTTCGTACGGTGTATGCCGACGTAAAACAAGCGGTCGTAGTTTCAGAGCGTGTAATTCGCTTTGATTTTAAAAATCGCAATACCGAGTTACCAGTGATGGTGGGATCTTTACCCATTTTCTCGCGCTTTTGGGGCAAGCGTCCTGATGGTTCGATTACGGCTTTTGATAAGTTAGCATTTGAAATTCCTTTAGGTAGTGGGCCTTATTTAATTGAGTCTTATAAAGCTGGTAAGACCATGATCTTTAAGCGCAACCCGCGCTACTGGGCCGATCAACCGAATTTCAGAGTGAATGTTCGCGTTGGTTTTTTCAACTTTGACCGCGTCGTATATAAGTTATATAGCGATGATGCAGTGCGCTTAGAAGCATTTAAAGCGGGTGAGTTTGACGCTTTAGTCGAGTACCGCGCTAAAAATTGGGCAAAAAGTTTTGTTGGTCCAAAATTTAATGACGGTACTTTGCTGAAAAAAGATTTTCCAAATTTTAATGGCGCTGGCATGCAAGGCTTCGCAATGAATTTACGTCGCTCTTTATTTCAAGATGTGCGAGTGCGCCAGGCCTTGGGGTACGCGTTAGATTTTGAATGGCTTAATCGACAGCTTTTTTATAATCAATATAGCCGGATTAATAGTTACTTTACCAATAGTGATTTGAGCGCCAATTTTGCGGGCGAAACAGTTCCTACTGCCGCCGAAATGAAATTATTACTACCCTTGCAGGCGCGCTATCCCCAGTGGGTACCACCTGCGGTATTTAGCGCAATGCCACCAGCCCCTTCAACAGCACCACCGAGCAGTTTGCGACAAAACTTACGTAGCGCGCGTGATTTGTTAGCCCAAGCTGGCTGGACTTACCGAGATGGGGCCTTACGTAATGCTAAAGGCGAACAGTTTCGCTTTGAAATAGTTGAAGACGGACCATTCTTTTTGCGCGTCATTTCAGCGTATGTACGTAACTTAGAGAAGCTCGGTATTAAAGTGGAAATTCGCACTAGCGACTTTGCTTTGCATCAAAAGCGTATGGATGAGTATGATTTTGATATGACCACAATTCGCTTCCCCGATTCACAAAGTCCCGGCAATGAATTATGGGATCGTTTTGGTAGTAATGCGGCAAAAGAAAAAGGTTCTGATAACGTCATTGGGGTGCAATCACCAGTGGTTGATGCGCTCATTGATGCTATCGTCAAAGCTGAAACACGTGAGCAGTTAACAACCGCTAGTCGAGCACTTGATCGGGTCTTATGGAATAGTTATTATGTCATTCCACAGTGGTACAACCCTACTCATCGCATCGCTTATCGTAAAGAAATGCGTTATCCAAAGCCACCTTTGTATTACATGGCTGAGGGTTGGATTTTATCGAACTGGTGGCGAGAGGAAAAATAATGCGCGGACAAATCTGGGCCTATATTCTGAAGCGCTTGCTATTGATGATTCCAACTATTTTGGGGGTTTTAACTTTGACTTTTGTGGTCGTGCAATTCGTTCCTGGCGGCCCAGTTGAACAATTAATGATGGAATTAAAAGGGAAGGGTGATGCGGCAGTAAGTGCTGAATCATCGGGTGGTGGCAGTAATTATCGGGGACGACAAGGTTTAGATGCCGAGCGTTTAGCTGAGGTAAAAGCCTTGTATGGTTTTGATAAACCACCACTTGAGCGTTACTTGACGATGCTGAAACGCTTTATCCAATTTGATTTAGGCGAAAGTTATTACCAACACCAACGGGTTTGGGATTTGATCGTGACTAAACTCCCCGTTTCCATCAGCATTGGCTTATGGACCTTTTTTATTACCTATTTGGTCTCGATACCATTAGGTATTGCGAAAGCAGTGCGGGAGGGTTCGCGTTTTGATGCGGTCACTAGCCTACTCATTTTAATTGGCTATGCCATCCCGGGTTTTGTTTTAGGCGTTTTACTTTTAGTCTTATTTGGTGGTGGAAGCTTTTTACAAATATTTCCTTTGCGCGGCCTCACTTCTGATAATTGGAATGATTTAAATCTCCTCAGCAAAATACTCGATTATTTATGGCATTTAGTATTACCGATCACAGCCATGGTCTTGGGAAGTTTTGCGGTAATTACGATGCTGACCAAAAATTCTTTTTTAGAAGAGATCCGTAAGCAATATGTTCTTACCGCAAGAGCTAAAGGCTTAACTGAACGCCAAGTGTTGTGGAAGCATGTCTTTCGTAATGCCTTATTACCCTTAGTAACCGGCTTTCCAGCGGCATTTATTGGCGCTTTTTTTGCTGGCTCGTTGCTGATCGAAACCTTATTTTCACTTGATGGCTTGGGCTTGTTGTCCTATGAATCGGTGATGCGCCGTGATTATCCAGTCGTGTTTGGCACTTTATACCTTTTCACTTTAATTGGACTACTAACTAAGCTAGTTGCAGATCTTTGTTATGTGTTTATTGATCCACGCATTCAGTTTGGCGCTGGAGGAGGCTCTTGAACCGCTGGGCGCGTTTTAAAGCCAATCGTATTGGCTATGCCAGCCTATGGATATTTTCCATTCTTTTTGGTTTAAGTTTATGTGCAGAATTGATTGCTAATGACAAGCCATTAATCGTTCGCTATCAAGGCCAATTTTATTTTCCTATTGCCCATAACCCTCCAGAGACTGTTTTTGGCGGCGATTTTGCTACCCCAACTGATTTTTTAGATCCCGACATTCGCCGCAATATCACTACGAATGGCAATTGGGCTATCTATCCCCTAATTCCCTACAGCTATGAGACGCTGAATTATTTTTCCCGCGAACCGAATCCGGCAGCCCCCTCGGCTGAAAATTGGCTTGGTACCGATGATCGTGGTCGCGACGTGCTTGCGCGTTTAATTTACGGCTTACGTTTATCGATTTTATTTGGGATTGCTTTAACGGTAGTTGGTGTCTCAGTGGGTATCATCACGGGCTCATTAATGGGTTTTTTTGGCGGCAAGTTTGACTTAGTGTCGCAGCGCCTGATTGAAATTTGGTCGGCCATGCCCGAGCTATATTTACTCATCATTTTTGCCTCAATCTTCAATCCGAGTATTTGGCTATTAATAATTTTATTAGCTGCCTTTGGATGGATGGGCCTATCCGATTATGTTCGCGCTGAATTTTTTCGTAATCGCGCGCTTGAATATGTGCGAGCTGCGCGGGCCCTTGGCCTCACCAATTTACAAATTATGCGGCGCCATATATTGCCGAATAGTTTGACACCAGTCATTACCTTCTTGCCCTTCCGCATGAGTGCAGCAATTCTTTCTTTAACCAGCCTAGACTTTTTAGGCTTAGGCGTACCCCCTGGCACGCCTAGCTTGGGCGAATTACTTTCCCAGGGCAAGGGAAATTTAGATGCTTGGTGGATTTCAATTTCGACTTTTATTGTGCTGGTTGCCTTATTGCTTTTGCTGACTTTTATGGGAGAGGCTTTACGTGATGCATTTGATTCGCGGAAAAGTGGTTCTTTAGCGGGGTTACCTAGTGGCGCCTGAGTTAGATCGAACCAGTTTGTTGCGCTATGAAAACGTGTCCATTTCTTTTGGTACGGGTCGCCGTGAAAAATTTGCCCTCCGTGACTTCAATTTAACCGTTGGGGTTGGCGAGCGAGTTGCATTGGTGGGCGAGTCGGGTTCGGGTAAAACACTTTCTGCTTTAGCGCCATTGCAATTAGAGCCCGAAGGCGCTAAGGTGAGCGGCAAAATTTGGTGGCATGGTGATGCTGGCTTAGATTCGCATTCTAGTCGCGAAGTCGATTTATTAAGTTTGCCAATTGAGCAAATTCGCTCGATACGTGGGCGCGAAATAGCGATGATTTTTCAAGAGCCGATGACAGCGCTAAATCCTCTGTATACCATTGGCAATCAAGTAATCGAAGCGGTGTTGATTCACCAACCACTACTCTCGAAGGCCCAATGCATTGCTGCAGCAATCAGTCTCTTGAAAAAAACGGGCATTGATGAAGCTGAGCGGCGTTTTTACGACTATCCTCATCAGTTATCAGGTGGGCAACGTCAACGCGCGATGATTGCGATGGCGCTGGCTTGTAAACCCCGACTCTTAATTGCCGATGAACCGACGACCGCTTTAGATGTGAGCTTGCGCTTACAAATTTTAGATTTACTAAAAGACTTGCAAGAAGAAGCCAAGGCAGATGGTGGCATGGCTATTTTATTAATTACCCATGATCTGAATTTAGTACACCACTTCGCACAGCGGGTTGCCGTACTGAATCAAGGCTGTTTAATGGAAGTAGGGCCAACCGAGCAAGTTTTTAAGCATCCTGAGAATGCGTATACCGCAGCTTTAGTGAATAGTGAACCGGTACGCGAATTATTGCCCTTGATGCCATTGGCCCCCGTATTGTTGCAGGCGGATGATTTATCCGTTTCTTATCCAAGCTCTGCGCGTAAGCGCTGGTTTGCCAAAGCCCCGCGCCACACAGTTTTGAAACAAGTGGGGCTCACTTTACGGCAAGGCCAAACGATTGGCGTCATTGGCGAGTCTGGCTCAGGCAAGACAACCTTAGGCATGGCTATTTTAGGTTTGCTCGGCGATTCAAGTGCAATGACCTCAGGTGAGGTTGATGTCTTGGGGCAGGTTTGGGGTAATTTAAATGCGACCCAACGTCGCGCGATGCGCTCAAACTTACAAGTGATTTTTCAAGATCCCTTTGGCTCTTTGTCACCCCGCATGACGGTGATGGAAATCGTAGCCGAGGGACTCGATGTCCATTTTCCAAAATTAAGCGCTACTGAACGTGAGACGCGGGTAGTTGATATCTTGCGCGAGGTTGGCTTAGATCGTTCCGTATTAAACCGCTATCCCCATGAATTTTCAGGAGGTCAGCGCCAACGGATTGCCATCGCACGGGCGTTAATTTTGCGCCCCCAAATTTTAGTATTAGATGAACCTACTTCTGCACTCGATGTCACGATTCAAAAGCAAGTTCTTGCCTTGCTTAGCCAGTTACAGCATAAATACAATTTAGCCTACTTGATTATTAGTCACGATCTTGCGGTGATTCGGGCTATGTCGCATGAGATTATGGTTCTCAAAGGGGGTAAAGTCTTAGAGCGGGGCGATACTGAAATGGTCATTGCCAATCCCCGTCATGCTTATACGCGGGATCTTTTCAAAGCTGCAGAACTGACTTAATCTTCCCTGCGCCCTGTATTTTTTGATAGAATCGAGTAATGTCGCTGAAAAAAGAACAGATTACCCTTGAAAATCAAGGACTTATAAATTACCTAAAGCCTTTAGCAGGGATTATTTGCTTGGCTTTACTGTTTTCGACCGCGGTGCAGGCTCAATCGCTAGCGGAGAGCAGCAAAGAGGTAAATAAAGATGGCAGCAGTGAGATTGCCAAAGAAGTCAGCAAAGAAAGCGGCAAAGAAAGCGGGAAAAGCCTATTTGCACGGGTGGCTGATAAATTTGTTGATTCGGTCACGGGAAATTCTGAAAGTCTCATTAATAATGCAATGGAAATGATTGGCGTGCGCTACCGTTGGGGTGGTGAGCTAGCCCAATCTGGCTTAGATGCGAGTTCCTTTGTGAGTTATGTATTTAATGACAAACTAAGCTTTTTGTTGCCACGCAAGTCATCCCAAATGAGTCGTGTAGGTAAGCCAGTATCCCGTGAAGAATTACAGCCGGGCGACTTGGTATTCTTTAATACGATGCGCCTAACCTTTTCCCACGTGGGAATTTATGTGGGCGACAACAAGTTTTTGCATTCACCGGCTAAAAATGCCAGTGTGCGGGTTGACGATATGCGAGAAGTCTATTGGGATAAGCGTTTTGATGGCGCGCGTCGTTTAGATGGCTCCGATTCTTTTAGCGATGCAGAGCGTAATGCCCTAATGAAAGAATTTAAGGCCCTCAAGAAATCCACCCGTAATCTCTAAGCGTCCTTTATACTCACCCACTGGTGAATTTAGTGCGCATTCCTGCTGTCATCGCATTTTGTGTATGTAGCGCGACGTAAAAGAAAATCACCCCCAATAAACCTGAACCGATTACTTTTTTTAAATGCTTTTCAGGCTATCCTGATAGCAGAATTTTATGGATGCAAATCAAACTAAGCGCATTGTTGAAACTGCGCTCCTCTGTGCTCAAGAGCCTATCACAACGGTCGATTTAACCCGTCTGTTTGTTGAGGATGTGAGTGCTAAAGAGTTGGAAGCTGTTCTGCTCGAATTGCAAGGCGAGTGGCAAGAGAGTGGCATGGAATTAGTCCGCATTGCTACTGGGTGGCGTTTTCAAAGTCGCTTATCGATGCGTGAATACCTCGATCGACTAACACCGGAGAAGCCGCCGAAATATTCACGGGCGGTCATGGAGACTTTGGCGATTATTGCGTACCGTCAACCCGTTACTCGTGGCGAGATTGAAGAAATTCGTGGTGTTACTGTGAGTACCAATGTGATGAAGCAGTTAGAAGATCGTTCTTGGGTCGAAGTCATTGGCCATAAAGAAACAATTGGTCGGCCTGGTTTATATGCCACGACAAAACAGTTTTTAAATGATCTTGGATTAACTAATTTACAAAGCTTGCCGATGTTAGAAGATGCGAATCCTTCAATGGAACCTTTGGCGCAAGCCGTAATTGAGTTTGAAGCTAAGTTAAGTGTTACAGACGTAATTGAAACCGACCCAATAGACCCCCCAAATGAGTAGTGATAATAACGACGCTGCAGTGCCATTAGCAGCGAATGCATTACCAGACAATCCAGCATCAGTCGATACGACTAAGGTTGGCGCGGCGGTAGTTACTGGCGATGGAGTCGACTCGGGTTCAGCGGGAAGGCCACGGCGTCCTAGTAAGCATCCATTTAAGTCACGCAATTTTCGTGATAAAACAAAACGCGAAGGTGATCGTTCGGGCGGCCACCAGCCTAATCATCAGTCTAACCACAAACCCAATCATCCGGCAGCAAAGGTAGATCCGGCATTAGCCGCCGAAAGTACTGCATTATTTAATGCCGTGGTATCCGGAGAATTTGATGCTGCCCTAGATGCCCCTGAACTTGAAATACTGGCCACGCCCCTCTTGAATGATGAGGATGAATCTGCAATTGCACATCAAGCTAATACCCTAAAAAGTAACGAATTTAATAGTAGCGATGATGCCGAAGATGATGATGGCGTAAATAATGATTTAACGAATCTGCAATTTTCTAATGTCGATGATTTGCCCTTAAGCATGCGTGATGAAGTTTGGTCTGATCTAGATGGTTTAGATGATGATGCTGATGATGAAGATACCGTTAAGTTACATAAAGTCTTAGCCGATGTTGGCATGGGCTCGCGTCGTGAAATGGAAGACTTGATTGTGCAAGGGCGTGTTTCGGTCAATAGTATGCCGGCACATATTGGGCAACGTGTTGGACCCACTGATCAAGTTCGCATTAACGGCAAACCCGTGCATCGCAAAATTCACACCAAACCGCCGCGGGTAATTTTGTATCACAAGCCTGCCGGTGAAATTGTGAGTCAATCTGACCCCGAGGGTCGTCCTACTGTTTTTGACCGTTTGCCCAAAGCCCGTCAGGGTCGCTGGATTGCGGTTGGGCGTTTAGATTTCAATACCGAAGGCTTATTGTTGTTTACGACTTCTGGTGAGTTGGCTAACCGTTTAATGCATCCGCGCTATGGGGTTGAGCGGGAATATGCTGTGCGCATTTTGGGCGAACTCAGTAATGAGCAACAAACTGAGCTGAAAAGTGGCATTCAACTTGATGATGGACAGGCGCGCTTTTTACGTCTTTCTGCGGGTGGAGGCGAAGGTGCCAATCGCTGGTATCACGTGGCTTTAACTGAAGGTAAGAATCGTGAAGTACGCCGCATGTTTGAAGCTACTGGACATACCGTCTCTCGTTTGCTGCGCACACGTTATGGCATTTTTCTCTTGCCACCCCGTTTACGGCGGGGCAAGTGGGAGGAAGTTCCAGCAGAAGGCATTACCCAGTTAATGAAAGCCGCCGGATTAAAAGTACCCCAGGGCGGTCAAGATAAAGGGCGTTCTGGTCATGGTCACCGGCAAGGGTCAGGCCAAGGATCCCAAGGCCGAGTCGGCGGGGCAAATTCGGTTGATAGCCCTGATTTTCAGCCTGATCCAATGCAAACTTCAGTTTCTTACTGGGGTTCACGAGAAGCTTTACAGCTAGCAAGCCAACATCGTGGCTTAACCCATCAAGGCCGTTCGGGTACAGGTAGTAATGGCGCGGGTACCGGTGGCGGTAAGCATAAAGGAAAGAAAGTCCATCATGGGCATGCCTTCAATCCCCAAGGTACAGGAGCTGGCGGTAAGCCTGGCGGCGCAGCTGGAACTGGTCCTAAAAGAACAGGCCCTAAAGGCCGCAAGCCTTTCCATAAAGGCCCAAGAAAGCCCCGCACACCTAGCGAAAGCTTCTGATTTCACTCAGGTTTTCCTAAATCAGCTATAATTTCGGTCTCGTAGTTGTTTGTAGTAACCAGCCGATGTTGCGATCAACGTAAGCTGGCCTGTTCTGAATTTAAGAATATGGGCTTTGAGGCCCATTTTTTTTTGGGGAATCGCGTGAAAGAACAGCAAGTTATTGCTGCCGAGGTAGAAAATTTAGGCTATACGCTCGTTGATATTGAGCGTGAGGGCCGCGGTTTGCTGCGCATCACGATTGAAAACCCCGATTTTGAACGGTTAGTTTCAGTGCAAGATTGCGAGAAAGTAAGTCATCAGTTGACTTACACCTTGCCGGTGGAAAACATTCCGTATGAGCGTTTGGAGGTTTCCTCGCCCGGTCTCGATCGGACAGTAAAAACAGCTGCTGATTTTGTGCGGTTTGTGGGTTTTGAAGTCGACTTGAAATTACGGGTAGCGGTTGCGAACCGTAAGCATTTTCAAGGCGTATTACAAGGTTTGGTTAGCGGCGAATTGAATTCAGCCGATGCCAAATTTGGTTTGATTTTTGCAGCAAGTGATGGCACGCCATCAGAGTTGGTTTTTTCATTGGCCGAGGTAGAAAAAACTCGGTTAGTCCCTGTTATTGATTTCAAAGGAAAAAAATCATGAGTCGAGAAGTTCTCATGTTGGCTGATGCGCTAGCGCGCGAAAAGAATGTGGATCGCGAAATTGTTTTCGAGGCCCTTGAATTAGCGCTAGCTTCGGCAACAAAAAAACGTTACGACGAAGGCGTCGATATTCGTGTATCGATTGATCGCGAAAGTGGCGAATATGAATCTTTCCGTCGTTGGCTAGTTGTGCCCGATGAAGCTGGATTACAAGAACCCGATAAAGAAATACTGCATTTTGAAGCGCAGGAGCAAATTCCTGAAATGGAAGTTGGCGACTTTATCGAAGAGCAAATTGAATCTTTGGCCTTTGGGCGCATTGGTGCACAAGCTGCCAAACAGGTAATTTTGCAACGCATCCGTGATGCTGAACGTGAGCAGATTTTGAATGATTACCTGGAGCGTGGCGAAAAGGTCATGACAGGTACTGTAAAACGTGCAGATAAAAATGGCTTGATCGTTGAGTCTGGTCGCGTAGAAGCGTTATTACGTCGCGATCAAATGATTCCTAAAGAAAATTTACGTTCAGGCGACCGGGTAAGAGCCTATATTCTTAAGGTAGATCGTGAAGCGCGGGGCCCCCAAATTGAGCTCTCGCGTACTTGCCCTGAGTTTTTAATTAAATTGTTTGAAAACGAAGTTCCTGAAATGGAGCAGGGTTTACTGGAAATAAAAGGCGCTGCTCGTGATCCTGGAATTCGCGCAAAAATTGCGGTAGTTACTTACGATAAACGCATTGATCCCATTGGCACTTGTGTTGGTGTACGTGGTACTCGCGTTACTGCAGTTCGTAACGAGGTAGCTGGAGAAGCGGTAGATATCGTCTTGTGGTCTGAAGATCCGGCCCAATTCGTGATTGGTGCATTAGCGCCAGCACAGGTTTCATCGATTGTGGTTGACGAAGAGCGCCATGCCATGGATGTCGTGGTAGACGAAGAAAATCTCGCTATTGCCATTGGCCGTAGTGGGCAAAACGTGCGTTTAGCCAGTGAATTAACGGCTTGGCAAATCAATATCATGACGCCTGAAGAGTCTGCAGAGAAAACCGAGAAAGAGGCGGTAGTAACCCGTCAATTGTTTATCGACAAACTCGACGTCGATCTTGAAGTGGCTGAGATTTTGATCGCAGAAGGCTTCAATACCTTAGAAGAGGTGGCTTATGTCCCTCTCACTGAAATGCTTGAAATTGAAGCCTTTGATGAAGACACCATTAATGAGCTGCGTACCCGTGCGCGGGACTCTTTATTAACAATGGAAATTGCTAAAGAAGAACGCTTGGGTGAAGTTTCTCAAGATTTACTTTCGCTTGATGGCGTTACGCCAGAGTTGATCGCTAAATTAGCCCTAAGTAATGTCCATACTCGCGATGATCTCGCTGAATTGGCTGTAGATGAACTGGTAGAAGCAACCCAGATTGACGAAGAAACTGCGAAAACGCTCATCATGAAAGCGCGCGAACATTGGTTTACTTCATGAGAGGAAGCAGGGCATGGCAATAACCACAGTAAAAGCACTCTCTCAAGAGCTCAAACGCTCAGCAGCTGAGCTCTTGCAGCAGTTACACGCTGCTGGCATTGCAAAAGAATCAGAGGACGATAAGATCACTGAAAAGGATAAGACCGTCTTGTTGGAGCATTTACAAAAAGAACATGGCAATACGGATACTGGCAATCGTAAAAAGATTACTTTGATTAAACGCGAATCGTCCGAAATTCGCCAGGCAGACTCTACTGGCCGCACGCGTACTGTTCAAGTTGAAGTGCGCAAAAAGCGCGTTTTAGTTAAGCGCGGTGATGACGCATCTAAAGTAGCAGTTGAAGAGCCAGTAGCCCCTTCTACCGCCTCTGCTGCGGGCGGTAAAAAATCCATTCTTTCTGAGGAAGAATTGGAGAAGCGTGCAGCTGAAGCGACTCGTCAAGCCGAATTGTTGGCTTTACAAGAAAATGAAATGAAGGCGGCTGAGGAAGAAAGAGAAAAACGTCAAAAAGACGCTTTTGAAGCTGAAGCAAAAGCGGCTCCTGGTGCCGAGGCTGCAGCTGCTAAAGTGAAGTTAGATGCCGCTAAAAAGGTTGCTAAAGATTTACATGATGCAGCTGAAGCAAAGCTAACTGATTTACGTACGCGCCGTGCGGCTGCTGAAACTGAGGCGTTAGCGATTCGTGAAATGATGAGTACTCCAGCACGGGTATTAAAAGCGCCTAGTGAAATTGCTGCTGAAGAAGATAAAAAAGGTACCTTACATAAACCCTTAAAAGTTGAGGGTGCTGACGATAAGAAAAAAACGCCGGTTAAGGTGGGTGGGAAGTTAATTAAATCCTCTGAAACTTCTTCTACCTGGCAAGAAGAGGGTGCAAAACGCAAAACTACTTTAAAAACTCGGGGCGATAGTTCAGGCGGAGTTGGTGGTGGTTGGCGTTCCGGAGGCGGTCGCAGAAAGCAACATCACGCCACCCCAACGACTGAGAGCAATCCCGAAACGAATTTTCAAGCGCCTACTGAACCGATCGTGCGCGATGTGCACGTACCAGAAACCGTTACGGTTGCAGAGCTCGCACATAGCATGGCAGTTAAGAGCGCAGAAGTAATTAAGCTGTTGATGGGCATGGGCCAAATGGTCACCATTAACCAAGTACTTGATCAAGATACTGCGATGATTTTGGTTGAAGAAATGGGTCATAAAGCAATTGCTTCAAAACTCGATGATCCTGATCTCGATTTGGGTATTACTGGGCAAGATGCTGAATTGTTACCGCGACCACCGGTTGTAACCGTGATGGGTCACGTTGATCATGGCAAAACTTCACTGCTCGATAAAATTCGCTTAGCTAAAGTAGCTTCCGGTGAAGCCGGCGGTATAACTCAACACATTGGTGCTTACCACGTTGAAACACCGCGCGGGGTCATTACTTTCCTTGATACCCCTGGCCACGAAGCCTTTACGGCGATGCGCGCACGCGGGGCTAAAGCTACCGATATTGTCATTCTGGTGGTTGCCGCTGATGATGGCGTGATGCCGCAAACTAAAGAAGCGATTCACCATGCTCGTGCTGCTGGAGTGACTTTAGTCGTAGCGATTAATAAAATTGATAAGCCCGATTCAAATCCAGATCGGGTAAAAACGGAATTGGTTGCCGAAGAAGTGGTTCCCGAAGAGTATGGCGGTGACTCGCCTTTTATTCAGGTATCAGCTAAAACCGGTGAAGGTATCGACGCTTTACTTGAAAACGTTTTACTGCAAGCTGAAGTGCTTGAATTAAAGGCCCCACGTGATGCGCCCGCAAAAGGCTTGGTGATTGAAGCGCGTTTAGATAAAGGTAAAGGGCCAGTAGCGACAATTTTGGTGCAATCGGGTACTTTACGCCGTGGCGATATGTTACTGGCGGGTTCATCGTTTGGCCGCGTGCGTGCTATGTTGGATGAAAATGGCAAGCCTTGTAATGAAGCTGGCCCTTCGATCCCAGTTGAGATTCAAGGCTTATCAGAAGTTCCAGATGCTGGAGAAGCAGTTCAAGTTGTTCCTGATGAACGCAAAGCCCGTGAAATTGCTTTATTTCGTCAAGGTAAGTTCCGCGATGTGAAGTTAGCTAAAGCCCAGGCAGTTAAGTTAGAAACCTTAATGGAAAATATGGGTGAAGGTGCAATTGAGGCCAAGCTCTTACCAATTATTATTAAGGCTGATGTTCAAGGCTCACAAGAGGCTTTATCACAATCATTGCAGAAGTTATCTACCCCTGAAGTAAAAGTACAAATTGTGCACGCTGGGGTAGGCGGGATTACTGAAACCGATGTGAATTTAGCGGTAGCTTCGAAAGCCGTCATTATTGGTTTTAACTCCCGTGCTGATGCTTTAGCGCGTAAGTTAGCAGAAAATAACGGTGTTGATATTCGATATCACAACATTATTTATGACGCAGTTGATGAAGTGAAATTGGCTTTAGGCGGCATGCTCACCCCCGATAAGAAAGAAGAAATTACTGGCTTAGTGGAAATTCGTCAGGTCTTCTCAGTTTCTAAAGTCGGCTCGATTGCAGGTTGTATGGTGCTTGAAGGTGTTATCAAACGTAATTCAAAAGTACGCTTACTGCGCGATAACGTCGTCACTTGGACTGGTGAATTAGATTCACTCAAACGCTTTAAAGATGACGTTAAGGAAGTGAAGGGCGGCTTTGAATGTGGCCTCTCACTCAAAAACCAAAATGATATTCAAGAGGGCGACCAACTCGAAGTTTTTGAAGTCACTGAAGTCGCTAGAACACTTTAAGACGTAGCCAATTCTATGCATAAAACTAGCCCGCATCGCAATGAGCGATTAGCTGACCAAATTCAACGTGATTTGGCTGAGCTTATCCCCCGTGAATTACGCGATAAATCCTTGGGGTTAATTACCTTGCAAGGAGTTGAGTTGTCACCAGATTTGGCGCATGCCAAAGTTTTTTTTACCGTGTTGGGGGCAAAGCCGGATCATGCTTTAGCTGCCTTGCAGGAAAAAGCCGGCTACTTGCATTCAATCTTATTTAAACGGCTCCACATTCATACTATTCCTACATTGCATTTTGTACATGACACTTCAGTTGAGCGGGGCATCGAGATGTCGCGTTTAATTGATCAAGCAGTGCAAAGCGATGAAATTAGCGATAGCAAAGATTAAGCAAAGACCGAGATTCTTATGTCACAACGGGTTGATGGAGTGGTATTGCTTGATAAGCCTGCGGGCCTTAGTTCCCAAGGTGCGGTCACAGCGGTAAAGCGTGCTTTGCATGCTGAAAAAGCAGGCCACACTGGCACTCTTGATCCAATGGCTACTGGGCTACTACCCATTTGTTTGGGGGAAGCGACTAAATACTCACAAGATTTATTAGACGCAGATAAAACCTATATTGCCCAAATTCGTTTTGGTATTCGTACCAACACTGGCGATGCAGAAGGCGACATTATTGAACAGCAAGCCTTACGGGAATTTGCTGATGCGGCAGATTTGCAAGCGACTTTAGAGGCGCTTTTGCCCCGCTTTAGTGGGCCTATTTCACAAGTTCCGCCAATGTATTCGGCACTGAAGCGGGATGGCAAGCCTTTGTATGAGTACGCCCGCGCTGGAGTTGAGTTAGAGCGAACTGCACGCGACATTACCATTCATTCAATTCGCTGGATTGCAATCCAATGGCCCGAAGCCACTTTAGAAGTGAGTTGTAGTAAGGGCACGTATATTCGCGTCTTAGCTGAAGATCTCGGCACTTCGCTTGGTTGCGGCGCTCATTTAGTCGGCTTACGTCGCACTGCTGTGGGTCATTTGTCACTACAACAATCGATTACCCTAGAGACCTTGCAATCGAAAGGGGCCGAAAAGGGTGTTGATCTGCTGCCGATTGATGCGTTATTGCAAACCTTGCCACAATTAACCGTCGATGAGCTGCAAGCAAAACGACTTGGTCTAGGTCAACGCGTCCCCTTAGTGCTTAGTAATGCTTTTCCTTGGGCCGATGCCTTAGTACGCATTTATCGTGCTACGTCTGCCCCTCATAATTTTATTGGTACTGCCGACTGGCGCTCTGGCGTCCTACATCCGCGACGCCTTATTTCACAAGTTTCTTAATTTATTTCTCCTCCTTAGATAGAAGCATTACATGACCAAACGCGCCCTTCGTAATATCGCCATCATTGCCCACGTTGACCACGGCAAAACTACCTTAGTTGATCAGCTACTGCGCCAGTCTGGCACGTTCCGTAGTAATGAAAGAATGACTGAACGGGTGATGGACTCTAACGATCTTGAAAAAGAGCGTGGCATTACCATTTTGTCGAAGAATTGCGCGGTTGAATATGATGGGACGCATATCAATATTGTCGATACACCCGGACACGCTGACTTTGGCGGTGAAGTAGAGCGGGTGCTCTCCATGGTCGATGGTGTTTTATTGTTGGTTGATGCGGTTGAGGGCCCGATGCCACAAACCCGCTTCGTTACGAAGAAAGCGCTCGCTCTAGGCTTAAAGCCGATCGTTGTCGTAAATAAAGTCGACCGCCCTGGTGCCCGCTGCGATTATGTGATTAATGCCACATTTGAATTGTTTGACAAATTGGGAGCAACTGAAGAACAGCTAGACTTCCCGGTGATCTTTGCTTCAGGTTTAAATGGCTATGCTGGATTAACTGAGGATGTGCGCTCGGGAGATATGCGTCCTTTATTTGATGCTGTTTTAGAACATGTTCCTGTGCGCGATGATGATCCAGATGGTCCTTTGCAGTTTCAAATTTCTTCCATTGATTACAACAGTTATGTCGGCAAAATTGGTATTGGGCGGGTAAATCGCGGCCGCGTTAAGCCAGGTATGGAGGTCCTTTGCATGAATGGCCCTGATGGCTTGCCATTCAAGGGCAAGGTAAATCAGGTGCTGAAATTTAAAGGCCTCGAGCGCGAGGTAGTTGACGAAGCCATTGCTGGTGATATTGCCTTAGTTAACGGCATTGATGAGCTGGCTATTGGTACGACAATTTGCGCTCCGGATACTCCAGACCCATTGCCAATGCTGAAAATTGATGAGCCCACATTAACCATGAACTTTATGGTGAATACCAGCCCATTAGCAGGCCGCGAAGGGAAGTTTGTCACCAGTCGCCAAATTCGTGAGCGCTTAGACCGCGAATTAAAGTCGAATATGGCTTTGCGCGTGCGCGAAACTGATGATGACACGGTGTTTGAAGTCTCAGGTCGCGGTGAATTGCATTTAACCATTTTGGTTGAAACGATGCGGCGTGAAGGTTTTGAAATGGCAGTTTCACGTCCGCGCGTAGTTTTCCATGAAGAAGACGGCGTAAAAATGGAGCCGTTTGAAAACTTAACTGTCGACGTTGAAGATACTACTCAAGGTAGCGTCATGGAAGAGTTGGGTAAGCGGAAGGGCGAGTTACTTGATATGGTGAGTGATGGTAAAGGCCGTACTCGCTTAGAGTACCGCATTCCAGCGCGCGGCTTAATTGGCTTTCAAGGCGACTTTATGACTATGACCCGCGGCAATGGTCTGCTGAGCCATACCTTTGATGCTTACTATCCTGCCAAAGATGGCATTCTAGGTGAGCGCCACAATGGCGTGTTAATTAGCCAAGATGATGGTGAAGCTGTAGCTTATGCAATTTGGAAACTCCAAGATCGTGGGCGAATGTTTGTTAGTCATGGCAGCCCTGTTTATGAGGGCATGGTGATTGGTATACATAGCCGCGATAATGATATTGTTGTTAACCCCATTAAAGGCAAACAATTAACCAACGTTCGCTCATCGGGAACAGATGAGGCAGTGCGTTTAGTTACGCCAATTGACCTAACCTTGGAATACGCGGTTGAGTTTATTAGTGATGACGAGCTAGTTGAAGTGACCCCTAAAAGTGTGCGAGTACGTAAGCGGTATCTAAAAGAGCATGAGCGCAAGAAAGCCTCCCGCGAGTAAACGCTTAGCGGTTGCGCCAATGATGGATTGGACTGATCGGCATTGTCGATTATTCCATCGCCATCTCTCAAAAAAAGCAGTACTCTATTCTGAAATGGTGACTACGGGCGCCTTATTGCATGGCGATGTTCCGCGCCATTTAGACTATTCAGTAGCCGAGCACCCCCTAGTTTTGCAATTGGGTGGCAGTGAGCCAGATGATTTAGCACGGTGTGCAGCCTTGGCTGAGCAGTGGGGCTACGCTGAAATTGATTTGAATTGCGGCTGTCCTTCAGAGCGAGTCCAGCGAGGCTCGTTTGGCGCATGCTTAATGGCCGAACCCGAATTAGTGGCGCAATGTGTGCGTGCCATGAGCCAGGCTACGCATCTACCCATTTCAGTAAAGCAGCGTTTGGGTTTAAATCAAATGGATGCTTCTACCTCGCTAAATGATTATCAATTTGCGTTGAATTTCATATTGGCAGTGGCTGATGCGGGGGCTCAGCAAATAACGATTCATGCGCGAAATGCAGTTTTAAAGGGCTTATCACCTAAAGAAAATCGAACCAAACCACCGCTTCATTATGCGGTAGCAGCACAGCTGCGGCGCGATGCCCAGCAACAATTTCCAGCCCTCAAGATTTTATTAAATGGCGGCCTTGAAAATAATGCACAAATTGCTGGGCATTGGCAAGATTTTGATGGTTTTATGGTGGGGCGCTCGGCTTATCACTTTCCCGCTATGTTATTGGGTTGGGATGATTTACTGGAGAGCGATGGGGCAGCGGCAGGATATTTGCTTTGCGAAACCGATTGGCACCGAATTCAAATCGGTTTAATCAAGCAAGCACAGGCCTGGTTTGATTGGTGCGCCCAAGCAGGTAAGCCGTTTAATTTGGGAGTGTTAACCCGCCATATTATTGGCTTGGCACATGGGCGAGCGGGCTCACGGTATTGGCGACAACGGTTATCAGACCATCATGCGTTAGCGCAAGTACAAAGCAAAGCAGCGATTGCTGATTATTTCCTTGCGGCCAGTCTCGAGCTGGGTGATTGGGCTGCCTTTGACTTTGAAAATGCAGAATTAGGCTAGTTTGGTAGTTTTTTGGCAAAAGGCTATAATTTGTCGTTCTACAACGGCGGACGTAGCTCAGTTGGTAGAGTCCCAGATTGTGA
>CAIXDG010000014.1 GCA_903918115.1 uncultured beta proteobacterium
GGAGTAATTCATGCCATTATCAATATCATCAATCCAAGTACAAATGCACTGATTATTGAGGTTGGCCCAGGCTTGGGGGCATTAACGCTACCACTCTTAAATCAAGTTGACTACTTAGATCTACTGGAAATCGACCGTGATTTAGTAGCTTATTGGCGGGCTAAACACATTCCTGGAATTGACATCATTGAGGGCGACGCTCTGCAGTTTGATTTTGTAAATTGGGCTAACAACCCGGAAAAAATACTGACTCAAGGTGGACGTCGTTTAATTGTGGGTAATTTGCCTTACAACATTTCATCGCCCTTATTGTTTCATTTACTTTCAGTGGCACCGTTCATCGATGAGCAAGTATTCATGTTGCAGGCGGAAGTGGTTGCCCGCATGGTTGCAGTAGACGGAAGTGCAGACTTTAGCCGTTTATCAGTGATGCTACAGGCGCGATACCACCTGGAGCAAGTCCTAGAAGTACCACCTACTGCTTTTGAGCCGCAACCTAAGGTAAATTCAGCTGTTGTCCGAATGATTCCGCGGCAGCAGTTTTCTTTAAATACAGATGAATGGCGGGCTTTAGAAAAAATCGTTGCCGCAGCATTTTCACAGCGCCGCAAGATGTTACGTACAAATTTACAGGGTTATAGCGAGCGCTTGGCTTTAAGTGAGGCGGAACTCAAGCTCCGCGCTCAAGATATACCTGTTACCCGTTATATTGAGTGGGCTTGTCATTTAGCGAAATCGCAATCATGAGAGCCACTTGAAGGAGAGTCACTTTAGCAGCAGGCAATTATTTTGTATAAGCACTTGGATCAATTTTCAGCATTTCAGCCTCAATCCATTCCTCAACTTCTGCATTAAGTTGATCTCCCGTTTTGCCTGCAGAGGAAATCAACGGCCCAATTGAAATAGTTACCAAGCCAGGGTACTTTAAAAAACTATTGCGCGGCCAAACTCGACCACTATTGTGGGCTACTGGAATAACGCTTGCATTGGTTGCTACTGCTAATCGTGCGCCACCTTTCCGATAAGGGCGATGTGAACCGGTAGGGGTTCGGGTACCCTCAGGGAAGATTAAAATCCAATTGCCATCACGCAGACGTTGACGCCCCTGATTGGCGACTGAAATCGCTGCAGTTTCACGTTTAGAGCGGTTGATATGAATCATATTTAACATGCCCAAAGCCCAACCAAAAAAGGGCAGCCAAAGTAATTCACGTTTAAAAACAAAACATAAATGCTTTGGAAAAATAGCAATAAAGGCGATTGTTTCAAATGCGGATTGATGCTTGCTTAACACCACAACTGGTAAATCAAGGGAGTTGGTGACATGTTCCATCCCCTTAATTTGATAGCGAATACCACAGAGCTGTTCGAGTACTACTAAAACAATAACGTTCCAACGACTAACAAATTGATAGCGCTTATAAACCGACATGAAGGGAAAAATAATGACGCATAAGGTGCCAAAAAAGAGTGTAAAGAGCAGGAGAAAAATAAAAAAAGCGCTTGATTTAAGCCAAATCATGCTAAACCTTTAAGTGCTGGTGAGTAAAAGCGAGCAAATTTTCATAGACCGCAGTACTTGCGGGTAACCCGCCCGTAGCTAAAGTAGTTTGGCCTTTACCGGTTAACACCAAATTGAGTTGCGCGCCTAATGTACTTGCTGGGAGTAAATCGCGCAACGAATCACCCACTACGGGTATGTTAGTAAGTACAGGCGCACTAGCGCCAGGACGATAACGCGCCGCAATTTCAAGATACATGCCAGGTAAAGGCTTACGGCAGTTGCAATGGTCGGCATCAACGTGCGGGCAAAAGAAAATACTATCAATTCTTCCACCTAGCGGGGAAAGTAAATCTGCCATTTTTTGATGCATTGCATGTAAGTCTTGTAAGGTATAAAACCCACGGCCAATGCCCGACTGATTGGTAGCAACTGTCACACGGTAATCAGCCTGGGTGAGTAGAGCCACGGCTTCAAGACTTCCTGGAATGGGTTCCCATTCTTGAGCAGATTTTACGTAGTCATCGCGATCTACGTTAATCACGCCATCACGATCGAGGATAATTAATTTAGCAGCGCGCTGGCTCATGCCAATTTGCCAAGATCGGCGATTAAATTCATTTTTTGATGCAATTGTTGTAATAAGGCTAGGCGATTATCTCGCAGCTCTGGCTGCGGATCCATCACCATCACATCAGCAAAAAATTGATCAATGGGTTGCGCGAGAGAAACTAAAATTTGTAAGCAAGCAACAAATTCTCCGGCCTGATAAGCCAAATCCAGATTGGTTCTGATGGCTTCCAGGCTTTTTGCAAGCGCAATTTCTGCAGGCAGAACGAGCAGTTTTGGTGCGTAATTAGTTGGTATCGGTGTATTGCTTTTCTTGAGGATATTACTAATGCGTTTATTAGCTGCAGCTAGTTGAGCGGCCTCAGGTAAAGCATTAAATTGGCGCAAAGCTTGTAAACGCGTAATAACATCATTGAAATAAGGCGGCATTTGACTTAAGACGGCATCAATTTCAGGGGCAGTGAAAGTGCCTCCAAGCTCAACCTGATCCCGCAAATAGGCAGGAAAGCGATCCGCAATAAATTGATAAATTTCACTCGTATTTGCTTTTTGCGCCACCTCAGTTTGCTTAAATTGACTGCGGGCAAAATCAATCTGCATTGGCAGATTGATTGCTAAATTCTTTTCTACTAATAAACGGCAAATACCAAGCGCATTACGTCTTAAGGCATAAGGATCTTTATCGCCAGTGGGCGCAAGTCCAATACCCCAAATACCGACTAATGTCTCTAGTTTGTCAGCCAAGGCTAAAACGGTGCCAGTTAATGAGAGGGGGAGTGTGTCGCCTGCAAAACGGGGTTGGTAGTGTTCGCCACAAGCAGCTGCTACCTCAGCAACCTCACCATCAAGCGCAGCGTAATAGCGACCCATAATGCCCTGTAGTTCGGGAAACTCACCAACCATGTCAGTCAGTAAATCAGCCTTAGCAATTTCTGCAGCTCGACTAAGCCATTCTGTATTAATGGCGAGACCCTGACGATTCAAGTCTGCAGCTATCTCCAGGGCAATTGCTTGTACCCGGCGCATGCGCTCGAGTTGGCTACCAAGCTGGTTTTGATAAACCACTTTATTCAAGTCATCAAGGCGAGAATGTAGAGAGCGCTTTTGATCTTGTTTGTAAAAGAAGCGTGCATCTGCTAAGCGGGGGCGTATGACGCGTTCATTGCCAGCAATAATAGCGCTGGGATCAACTGTTTCAATATTAGAAACAATTAAAAAACGATTACGTAATTTTCCTTGTTGATCCGTTAAGGCAAAATATTTTTGATTGGTCTGCATTGTCAAAATAAGGCACTCTTGCGGAATTTCCAAAAATTCAGGATCAAATTGACAGCGATAAATTACTGGCCACTCTACGAGAGCAGTTACTTCATCAAGCAGTGCATCCGGCATCAACACCAGATCATCGCCAGCCGCCTGAGTAAGACCCTGTTGAATTAAGGTACGACGACGCGCGAAATTGGCGACAACCTTGCCTTGGGTTTCAAGGACGCGTTCGTAATCATCCGCTACCGTTAGTTTTAGCGCTCCGCTAGAAAGAAAGCGATGTCCTTCTGTAAGCTGGTCTGCGGCAATGCCAAGTGCCTCTAGTTGCAAAGGCGCTTTACCATGCAGCGCAAGAATTCGGTGAACTGGTCTTGCAAAAGCCACATCCTTTAAGTCACCATTTTTTTGTGCAACTTGGTAATGCATCATTTTTGCAATAGGCAGTTGCTGTAAAGCAGATTCAAGCGCTAGTTGTAGCGTAGGCGTAAGTTGCGCACCAGTTGCCTGTAGATTTAAAAAAAGTGTTTCATTTTTACCTTCACCGGACCGCTCTAGGGTGTTGAGATCGATATCAGCAGAACCCAGCGAAGCCAATTTTTTTAAGAGCGGCGCAGTGGGCTTGCCGGCACTATCAAAAGCGATGCTAGTTGGCAATATTTTTTCCCGTACGGCATAGTCAGCGGCTTGATTAAGCACGCCATTAATTTGCACTGCTAAGCGACGGGGGCTTGCAAAGCTAATAGGCTTTGAGTCTGCGCTTAATAGCTGGGCCTTTTTTAGTGAGGTAAAAATAGCACTAGTAAAAGCATCGCTCAGTTTAGATAACGATTTTGGTGGCAACTCTTCTGTAAATACTTCCAAAATTAAGGTTGCGTTTGGCTCTAACATCATTTTGCGTTAGTGTGAACCATTGGAAAACCAAGCTTTTCACGGGCCTCAAAATAGGCTTGCGCAACTGCGCGTGATAAATTGCGAATACGGCCAATATAAGTAGCTCGTTCAGTTACAGAAATCGCGCCACGGGCATCTAAAAGATTAAAAGTATGTGCTGCTTTCAAAACCATTTCATATGCAGGCAGGGCAAGCGATACTTCAATAAGGCGCTTGGCTTCATTTTCATAGTTAGCAAAATGGCTAAACAGTAATTCCGTATTGGCGTGTTCGAAGTTATAGGCAGATTGCTCTACTTCATTTTGATGGTACACATCACCGTAACTTAGGCCCTTGGTCCAGACCAAATCAAATACATTGGCACAATTTTGAATATACATGGCCAAGCGCTCAATGCCATAAGTAATTTCGCCCAACACGGGTTTGCAGTCGAGGCCACCCACTTGCTGAAAATACGTGAATTGGGTTACTTCCATGCCATTTAGCCAAACCTCCCAACCTAAACCCCAAGATCCCAAGGTGGGATTTTCCCAGTCATCCTCAACAAAGCGCACATCATTTTTTTGTAAATCGAGTCCCAAGGCTTTTAAGGAGCCCAAATATAAATCTAAAATATTGTCAGGAGCTGGCTTGAGAACGACTTGAAATTGATAGTAGTGCTGTAGGCGATTTGGATTTTCACCATAGCGCCCATCCTTTGGTCGGCGTGATGGTTGAACGTAAGCTGCCTTCCACGGCTCAGGCCCAATTGCACGCAGAAAGGTAGCCGTATGGGAAGTACCTGCACCAACCTCGAGGTCGATCGGTTGCAACAAGGCGCAGCCTTGCTGATCCCAGTATTCCTGGAGTTGAAGAATAATTTGCTGAAAAGTAAGCATTAAAAAGTAAGCATCATCGACCTAGCTAAGGTCTTGATTTTAACCGCCCGAGACAACTTAGCTAAGAAAGTAGCCGTTTTAACTTGCGGCTTAGTCCAAAAAGAATCCAGATTCCACAAAAAGACAATATTGGCAGGTCTCCCCAAATCACATATGGCGTTTTGCCCGAGTAAGCCTGCACTTCCATCTGGAGTTCAGCACGGGTAAATTGCGGTAACTGAGCGAGCACACGCCCATCAGCCCCAATAATGGCAGTAATCCCGGTATTGGTTGCGCGAATGCTAGGTAGCCCCGTTTCTAAGGAGCGAAGTTGGGATAAACGCAGTTGCTGGGTTGGCGCCTGTGAATGTCCAAACCAAACTAAATTGGTCATATTAACAAGGAGATTAATGGGTGCAGTGGCATTTCTCAGTCGGGCAGCAAGTTCTCCGCCAAAGACATCTTCATAGCAAATCGTAATCGCAGCGCCCAGCGGTTTTGAATTAGTAGGCTGGATTAAAAACGGTGGCTGATTAACTGCACCGCGACCAAAATTACTCAAGGGAATTTTAAATTCATCGACAAACCATTGAAAACCAGGCGGAATAAATTCGCCAAAAGGCACTAGATGGGATTTATCGTATACATAGCTGGGCCGATCTTGACTTAAACCTAGCGCGCGATTTGTAAATAAAATTTTATTATTTTCGCCATCAATTTGACCAACCACCCCAATTAACAAATTACTCGCGCTAGCCTGTGCAAATGCTTGCAATTGTTTGATAGCACCAGTTGGTAATTGGGCTTGTGGCCAAGGAAAAGCAGTTTCAGGAATGACAATTAAATTAGCCGACTTTTCTTCAATTAAAGCAAGGTACAGTTGAATCTGTCTTAAGATCGCAGGCGGATTAAATTGCTGAGTTTGCGCAAAATTGCCTTGCAGTAGCCGCACGGAAATGGGTTTTTCATAGGCTTGTGTAAATTGCCAAAACCCTAGCAACTGACATAGCAAAACGCCACTAACCATCATCCCCCCTACCTTCCATGGCGCAACACGTAATTGAGCGAGCAAATAGGCAAGCCAAAATACGGCAAAGGTGCAAGCGAGCCCCCCAAACCAAGGAGCGATTACGCGAAAAGGCCCATTGATTTGCGTTTCAGCAAAGCCGCTCCAAGGAAAGCCGGTGAATAGTAAGCCCCGCAAGTATTCCATTGATGTCCAGGCACTAGCGAATAGGAGGGCATTAATAAAGATGGCAAAACCTGTTTTCCCCCCCGTTTGCTCGAGGAGATGGACCAGCAGAAGAGCCGCTGCAAAGAACAGGCTAAGGTAGCTCGACAGGGCAATGACGCCAAATCCTGCTAATGGCCAACTTAAGCCGCCGACATCATGCAAGCTGATATAAATCCACCAAAGACTACAAACAAAATAAGCTAAGCCAAAAGACGTCCCCAGAATAAAAATGGCCCATTTTTTTTCAAATCGAAAACGCGCCAGTAAATACCAAAAAATACTGAGGGCTAAAATTTGCCACCAGCCCCCATAGGGCGCTTCGGCAAGCAAGGCAACGGCAATGCCGCTCCCTACCGCACACAGTAGCGCACGCAACAGGCTCGCTTTAATCAATTAAGTCTCGGCTGGTAGGCGGCGGGCAATGAGAATGTGAATTTGACGTGAATCTGCCCGCTGAATTTCAAATTCAATGCCTGCAATTTTTACTTTCTCACCTAATTTAGGTACTCGACCTAAATGCTGCGAAATAAATCCCGCAATCGTTTCGATATTCTCTAAGTGGAATTGCGACCCTAGAGCGGCATTTACTTGTTCTAATTCAGTAATACCTTTAATACGCAAGGTCTCATTGTCCAGCGGAATAATATTGTCAGCATCTTCATCTACGTCAAACTCATCTTCTATATCACCCACAATTTGCTCTAGAACGTCTTCAATCGTAATAATGCCAGCAATACCACCATACTCATCTACAACAACAGCGAGATGATTGCGGTTATCGCGAAAATCGCGCAATAAAACACTAAGTCGCTTTGATTCAGGAATAAAAACTGCCGGACGCAGCCAATCGCGTAATTGAAAATCGGCAGCTGCAGAATAGCGTAATAGGTCTTTAGCTAATAAGATACCAATGACTTTGTCACGACTGCCTTCAAAAACAGGAAAGCGCGAGTGTGCCGCAGTAATCACCTCAGCAATAATTTGGGATATGGGTAAGTTGACATCAATCCAGTCTAACTGCGCTCGGGGGACAAGGATATCGCGGGCGCATAATTCGCCTACTTGAAAAACGCCCTCAATCATCGCTAAAGCATCAGCATTAATGAGACCCTCTACTTGAGCTTGACGTAAGGTATTAATAAGGTCGCGGCGCTGTTCAGCTGGTGAGCTGGGTTCTGGGCTAAGAAACTCGCTTAAGCGCTCGAGTAGGGTTTTTTGGATTTCAGGCATGGATCAATTATCTAATAAGGGTTAGGGTAGCCGAGCAATTTGAGGGTCCTAACTTCTAAAGCCTCCATTTTTTTCGCTGCTTGTGGTTTTTCATGGTCAAAGCCGCGGGCATGTAGACAACCATGTAGCACTAAATGAGCTAAGTGAGCTTCTAGCGATTTATTTTGGGCGCGCGCTTCGGCAAGAACGACAGGCCAGCAAATAACAATGTCTGCATGGAGCGGCAGCGCTCTTGCAGTTTTACTTTTGACTTCGCTATAAATAAAAGTCAGAACGTTAGTTGATTTATCGCGTTGCCGAAAATGGTGATTCAACGCCTTACTTTCAGCTTGATTAATAAAGCGGATTGTGAGTTCACCTTGCACCTTACTAAGCGCCGTTAAAATCCAGCGGCGAATTTTTTTCTGCGCAACTAGGGTTAAAACTTTTTCCTCGAGGCTTGCGCTAGCAAATTGAAAATTGATTTTAGGCAATTTCAGCATAGACTATTTCACCGCGCAAGGTATGGGCTAACACTTCCGTAATGCGTACGGTTTGTATTGAGCCAAGCCATTTTTGTAGATCATGTACAGGCGCAGGAATATGAATAACACGATTATTTTCTGCACGACCCTGTAAATTTATTCCGTCTTTTGCCAGACCTTCAATTAAAACGGTTTCTTCATTGCCCAACATATTTTGACTAATGATATTTGCTTGTGAATCAATGAGGGCCAATAATCGATGTAAACGCTGTAACTTTACTTCATGCGGTGTTTCATCAGGCAGATTTGCCGCAGGTGTGCCAGGACGAGGACTAAAAATAAAACAGAAGCTATTATCAAAGTGCAATTCTTTAACCATTTGCAATAATTTATCAAAGTCAGCTTCAGTTTCTCCTGGAAAGCCAACAATGAAATCACTCGATAAAGTCAGGTTCGGTCTTACTGCACGCATGCGTCGAATAATGCTTTTAAATTCTAGGGCAGTGTAACCCCGCTTCATTGCCCCTAAAATCCGATCGGATGCATGCTGTACAGGCAGATGTAGGTGGCTCACAAGTTGTGGGACGCGTGCATAGACATCAATCAAGCGTTGACTAAATTCTTTAGGATGACTAGTAGTAAAACGAATGCGCTCAACCCCAGGAATTTCAGCCACATACTCAATTAAATGAGCAAAATCAGCCAAGGTATTTGAGTCACTTAGTTTGCCTTGATAAGCATTCACATTTTGGCCTAAAAGCACAATCTCTTTGACACCTTGAGCGGCTAGGCCGGCAATTTCAACCAGCACATCATCTAATGGGCGCGAGACTTCTTCGCCCCGGGTATAAGGCACCACACAGTAACTACAATATTTCGAGCAGCCTTCCATAATGGAAACATAGGCTGATCCCCGAGTTTGACGGGAAACCGGCAAGTGATCAAATTTTTCAATTTCAGGAAAAGAAATATCAACTTGTGAGTTGCCAGTGCGAAGGCGCTTAGCCAATAAGTCGGGCAGGCGATGCAAGGTTTGCGGGCCAAAGACAATATCAACATGCGGAGCGCGACTAATAATTTGCTGCCCCTCTTGACTGGCCACACAACCCCCAACACCAATTAATAAATCGGGTTTGGTTTTTTTAAGTTCACGTAGTCGACCTAAATCGGAAAATACCTTATCTTGGGCTTTCTCCCGTATAGAGCAGGTATTGAGTAATACCACATCGGCTTGCTCTAAATCTAAGGTAGTTTCCATTCCTTCAGACGCATGGAGGATGTCGGCCATTTTGTTCGAGTCGTACTCGTTCATTTGACAGCCAAAAGTTTTGATATAAAGCTTTTTCATATGCCGTTCTCAGGTTTATAGCTGGGGGCGAAGCTCGGATTTTAAGGGAAATACACCAAACAAGCTAGAGCAAGCGGTAAGCCGCAATGGCGATCAGCGTTGGCGGTAGGGCAGCCAGCAAGAGATAACTAGCTGAAACAGCCGCATTAGGGAAGTAGGGCCGTAGTATGGCGATCCCTGCTGGGTTCGGGGCATTAGCGATTACGGTTAAACCACCTCCAGCTACTGCACCACCCACTAAGGCAAGCTTGAATTCTGCTGAAGTACCGGTCACTAACGATCCCAAGTAAGTTAGCGCTGCATTATCGGTAATCGCTGTTAGGGCTAGGCTGCCATAAAAAACTGCACTTGGGCTCATTTGGGTTAACAGGGGTTGTAGCCACCATGCTTGTAATTTTCCTAAGACTACTAGACCGGCTAAAAAAAATCCAACCAATAACGCTTCGCGCAAAATTAACGGGTTCTGGTGTTTTGGGTATGCAACGGTATAGCCAATGAAAAATAATAAGAGCCAAATAAAAAGTACGGGATCATGTGCGACCACTACTATTGCACAGAGAAAAAATAAGTGAATGAAGGTAACGCTAAGGGGCGTTCGATTACGGGCATGGGTAGCCTGTTGTGGTTGTTGTAAGCGTGCTAATTCAAGGAGGACTAAATTTTTACGGAAGAGAATGCTCACTACCAATGTATTAAGTAAGATCGCAAGACACGATTTAAAGCCAAAGTTGCTCAACATGAATGCGTTATCCCACTGCCAAGTATTTGCCACCATTAATACTGGGGGTGCAGCAAAATTAGTAAGGGTTCCTCCAATTGAGATGTTGACAAATAAAACGCCTAAAGTACCAAACATAAATGGAACAGAAGGCTGATGTCGATACACTAAATCACGCAAAAGAAAAGCAGCAAGGGTCATCGCTGCAGGTTCAGTAATTAAAGACCCCAATAATGGCGTAATACTAAGGGTTAAAAAATAGAGGGCAGTACTTTGCTCTGTGCGCGCTAAGCGATGGACTCCATGGCTAAGCCAGGTCAAAATTTGTGTGGCAACATCGAGTATGGGCTTGCTTCCAGCAACGATCATAATTGCAAAAACGAACATGGGTTCAGTAAAATTTCGCTCGTTTAAATATTGTTTCGCACTAGTGAAGCCATCAATAGCCCAAATAAATAAAATTAATACGGCGGCCCATAGCCCAAAGACAATTTCAACTTCGCCCAACATGTGAAATAGTCCGGAATGACGTTTAGATTGCACGGCTAGTTTTTCAAAATAGGCAGTACAAAATGTGTGAATCACTGCAATTAAAAAAAGAATGGTGGCGCCAAGTTCGGTCGGGGTAAAGTTCATGATGGAATCTTATCAGCAAGAAATGTAAAAATAGGTTTTGATCAAATACCCTTAGGAATCAAGGAATATAAAATGGGACTGAAAATAGGTTATCAAGCGTTAATCGCTGAAGCACTAAGCAAAATTGAAACACTCAATTTAGAGCAAGCAAATGCCTTGTTAGGGGATGCTGATACCAGCTTTATCGACATTCGAGATATCCGCGAATTAGAACGCGAAGGTATGTTGCCAGGCGCACTGCACGCACCCCGAGGCATGCTGGAGTTTTGGGTTGATCCCGAAAGCCCTTATTACAAGCCGGTATTTGGTGAGGGCAAGCGACTCGTTTTATATTGCGCCTCAGCTTGGCGCTCGGCTTTAGCGACCGAAACTTTACAGCGCATGGGGGTGCCGCGGGTTTGTCATATTGCAGGCGGGTTTACTGCTTGGAAGGCGGCGCAATTACCCATTGTGGATAAGCCAGCCAAGCATGCCAAATAGCCTATAAATATATATTTGCAGCGTTTTATTGCTGATAGACCCTTGAAATTTAGCCTAAAACCCCCACATAAGGCTGTGTAAGTAAGGCCTGTATTAGCATTAAAAAGCATGATTTAAACGTAATCAAGGATAAAGAGTAATGACCCCTGTTCAAAAAGAAACCTTAGGCTTTCAGGCCGAGGTCAAACAACTACTGCAATTAATGATTCACTCTTTGTATTCGAACAAAGAAATATTTTTGCGTGAACTCATTTCCAATGCGTCTGATGCTGCCGATAAGTTGCGCTATGAGGCGATGACGCATCCCGAGTGGTATGAAGATCAGCCCGACTTAAAAATAAAAATTACTTTTGATAAGGCGGCACGCACTATCACCATTACGGATAATGGTATTGGCATGAGCCGTGACGAAGTAATTTCGAATTTAGGCACTATCGCTAAATCGGGCACAAAAGAATTTTTCTCCAAACTCTCCGGTGACCAACAAAAAGACGCCGCTTTAATTGGTCAATTTGGCGTTGGTTTTTATTCAGCTTTTATTGTGGCTGATCGGATTACTGTAGAAACACGCCGCGCAGGCTTGCCAGCTAAAGATGGTGTTCGCTGGGAATCCGATGGCTCAGGCGAATTTACAGTAGAAACGATCGATCGTCCCGAACGTGGCACAGCCATTACCCTACATCTACGTGAAGGCGAAGATGAGCTACTAGCGACTTATGCCCTGAAGACGATTGTGCGGCGGTACTCGGATCATATTTCTTTGCCAATTGAAATGCGCAAAGAGGAGTGGGATGAAGAACAAAAAGCCCAAGTACTGAAAGATGAATTCGAAAGCATTAATCAAGCTAGCGCTTTGTGGGCTAGACCAAAGTCTGAAGTGAGCGTCGAACAATATGATGAATTTTATAAAAATTTATCGCATGATTATGAAAATCCTTTGTGCTATTCACATAACCGTGTAGAGGGGCGGAGTGAATTTACCCAATTATTATTTATTCCCGCGCACGCACCTTTTGATTTATGGGATCGAAATAAACGTGGCGGCATTAAGCTCTACGTTAAACGGGTCTTCATTATGGATGATGCCGAGCAATTAATCCCCACCTATTTACGTTTTGTTACGGGTGTTATTGACACTGCCGATTTACCGTTAAACGTATCGCGTGAAATTTTGCAAGAATCACGTGATGTCAAAGTGATTCGCGAAAGCTCAACTAAGCGTGTGCTTAGCATGCTAGAAGACTTGGCTAATAGTGATGATGAAACTAAGCGCGAAAAATACCGTACGTTTTGGAATGCCTTTGGACAAGCCCTTAAAGAGGGGGTTGGCGAGGATCCGACTAATCAAGAGCGGCTCTTGAAATTATTACGTTTTGCTAGTACCCATACCGACTTGCCTGAGCAAACAGTTTCTTTAGCAGAATATGTAGGGCGTATGAAGCCAGGGCAAGAAAAAATTTATTACGTCACTGGCGATTCCTTTAATGCGGCAAAAAATAGCCCCCATTTAGAAATTTTCCGTAAAAAAGGTGTCGAAGTACTGTTGTTATCCGATCGGGTTGATGAATGGATGCTCTCATTCTTTACTGAGTTTGATGGCAAAGGGCTTTTATCAGTAGCCAAGGGCGATCTCGATTTAGGTGAGCTCGTAGATAAACCAGAAAAGACTGCCCAAGAGGCGACTGAAAAAGAATTTAAGGATTTGCTCGAGCGAATGAAAAAAACCTTAGCCGATAAAGCAAAAGATGTGCGCATCACTTTTCGTTTAACTGATTCACCTGCTTGCTTAGTGGCCGATGAAAATGAATTATCGGGCAATTTATTACGGATGCTTAAAGCTGCTGGTCAACAGGCCCCCGATACAAAACCGATTTTAGAAATTAATCCCGAACATCCTTTATTACGTAAGCTAAAGTATGACGACAAACAGTTTGATGAGTGGGCCCATCTTTTATTTGATCAGGCTATGCTTGCTGAAGGGGGTCAATTAAATGATCCTGCTGGTTTTGTAAAACGCATGAATCAAATGCTACTCAGTTAAATCTCAATTGGAATTCAGATGAACAAAGTAATTACACAGTTTGGTTCGGAATCTTTCCAGCAAAAAATTAGTGCAGGTGAGCATCAATTTTTAGCTGACGTGGATGTCAAACTTGGCGGTACTAACTCAGGCCCTTCGCCTCATGAATTATTAGCAGCTGCTTTGGGCGCTTGCACTGGCATTACCCTAAACATGTACGCTCAAAGAAAAGCCTGGCCGTTAAGCAATGCAATCGTTACTGTTGATATCACTCGCACCAATCAAATTGAGGACTTTGAGCGCACCATTGAGCTCATTGGGGAATTAGATGCAGAGCAACGGGCGCGCTTATTGGAAATAGCCAATAAGTGCCCAGTGCATCTTGCTTTAGCAGGGCAGATTCAAATCTCTACCCAATTAATTAACGCTTAGGAAACTATTTAGAGGTCGAGCTTGAACCAGAGCTTGCTTTTTGACCAGCGCTATAACCTTGGTTGTATTGGGCTTGATTATTAGCTTGTTTCTCTTTTTCGTATTTGTCATAGACATACCCGCCGGCCGCACCAACGGCAGCGCCACCGACCGCACCCCAAATTGCTGAGCCCCCTAACACTGCGGTACCAACAGCGCCAGCAGCTGCACCAATCGCGCCACCAGATAAAGTACTTTGTTGCGAACTATTCATATTCGAGCAGCCGGTAGTTGCTAATCCAGCAGTAGCAATGAGGCTAGTAATGGTGATTAATTTTTTCATCGTAATCATGGTGTTACTCCTTCAGAATGGTCGTAATAATTAAGCGGGGCAAGGGAAGCGTTCAGCTAAAAAACGCAGTGCACTATCGGCCGCAGGGCTGCTTAGCAGAGCAGGCTTAGCTTCGGCCCATTTAATAAAGTCACCAATTACGCTGTCACGGGTTGGGCCAGGCTGTTTTACGCAGATAAAAGGTTTAGCCATACTAGGGTGGCGGGTAGCTAAATAGGTATCGTAGAGTCCGGTTGCATAGCCCAAGCAAAAATTGCGTGAATCGGCATTTGCGGGGCTTTTGCAACTCGTTATAAATTCCTGAGTGCTTAAAACTGCCACCTTTTCTTGGGCATGAACAGTGGGAATAAAAAGACTGGCAAAGCCAAGGGTTAGAAGTGAAAGCAGGAAAAGTTTTTTCATATTTGGCCTCTTGATTGGTTATGAAATAATCATAAACATAAATTCTACTCAATTTAATTAATCAATAAGGAATTATGGCTATTTTTGAGCTCGATGGTATTCAACCTAAATTAGCAGCTGGGGCCTGGGTTGCTGAAAGCGCTGAAGTTATTGGCAACGTGCGTTTGGGGCGGGATGCAAATGTTTGGCATCAAGTTGTGATTCGGGGCGATAACGAATTGGTAGAGATTGGCGAAGAGGTCAATATTCAAGACGCTTCAGTTTTGCATTCAGACCCAGGCTTTCCGTTGACCCTTGAAAAACGCGTGTCAATTGGTCATCAAGTTATGTTGCATGGTTGCACGATTGGCGAAGGCAGCTTAGTTGGCATTGGGGCAGTCATCTTAAATGGCGCCAAAATCGGCAAGCATTGTTTAGTTGGTGCCGGCGCTTTAATTACCGAAGGCAAGGAATTTCCAGATGGCTCGATGATATTAGGATCGCCAGCGAAGGCGGTCAAATCTTTATCGCCTGAACAATTGGCGCGACTCGAATATATTGCAAGTCATTACGTAAAAAATGCGCAGCGCTTTAAAAAAGGCCTCAAAAGAATTGACTAATGAACTGTTAATAAAGTAACTGAATTAATCTGGACGAACTTTGACTGTAAATAAATTTAGACACAATGAGACAAAAAGAAGTTTGTAAATACCAAAAGCCAGATTTACTCGGGAAAACCCGAATACATTTAGCTTAGGAGTTTCCCTAGTTTTCATAAAAAAGCCTTAAAACATTGCATAATCAGTACGTTATATAAAACGTACGTCATGTAAGTCATTATTGGAGAGAAAAATGGCAATAGCAAAAGCAGCGCCAATGTCCGCAGGAGATCGCAAAGTTATTTTTGCCTCTTCGCTCGGCACCGTATTTGAGTGGTACGACTTCTATCTTTATGGCTCATTAGCAGCCGTTATTGCCAAGCAGTTTTTTAGTGGCCTTGATGAAGGTTCTGCATTTATTTTTGCCTTACTTGCTTTTGCCGCTGGTTTTATTGTGCGTCCTTTTGGAGCCTTAGTGTTTGGGCGCTTAGGCGACTTAATTGGCAGAAAGTACACCTTCTTAGTGACAATTGTCATTATGGGATCGGCCACCTTTATTGTGGGCTTATTACCCAATTACGCAACCATCGGAGTAGCTGCCCCGGTACTATTAATTAGCTTACGCATTCTGCAAGGCTTAGCCTTGGGTGGTGAGTATGGCGGCGCGGCCACCTATGTAGCTGAACATGCACCACGAGATAAGCGTGGCGCCTATACCGCTTGGATTCAAACGACTGCTACGCTCGGACTATTTTTATCATTGTTGGTTATTTTGGCGACTCGCGAAATCACTGGCCCCGATTTTGAAGCTTGGGGTTGGAGAGTGCCTTTCCTTGTTTCAATCTTTTTGTTAGGCATTTCAGTGTGGATTCGCTTATCGATGGCTGAATCACCTGCCTTTAAGAAAATGAAGGAAGAGAACAAGCTATCCAAATCACCCTTAGCCGAATCCTTTACAGAGTGGAAAAACCTCAAGATCGTTATCTTGGCCTTACTCGGTTTGGTTGCTGGCCAGGCTGTAGTTTGGTACTGCGGAATGTTCTATGAGTTGTTCTTCCTTACCCAAGTTTTAAAAGTGGATGGAAAAACCGCTAATTTAATGGTTGCAGCCGCACTATTATTGGGCACCCCATTCTTCATCGTCTTTGGTGCATGGTCTGACAAAGTTGGTCGTAAGCCAATTATTATGGCCGGTTTGTTATTGGCAGTAATCACTTATATTCCGAATACGCCAGTGTCGGTGTTCAACGGCCTCACGCACTTTGCTAACCCAGCTTTAGAAAAAGCAATGGCAAGTTCACCGGCCTCAATTACAGTTGATCCTGCCGAGTGCTCATTTCAATTTAACCCAACAGGCACAGTGAAGTTCACCAGTTCTTGCGATATTGCTAAGCAAGTGATGGCTTCAAATTCAGCAAGCTATACAACTATTCCATCTGCACCAGGAACGGTTGCACAGGTTAAGATTGGTGATACTGTCATTAATGGCTATACCGCTAAAGGATTGTCTAAAGATGATGCGAAAGCAGCAGATGCGAAATTCAAAAAAGAAATTCGTGATGCCTTAAATGCGGCTGGCTACCCAGCGAAAGCAAATCCTGCGGATATCAATGTGCCAATGGTGATTTTACTTTTGGTTTACTTGGTTATTTTAGTAACGATGGTGTATGGGCCAATTGCAGCCGCCTTGGTTGAAATGTTCCCAACCCGAATTCGTTACACCTCCATGTCTTTGCCCTATCACATTGGTAACGGTTGGTTTGGTGGTCTCTTGCCGACGATTTCCTTTGCTTTAGTGGCACAAAACGGCAATATTTATTATGGTCTGTGGTATCCCATTATTGTCGCTGCTGGTACATTAGTGATTGGTATTCTTTTTGTAAAAGAAACTAAAGATATCGATATTTATGCACGAGACTAGTGTATTTAACTAGCTCAGTAAAAACCCGATTGCCAAAAACAATCGGGTTTTTTCTTTTAGTGCTGCGGCAAAACAACTACTTATTCTTCAGTAGTTTATTTTGCTGCGCTATCGAAATCTCCCGAGGACCTGGTGTGACTTCAATTAAATCGCCTGCACTGATTAAGCCAGGTTGAAGTACCCGTAAATACCAACCAGAAAAGGCATTTTTCAGCATGGCCTTAGCTGCGCCGTTAAATCGCAACTTGGCATTAAATTTAAAGCAGGGTTCGCGTAACTTCACTACCGCAAGTTCAACAGTCCCAATACGCCAGCGATCACCGATATATACGTCCGCCTCAAGCAGCCCGGAAATAGTGAGATTTTCACCAAGCGCACCGTGGTTTAAAGCAACTGTTTGTTGACGCTCTTGGCTTAAGAGCGTATTCCAAAACTCATAGTGCTCACTAGGATAAGCATAAACCGCTTTTTCGATGCCACCATGCACACTAAGGTCAGCTTGTTCATCGCCATCAAGCCCTAATACTCCCAGTAGAATCGGTTTTGGATTAGCTGTTTGGCTAACGGGTATTTTATTAATTGCTGATGGTACTACTGTAAATTCAGGATGATGCGCTCCAGGTAAGGGAGCCACTTTGCCAATCGAGATAGTGAGAATGCGCAAGAGTAATCCTCCCTTAAAAGTAGTTATATTTTAACTTTGATAAACTTAAAACATCTATTTTCTTGGTAGACTACGACAACTAGAATAAATAGCCCAATATCTAAAAGGACGTAACGTCATGCAATCCTTCCTGCGCATTCTGACTCTGTTAATTTCCTTAGCCATATGTACCCCTGTAATAGCAGCGCCACTCATTGTTGCTAAAGAAGCCGCTTTACCACCAGCAGCTGGGGTTCTTGCCACCCGCGGCATTTCACGTGGGCCCTCAGTCAAAATGGCTTCTCCTGAGCCAGATGTTGCGGTTAGTTCGCCGCTCGATTTTAAGGTGATATTTGAAGCGCGTGGTGGTGACAAAATTGATCCGAGCTCAGTAAAGGTCATTTATATGAAGTCGCCCTTTGTTGATTTAACCCCACGCTTAAAGAATGCCATCTCAGCAAATGGTATTGATTTTCCCAAAGCAGAGGTGCCCCCGGGCAGCCATACCATTCGCATTACCGTTAAAGATACCGAAGGCAGAGAAACTAACTCGGTGCAAACCTTGGTGGTTAATAAGTAATGCAATGCCCATATTGCCTTTCTGAAGTTGCTGAAGAGGCATTTGTATGTAAAGTTTGCACGCGCGACTTATACCTATTTAAGCCCATGATGGCTAAGGTTGCAGAGTTAGAAAAGCAGCTTGAAGAGATGCCAAATCAGAAGGCATACGAAGAGCGGATAACCAAATTAGAGGGATTGCTACAAGAGAGTGAGACTGCGGCACTTTCAAGGCGGGGGTTTAGGGAAATTTTTTTTGATACGGTCATCTTTATTTTCATCCCACTTCTATTGTTATTAGCGGCGCATGCATTAATAACAGTGGTGTTTGACACCAAGATGGTGTATCTCCGCATTATTTCAATTTGCTTGCCATTACCTTTTGGTTACTTTTTATTTAAACGGGTTCATCACCATATTTTTCCTTGGTTTTTAGCAATCCTTTTTCTAGCTATTACATCGGTTATCGGCATGAGTGGGATTACCAGCCTGGTCGATAAATCACCCATTTGGCCGCAAAATCTTTTTGAATGGCGCGAATCATTAGCGTATTCCTCAAGTATTGCATTTAGTTTTTTAACTGGCATGCTGCTTGGTAAGATCACATACACGAGTAAAAAAAGTAAATCAGCCGCGGAGAACCCTTGGGTAATGGCAGTTGTAGCGGCGCTGGGAGAAGATAAGCTCTCACCCGCAGCCTTAAAGCATTTAGTGAAAAATCTGCATAAATATGCTGGGATGGCATTTGCAGCAGTATCAACTTCTGTTTCAGTCTATACGGGTCTAAAGGACTTTCTCTAGTTTAAAAATATAAAGATGCATGGGTTTCAATGATCAAAATAATTATTGGCATCACTTTTTTTACCTGCAGCTTTTTTTCATATGCGTTTAACATTTATTCAACCGGCGGCAGTATTGAATCCTGCATTAAAGCCCCCAGCAAAGAAAAATTTACTACCGATCTAGCGAATTTATTAAAAGCCAAAGGGCTTAATGCTAATGTAATTGATGGGGGCTCTAGACAAGACTATTTACCGCTTTTATTTCAGCGCTTAACGGAGTCAGTAAATTCAAAAACAAGAATAATAATTTATGTATCACCTGGCGGCGGCTATAAACATCCCGAATGGCAGCAGTTGCAGTACATTGAAAAGGTATTAATATTCGCTCAAGAAAAAAATCTTGCAACAATTGTGGTCTTGCCGGAGAAATCATTAACTCCAGATAGTGCATTTCTCCAAAAGACGGATGCATTAGTCGCTAAATATGGCGCCTATGACTATGGCAGTTATGCTAAAAATGTTCCTCTGGACGATAAATACTGGAAATATAAAATCGATGCAGCAAGACCAATTCCAGCTGGCGCACAGGAAAAGGGCGCAAAAAAATATATGTCTGGCGCGGGCTGCGAACTTTGGGCAGAAAACATGCTTCCGCTAGTCATGCAAGTGATTGAAGAGCGCAATATTCAATAGTTGGCAGCCCCATTACCTAAATAGGGCGCGCGCATAAAATCATGAAATGGTTTTTCACTCTTCATAAATTATTGAAAATAGTTGCATTTTTTGTTTTTGTTGTAAACCTTCACAATGCTAATGCTCAAATTGATGCCAAGCAGATAGGCATCGTGGTAATGCATGGCAGCGGTGGCAAACCAACAGGCTATGTATTCGAACTGGCAACTACGTTGGCAGGAAAGGGCTATCTGGTAGCCAACCTAGAGATGCCATGGTCCGGAAGAAGGGCGGCTGATGTAACAGCAGAAGAAGGTGCAGAGGAATTAAGCCAGGCGATTACGCAATTACAAAAAAAGGGAGCTAAGGCGATCTTTTTAGCAGGACATAGTTTTGGAGGTACTTTCGCGCTTTATTACGCTGGTGTAAATTTAGTGGATGGAGTTATTGCAATTGCACCCGGCGGGGTCGATTCTGATTTTTATCAAAGCAAAATTGCTAATTCCCTAGCTCATGCGCGCCAACTAATTGCCGAGGGTCGCGGTGATCAGAAAGAAGAATTTGCTAACTATGAAAATTCAAGGGGAGACTATACGACCTTGACCCCAGCTAAAGCTTATATTTCTTGGTACAGCAAAGATAGTGTGATGAATGCTAGTAATGCCTTTAATCGCGTAAGAACAGATATACCAGTACTGTACATTGTGCCAACCAATGATTACCCTTTTCTGAGACGCGCTAAAGCAGAGCGTTGGGCCCAATTACCACCCAATCCCAAAAATGAATTATATGAGCCCAATACCAGCCATTTAGAGGCGCCTACCGCGTCGATTAATGAAATTATTAAATGGATTAATATGATAGTTAAAGATAAAAATTAGAATAATCTAGGTGGCAAAAAAGGAGATAAAGTGAAGCTGATGGGAGTGGGGCCTCAATTGCGTATGAAGATCACCATTGTGCTGATGATCTTGGGGTGTCATTTATCCGTTAATGCCCAAACGGCGCTGAATACTGCACCTGATGAGTCTATTAATACCGAAAATATTAAGGCACCACCACGTGACGTTAAAGATATTTTACGGGCGCTAGAACAAAGCAAGCCTGATTTAGCAGCGGTAGCAAAAAATAAAGAAATCATCGCGCGGCAAACGCCAAATACACAAGATAAAGAAGAATTAAACCGTTTTTATTTTCAACAGGCAAAAGCCTACCAAGGTTTAGGCATGATTGGTAAAGCTATTAAAGATGCGCAGCGTGCGGCATATGAATACTCATCAAAAAATCCTCGGTTTCACGTAGAAGATTTAATTAATTTAGGCGTACTAGAGGGCTTGGGGGGACAGCATACAGCTGCAATTAATGCTTTAGAAAAAGCCATGGATTACCAGAAAGCAACAAATCCAAACCCAACAAACCCAAGCCTATCGGGAATTCGGATGACAATGGGCCGTTTGTTGGTTGGATATTATGCTACGGCGGGTAATTTCTCGGCATCTAAACAGACTTTAGATGATCTCGAAAACAATATCAAGCGACTTAAAAATGCTCGAAACGTAAAATTAGAATTAATGAGCTATTGGGATTCCCAGCTTGAGAGTGCCCGGGGTATTTATTTTATTTCGCAGGCGCAGTGGGTTGAGAGCGAGCGCTCATTACGTAAGGCCATTCAATTACTCGAATTAAACTATAACAAGGTCAGTAATTCAATTGATAATATAGATTCTTCCGAAAATTCATTGCGCGAAGTTGCAGATCCAAGTAATAGTTCTCGCGGCTATATAACGCAGATTATTCACCGGCAAATTAATTTATCTACTGTGTTGTTACAGCAAAGAAAGTTGACTGATGCTGAATATTACGCTAGAAAAGCGCTGACCCTCGCTTTAGAAAAATTTGGGCGTAACTCTGCAGATGCAGGTCGTGCATTGGCAAGTTTAGCTGCCATTATTAATGAACAAGGACGAACAGCAGAAGCAGTTTTGCTAGCTCAGGCCGCTTTCAATTCGGCTAAGGAGTCGGGTGCCCCAGATGATGCTCTAGTTATTGTTAAAGCTAGACAGGCTTTAGGCTCAGCCTTAGTTGCTGATGGGAAATATGCTCAGGCTGATACCGTTTTTAACGAAATGGTAGTGGGCATTAAGCGAGATCCCGATTTAGCTAAAAATTACCGTAGTGGCGACTTAGATTGGGTTCTAGCCCTATTAAAAACGGGTAAGGCTAGTCAGGCAGCACAAATGACCGGTGAAATTTTGCGTCATTTTGAGGCGGCAGGAATAAAAAATTCTTCGCGAGTCGCTTTAGTGCGCGCATTTGAGGCAACCGCTTTACAAGCCCAGGGTAAATGGAGTGAAGCTAACGCGCTATATAAAAACGCCATACCCATACTCCTTGACCAGTCACGAAATGATGCCGAAAACGACACTAGTACCGTAAAGCAGTTACAGCGCATGAATTTTATTTTAGAAAATTATCTAGCTGAGTTAGCGCACATTTATAAAACTGATCCAACACAGGCTAATGCTGCTGCGGCTGAGGCATTTAAAATTGCCGATATTGCCCGGGGCAGCGGCGTCCAAAGGGCGCTGACCGCAAGCGCAGCGCGAGCCAGCATTAAAGATCCTCAATTAGCTCTATTGGCTCGTCAAGAGCAAGATATGCAGCGCCGTATTAATACTTTGTCTGAACTGCTTACCGGCTTACTATCTTCGGCCCCAGATCAACAGTTACCTGCGGTGCAAGTACAAATTCGCACAGATATCGACAAATTTAAAACGCAGCGCGAGGATTTAAAGAAGGAAATTGAAAAACGTTTCCCTGAATATGCCGAACTCGTTGAACCAAAGCCGGCCACAATTGCTGGAACGCAGCGCCTATTACGCCTTGATGAAGTCTTAGTTTCTTGGTATTTTGCAGAGAACGTAGGCTATATTTGGTCTATTAGTAAAGATACTCCTCCCCAGTTTGTGCAAATACCTTTAGGAAGAGCGCAAATGGCTAAAGAAATTACTCAATTGCGCAAAGCCCTCGATCCCGGGGTGGCTACCATTGATGAAATCCCTGCTTTCGATATTGCCCTAGCGTATCAGTTGCATCAACAAATTTTGGCCCCCGTTGAATCTAGCTTAAAGGGTAAAAAAGTGATGCTAGTTGTACCGCATGCTGAATTAGGCCAATTACCACTTGCTTTGCTCGTTACCAAAGCAACGATCCAGCCTAGTAAAGCTGGCGTGCCATTTTCTGGATACAGGGCGGTGCCATGGTTAAGTCGAGATATTGCCATTGCACAAATTCCCTCTGTGACTGCATTAACTGCTTTGCGTAATTTACCCGCAGGAAGTGCTAGTCGTAAAAATTTTATTGGCTTTGGCGATCCATACTTTAGTATGGCGCAAGAAAAAAGTGCCAAGAAAAATATTGCGCCAACTCAGCTTGCTACGCGAGGAGCGCTATTAAAATTACGGAGTGCACCCAAAACCACTGGAGTTAGTTCAGCTGAGCTATCGCTCTTACCTAGACTACCCGATACTAGCCAAGAAATTGAAGAGGTCGGTAAGGTATTAGGTGCAGAACCTGGTGATATTTTTCTTCATCAGCAAGCAACGGTTAAGCAAGTTACGACGATGGATTTATCAAATCGTAAAGTAGTGATGTTTTCTACTCATGGCTTGGTACCAGGGGAACTTAATGGCTTAACGCAACCCGCACTGGCACTTTCTTCGCCAGATGTCACAGGCGATAAAGATGATGGTCTTTTAACAATGGATAAAGTGATTGCCTTAAAACTTAATGCCGATTGGGTAGTTTTATCGGCTTGTAATACTGCCGCTGGAGATGGCTCGGGAAGTGAAGCTGTTTCAGGCTTGGGTCGGGCCTTTTTTTTCGCGGGCGCTAAAGCTTTACTAGTATCTAATTGGCCAGTAGATTCTGTCGCATCTCGGCAATTGATGACAGATTTATTCAAACGCCAACAACAAACTCAGGGCCTTAATAAGTCAGAGGCATTACGTCAGGCCATGTTGGCACAAATCGATCTGGGTGGCGTTAAAGATGGAGCAACGATGAAGTACAGTTATGCCCACCCTTTATTTTGGGCGCCATTTGTCGTGGTGGGCGATTAGCTGGGTCGACAGCGGCTTAATAAATAAATCGCATCATATAAGTCAGCGTCAGCGGTAATACTAGCAAGCCTACTAAGCTCATAATCCAAGCCCGATTGGGCGCAGGAAAACGCGAGTCTAATTTAAGAATACAAAATTGCATCGCTAAACCCATTCCATAAAGTAATAGCGGCAATAGCCATCCTTTGGTAATTCCTAAAATAAGAAGATAGGCGATACCAATGAGCGCCTCAATGACGACATAACTGGGAAAGAGATATTTAAAGAAAAGCGCTAAGTCGCGCGCCAGCTTTCGTCCTCGCTTATCACCTAGGCGAGCAACTAAATCA
>CAIXDG010000015.1 GCA_903918115.1 uncultured beta proteobacterium
AAAGCAACGGGCATCATGGATAAAGGTGTTCCAGAATATGTGCGCACCCATCCTTTAACGACTGATCGTATTGCCGATATGCAAGATCGGGCGAGGGTTGTGCCCCCACGCAATGTACCGCCTGCGATCGAATTTTATTTAATTAAAGCACGCGCCCGGGTCGAGCAACAAAGTAGTTCCAGCGGATTATATGATTTACGTTTAATTTTTGATGGCTTAAGCAAACAATCCCAACCAGAAAAACAGCTAGAGGGTTATTACGGTTTAGCTTTAGTTGCGCAACGCCAAGGCAAAATTGATCAAGCTGAAGGTTTTTTACAGAAGGCACGTACGATTACCCAAACTATCATTGCGCCTGGTTCGCCGATTCAGCGTCAAAGTATTTCCCTAGACGTGACTACTGCTGAGTTAGCTTTAGCCAAAGGAAAATTAGCAGAGTCTTTGCAGATTGCCCAAGCCAGTGTGAAGGCATTTCCACAGTCATATGCGGCGCCTGTAGCTATGATTAATGCCGAATTAAAGTTAGGGCGTAATGCGGATGCCATTGCTTGGCTGAAAAACCGCACTAAGTTACAACCTGCTGAGCCTTTATGGTGGTCTTTATTGGCCACGGCCTATCGGCAAGACAATAAGCTTGCGTTACACCACTTTGCTTTGGCCGAAAAATTTGCTTTAGAAGGTGCTTTGCCATATGCAATTGATCAATTAAAAATCGCTCGCTCCATTGGCGGTAGCGATTTTTATCAAGCCTCTACTATTGATGCGCGCATTCGTGATTATCAGCGGATGTTTCGCGAACAACAGCAAGAAGATGGTAGGCAAGGGCGCCAACCAAGTTAAGGCAACGACTTAGTGCAGGCCGTGGTGTTTGGTGGGAAGAGGAAAATTTTCTTCAGTCGAACGGCTTGCATGTAAATGGGCAATGCGCCAACCTTGGCTATCTTGCAAAACAACCAAAGTAATATTCAAGAAAAATTCAGCTTCCATTTGATCGGGCTCAAAGTGTACGGCTTCAGTAGTGTCGTAAATGGCAGTGCCTAAAGTAGCATGCGAGATGCAGTAAATAGGCTCAAGAAATAGAGCTCTAGTCGCCAGTAAGCGCTCTAATCCCTTGCGAATTTCAGCATGTCCACTCAAGCGTTGTCCCTCGGGCAAAACACAGGTAATGTTGTCATCATCTAGCCAAAGATCAAGCGCATTTTGCACATTCCGGTGGGCCAATGCATCTCGCCAGGCATCGACTAATTCGTCAGCATTTTGAAAGAGGCGAGCAAGATGAGGCATGTCAATGTCCTAAAGATTCAAGGCAGTAAAAACCTGCGCTGCGGTAATTTCTTTTAAGCAGGCTAAGGTACCAAGCGGACAGGTGCGCTGGTAGCAAGGACTGCAGGGTAAGTGCAACCAAATGACCCGCGCTTTATTCGATTCCGGAGGAGTATGACGTGGGTCACTTGAACCAAAAATAGCAACTTGGGGAATTTGTAAGGCAGCAGCAATATGCATTAAGCCTGAATCATTGCTGACGATGGCTTTGCAATTCGCAATTATGGCGAGCGCTTGACTCAGGCTAGTAGTACCACACCAATTATGTAAACGAGCAGTATTCATGCCCAGCTTTTCTGTTTGGGTTTGAATTAATTGGCCTATTTCAGTATCGGTGGTGCTGCCTAAAATGATGATGTTCGCGTGCGCATCCTGCTGCAAAATCAGCGCAGCAAGTTCGGCATAGCGCTCACTTGGCCAGCGCTTGGCAGGACCAAACTCTGCGCCAGGCGCAAAGACATAAAGCGCTGCAGGATCAATTTTTTCACTAATTAAGCGAAGCTGAATGTCAGTTTGATCTAGAGGGGGAATGCGCAATTGTGCAGGCTTGCTAGTGATCAAATTGTCGATGGGCGAATCCACCGTTGGCAGCAATTGCAATAATTTAGCGTAGCGCTTGATCATCGGCTCGCGGGCGGTTTTCGGTGGATTAGCTAAAGCCCGATTAATTAGTCCGAAGCGCATTTCTCCGCGGTATCCAATGCGTACAGGTATTTTTGCTAACCAAGGGATGAGGGCTGCTTTTAAACTGTTGGGCAAGACAAAACAACTGGTGTAATTCGCTACACGCAATTGTTTGGCTAATTGCACACGAGTACGCCACTGCAGTTGGCCATGCTGCAACGGTACTTCAATTAGTTGATTGACTTCGGTACAGGCGCGGTAAATTGGCGCGACCCAGGGCGTCGTGAGTACATCAATGATGCAATTGGGAAGCGCCTGCTTCAGCATTGCAATTAAAGGCTGACTCATCACTGCATCGCCAATCCAATTTGGGGCGATGATCAGGATGCGCTCACCCGATTTAGTGGCCGTGGGGCGCTGTTCCGGGAATGAGGCGATATTCAGTTCCACAATAAGGACACTTCGCTTGACCAGTATCGACAATATCGAGAAAGACCCGCGGATGTAAATTCCAGCTCGGGCTTTGGCCAGGTGGGCAATGCAAAGGTAGATCTTTACCATCAATCATGATGGGCTTAGCGTTGTTCGTGATGTCAGCAGTCGCTTGCATAGTCATTACTTCACAGCAGTTAGCCATGATTTATAGCGCTCATTTTTTCCATAGACGGTGGAGAAAAATACATCCTGAATTTGCTT
>CAIXDG010000016.1 GCA_903918115.1 uncultured beta proteobacterium
ACCCAAGTCATAGGAAGAAACGGACTAATTTGGGCATACAAACTTCCACTCAACTCAACAGGCATGACCCCTCCTGAGGCAGATACTTGAAAAGCCAGCAAAAGCATTGCCAATATTTTTCCTACGTCGCCCAATGTCTTGATCAGGAAAAAAACAATACCTAGAAAAGTGAATGAAGCGATCACCAACATACAAGCCAATAAAAATGGGTGTTTGATCGTGATACCCATGACAAACCAAATGATTAGCAAAATTAACAGTGCTTGCGCCATAGCAACACCCGCAGGAATAGTTGCCTTGCCAAAACATTGGGACCACAGAGAAAAATTTCTAGCGTAATCTGGTAACTCACGCAAACGAATCAGAAATACTGCAATACCTGCTCCTAACCAAAGGGCAATCGAAATAATATTGGGCGCAAAACCACTGCCATAGTTATCAACTGGTGCGACGATTTCTACTTTCGGAGTCACTGAATGTGCAAGCCCTTCAGCACTTCCTTCGATAGAGGCAGAGTTACTTGGCAGTTCATTGGAGATTAAGTCGATTCCACTGTACAAATAGTTCGCACCTTCTTTGATGCGCTGCAGGCCCACATGTAACTGTCCAGTGGTTTTTCCGAGTTCGGCAGAGCCATTGCGCAACTGCTCCATCTGACTCTCTTCCGGTAGCTTGGCCGTCATAGTTTTAAGATTCGCACGCAAATCACGGACGCCAAAAGCGAGTTCACGAACTTTGGTGCTTAAAGTAGCAGCACCTTGGCTTAGCTTTTCTTGCCCCTGCTGTGCTTGCGCAATACCGTCATCTAACTGGCCAACACTGACTACAAATTTATCCAAACCTTCAGAGGCGCTGCTGGGAAAGAAGACACTAGAGGATGCTTCATTTTTAAAAGCGAATGCGCTTTTGACTATGCGCTGGCTACCAGCGTGCAAATCTTGCAGGCCTTTTTCTAATTCCACATGCCCTGCAGCAAGCGCTTCAGCGCCAATGCGAAGACCTCGAACGCTTTCAACAGGAGGCAATCCAGCCTCAATAGAACGAACTCCGTTACCTAATTGGCTCGTGCCATCAGCAAGTTTGATAACACCGTCTTGAAGTCGAGTAGCGCCCTTTTGTACATTGGCACTTCCAGCAGCAGCCATAGAACTGCCACTTGCTAACTCTTTTGCGCCGGCACGCAATTGGTCGAAAGCTTCTCGCGATCGCTCCACATTTTGCTGAGAACCTGCACTGCTAGAAATTACCAAGGCCCATCTTTGTTCGTTGAGCGCTCTGTTAACGTCCTCACCTAGTTCTTTTGCAAACTGGGTTGCCAAGATAGAGCTTTCGTAGTTATTACCAGCGGATGTATAGACAACTAATTTACCAATGCCAGACTCTAATCCTGGGACTGCATTGGCACTGAAGTCTTTGGGAATGATGACCGCAAACGCCAAATCACCTTTTTTTACCAAACTTTTAGCTTGCTCTTCGCTCGCAATATCAACATACCCAAATGCACGTTCGGATTTAAGTTGGTCTACTAGGTTGAAACCAATATTGAATGTGCTGTCTCTGTAATTGACGCCATCGTCCAAATTAACCAGCCCAACTGGAAGCGCTACAGATTGAGACCTTGGGTCCCAAATGCTTGAGAGGTAGATCAAAGCATAAACCGATGGAATACAAGCTACGATCAAGGCGGCTAATCGCATTTTGCTGAAGCGCTTAAAGCCACGTAATTCGAATAAGATAATGAGCCTAGATTGACGAACCCAGAGCGATAAGTGATTTGTAGTCA
>CAIXDG010000017.1 GCA_903918115.1 uncultured beta proteobacterium
GCATTAAAGTCACCGCTACCAACTTGCTCTGGGGTAAATCCATAGTGCCCCCATACTGTGTCTGGAGTAGCCTGGTGATAGATCGGTAAATATTTTGTGCCCTTGCCTGCACAAACCACTTCCATACCAATCGTCTCAGCCCAATCAACTAATTCAGCAATGAGGGATGGCTGATCTCCTGATGCCATTGAATAAATAATGCCAGCCTCGGCAGCTTTTTTAGCGAGATAGGGGCCCGCCAGCACATCGGCCTCTACATTCACCATGATGATATCTTTGCCATGTTCACAGCATTTCAGGGCATGGTGAATGCCTGCCGCTGGACTGCCAGTAGCATCAATAATGACCTCAATCTGTTGATTGGCGATCATGCCATCGGCATCATCAGTAATAAATGTTTTGCCAGTTTGATACGCATTCTCAAAAGAAGATGCGTTGTATTGTTCAGCATTCCAACCAACACGGGCTAAAGAATCGCGCGCCCGTTGAGGCGCTAAGTCGGCAATACCTAATAAATGAATTCCGGGGGTTCTGGGTACCTGGGCTAAATACATCGAGCCAAATTTGCCCGCACCAATAATGCCTACTCGCACGGGTTTACCTTCCGCCGCACGTTGTTTGAGTTGTTGAATTAGGGACATAACAAACCTTTCAATAAGAGTGCTGCTATTTTCACATTTTTTAGTTGGCGTAGGTTCATCAATTGCACTCTTAGTTCAGGTTGGGCGTCGGGTCAGCTTAGGGCTTTCCCTGATAGCGATTAATTACAGTCCGGACTTTTAACCCTCTAACGGATTAATTGATTACACTTTCAGTTATTGTTAAAAAAAATCGACGAGGTCAAAAATGCATTTATCTCCAGAACAACTAGCCCAGTTTGATAAAGAAGGGTATTTATTCTTTCCTAGCTTATTTAGCCCTAGTGAAGTGAAAACCCTGACTGATGCCGTACCTGAACTTTATAGTCGCAAAGAAGCTTATAACGTCCGTGAAAAAGGTAGTGAATCTGTGCGGACTAATTTTGCCGCTCATTTAATTAGCAAGCCATTTGCTAAATTGGGCAAGCACCCCAGAATGATTCAACCGATTGAAGATTTGTTGGGTGAAAAGTTATACATGCATCAATTTAAGATTAACGGCAAGATGGCTTTTGATGGCGATGTTTGGCAGTGGCATCAAGATTATGGCACTTGGTTAAACGACGATATGATGCCAACCGCGCGGGCAATGAATGTGGCGATTTTTTTAGATGATGTCAATGCCTTTAATGGTCCCCTGATGTTTATTCCGGAAAGTCATAAGCGGGGTGTAATTGCTGCCAAACATGATTTGACTACAACTAGTTATCCATTATGGACGGTGGACAATGATTTAATTTCACAATTAGTGGCTCGTGCAGGCGGCAAAAATGGCGGCATTATTAGTCCTACTGGGCCTGCGGGATCAATGATTTTATTTCATAGTTGTTTAGTTCACGCATCCACAAGTAATTTGTCGCCGTGGAATCGGGTCAGTGTGTATTTAAGTTTATGTGCTGTGTCAAATCATATCCGTCGGCATAAACGTCCTGAATATATTGCCCATCGTAATTTTGAGCCTATCGTCTGTTTGCCGGATGATTGCTTATTAACCGATTATCCAGTCGACGTGCCATGGGAGCATGGGGTACCAGCAAGCGCGTTAGAGACTTCGCTTGAGACTATTACTTAAAGGAAGATTTCGTTGAATAAGCCTGAAAAACAAGCGCAAAACTATCGCTTGCATCTTGAAAAAACCGTTAAACCGTTACCGATTGTGGACTACAGCTTTGCAAGCGATAACGCGCTAGAGTTGATGAAGGCCAAATCATTACCAAGCACAATTCAAAACACGAAGATTCAGACTGAGTTTGATTTAGCGCAGGCCTGGAGTGGCTTCGCGAAGAAATTGTTAGGTCAACGTAAATCGGCCGAATCTGACATTGCGTGTTGGGATGGCCATTATGACCAATTAGGTCGAGTGATGCTGGAATTAATGCGCATGAGTAGAGATAAGCCTGAAATGCTTAGCCAGGAGGAGGTTTATGAAATGATTCCAGATTTAGAAGAAATCACTTTCATTAGTAAGCCAGGACGGATTGAGGACAAAATGTTTTGTCGTATTTGGTTTTCGTTAATTCGGCATCCAGCATTTCTTGAGCTTGAAATTCATGAAAAAGAAGTGGTCGCATTTCAATATTGGCAAAACCTATTTACTTTAGCGTTGGGTAAAACGAATAGCGAATTACTGAAGCAAAACGCTTAGATTGTAGGTTAACCGTTCCAAATGAGCAAAAAATGAAAATATTAATTGTTGGCGCGGGTGGCATTGGCGGTTACTTTGGCGCAAAGCTGATTCAGGCAGGGGCGGATGTTACCTACCTTCTGCGCCCTAAACGTCATGCGCATATTCAGGCAAATGGCTTAGCGATTGAAAGTCCGCGAGGCAATTTTCTTATTCATCCGCAAGCGATTACTGTCGATCAATTAACGCCTATCTATGATTTGGTTATTTTGGCGCCAAAAGCATTTGATTTAGCGAACTGCTTAAATGACCTTGAAAAAGTTGGCCCCAAAGCCCTATTTTTACCTTTTTTAAATGGGCTTACGCATCTCGACGCCTTGGATCAGCAATTTGGTAGAGCCCGTGTCATGGGGGGTGTTGCCCATATTGCTGCAATGATTACGGCAGAAGGTGCGGTCAAGCAATTAAGCGATTTACATATTCTGACGGTTGGGCATCGGACGCCGGAGCAAGAGGCAATAGCGCGGGCATTTTTTTCCCTCTGTCAAAAAGCCGACTTCGATCATTTTTATAGCGAGAAGATTGAGCAAGCTTTATGGGATAAATGGGTTTTCTTGGCCACTTTAGCGGGCATGACTACCCTATGCCAGGGTTCAGTTGGGCAAATAATTGCTACTCCGTATGGTCAAGAGCTCTCGTTAGGGATGTATGCAGAATGTTGCGCAATAGCGCAAGCAAATGGATTTTCGATTGGTGAACAAGCACGTAATAAAGCCACCGAGCTTTTAACGCAAGTGGGTTCCCCATTTACTGCATCGATGTTACGCGATTTGCTGTCTAAGCAGAAAACTGAGCACGAACATATTTTGGGTCAAATGATTCAAAAAGGGATGAGCGTCAATATGTCATGCCCATTGGTAAAGATGGCCTATACCCATATGGCAGTTGCTGCACAGAAATAAAAAAGCGCCTGTGAGGGCGCTTTTTTATTAAATAATACTGAAGCAATATCGCTATTTAGCCCCCATAAAGAAATTTCGGTAACCACAGCGTCATGCCTGGCCAGACATACATGAAGACCATGCACAAAATAACGATGAACATATAAGGCATCATGCCGGCAAAAATCTGATTGAGCGTTACACCTGGCGGTGATACCCCTTTTAGATAGAAGGCCGACATCGCTACCGGTGGCGATAGGAAAGCTGCTTGCAAGTTTACAAAGACCAAGGTACCCCATAACAAAGGATCGATTTGGAAGTGTGCCAAGAGTGGTAAGAAGATGGGAACAAAAATGACAATGATCTCAGTCCACTCTAAAGGCCAGCCAAGGAAGAAAATAATTGCTTGTGAAAGCAACATGAATTGAATAGGCGTCAGGTCTAGCATGAGCACCCATTTTTCAATGATCGATTGGCCGCCAAGGATTGTAAAAACAGCAGAGAACAAAGCTGATCCAACAAATAACCAACACACCATGGACGTTGTTTTGGCAGTGAGAAAGACGGCCTGCTTAGTACGATCAAAGTTTAAAGTGCCAGCTTGATATGCCAGAAGAAACGCTCCAAACGCTCCTACTGCAGCTGATTCTGTTGCCGTAGTAATGCCCAATAAGATCACCGCTAAAACTAGAATGGTGAGTACGCCTAAAGGCAATACCGATTCAATCAGCAGCTTAAGAATTTCAAACTGCTCCTCATCGAGCTTAATATAGTAGTAGATCAAGAGTAAGAGCAGTAGCACCGAGCTTAAGCCAAAATACAGCTCAAAGTTTTCTGGCGGACCAGCGGCCGCTTCAGGTTCGGCCGCTCCTGCGGTTGGTGCATCGCCAGCAGCAGCATCAAGCGCAACTAATGGCGCATCAGCTTCTTCAACTTCTTTAGTTTTAATATTATCTGATGTGGCATCCAGAGAAACTAAACCTTCTTCGGCTGGCGCAGCTTTATCGGCAGTGGCAACTTTTGCAACTTGAGTAGCTACTGGGACATTTTGCGCATCACGTTCGGCTTGCTGATGGATGATGACATACCACCAAACTCCCCATAAAGTAACTGCAGCAAGAATAAATGGCGTTAAGACTGCCAGTACATTTTGGCAAATTTTGCCGAATGTGAGGCGTGAATCCGCAGGTGCGTTGACAAGCTTCGCCGGTGAAAATAGTGCCTTAAAGGTAGCTATAAACATATTGTGCGAATATTGCTCACGTAAAAAACGCAAAGGCGCAGGAACGGGCACCTGTTGTTTTTCAGGGGGCAATTTAGGCGCTACTTTAGGATTTATTAAGGCCCAGCCAATGATGTAAACCAAATATAAAAATGCGAGGAAGAAGCCTGGCACCATCGCAGCAGCATATAACTTCACTACGGATTGGCCGGCAACCGCGGCATACACAATGATCATTACTGAGGGCGGTATCAAAATACCGAGAGTACCGCCAGCTGTAATAACGCCCGCTGCTAAGCGGGTATCGTAGCCCGCGTTGAGCATGGGTTTCATGGCGATCACGCCCATTAGTACAACAACTGCTCCAACTAGGCCGCTGGCAATACCCCAAAATGTACAAACTATTAAGGTCGCAACAGCAAGTGATGCGGGTACCCGACGAAAGGCGAGCTGAATGCTATAGAACATTTTGTCAACCAATGCCCCTCGTTCCATGACATAGCCCATTAAAACAAATAGGGGAATGGACAACAGCACATCGTTGGTCATACCTCCAAACGTTCTTTGTACCATCAGGGTAAATACTTTATTGGCAGTCCAACTTTGGGATGGGTCGTAAAAAGCGACAAAACCAAACATCATGCCGAGACCCATCAAGGTAAACGCTGTTGGAAAGCCCAGCATAATTACCACGATGATCAGGCCCAACATACTGAGGCCAAGTATTGGATCACTCATGGTTTATCTCCTTAGTTTGGCCAATGCGGTGGTGTGCGGCTTCATCAATCGCTTTAGCATTTTTCATCCCCATTTGACGAGCCTCTTCATCAACGTGGGTTGAAGCTGCAAGTTGCTGTTCAATCACATCTATTTCTTCTGCATCTTTTAAGCGCGCTGGCCATTCACCTGTTTTGATACAAACAATACAGCGCAAAATTTCGACAAAACCCTGTAGGAGTACAAAAGCGCCAGCAATCGGGATAATGGTTTTGAAGGGATACAGCGGCGGCCCATTAGCAATTTGGGTAGTGTGTTCGCCGATGCGCCAAGATTCTGCCGCATAGGTGTAACCCGCATAAACTAAGGCGGCAATACCAGGCAAGAAAAAGGTTATGTACAGAATTAAGTCAAGAGTCGCTTGAGTACGAGGCTTCATTGAGCCGTATAGAAAGTCGCCACGTACGTGGCCATTTTGCGCCAGGGTGTAGGCACCGCACATCATGAAGAGCGTGCCATAGGCCATTACGGACAACTCACCAATCCAGGCCGATGGAGAATTAAGGGCATAGCGACGAACTACATCGGTACACACCATCAACATTAAAAGAATGATGAGCCATGATGCAGCTTTACCAACAAAGGTACTTATTTCATCGACTCTTAGCATGAACTTATTCATCCATTACCCCTAAAAAAACTACATTGAATCAATCTAACTAGGTATTGCTATAAAAAAACCGGACGGGAGGCCGTCCGGTTTTGCGTCTAAATTAAATCATTTTAAATCATCAAAATTATGCTTTTGGCTGACCATCTTTGAAGTAATGATCGTAGGCAATCTTAAAGTCAACATCGGTTAAGAGCTGCCAACGCACTGCACGTTGAGCAAAGGCTTTTTGTGAATCAAGCACTTTCTTAAACATTGCATTCTCAGCTGCTTTTTTGGCAATAATTTTGTCCCAAGCATTTAACTGAGCAACCAAAATGGATTTTGGTGTAGCATAAAACTTCACCTTATCTTTGGTTTGCAACTCAACAAAGTCTTTTGAGTAACGATCGATTGCTTTCCAAGACATATCGGCTGAAGCAGCTTGGGTGGCGATCGCCAAAATTGCGCGCAGATCAGGCGCTAATGAATCATATTTCTTTTTGTTGAAAATAATTTCAAATTGCTCTGAGCTTTGGTGAAAACTTTGCAGCATATTGATCTTAGAAACATCAGGGAAACCAAGCAAGCGATCAGACGAAGCGTTATTAAATTCAGCAGCATCTAAAAGACCGCGATCCATCGCGGGAATAATATCGCCGCCAGGTAGGGCCTGAACTGATGCACCCATATCGGTAAAGATTTCAATTGAGAGGCCAACAGTACGATACTTTAAGCCTTTCATATCTTCTGTTTTAGCAATTGGCTTTTTAAACCAGCCGAGTGGCTGAGTTGGCATTGGGCCATAAGGGAATGACACTACATCCAATTTCAAGCCAGAATAAATTTCGTTTAACAGTTGTTGGCCACCACCATATTGGTTCCATGACAAAACGGTATTAGCATCCATACCGAAAGCTGGACCCGAACCCCATAAGGCCAAGGCTGCACTTTTACCGTACCAATAAGCCAACACACCGTGACCGCCATCTAATGTGCCGCTTGAAACAGCATCAAGTAGATCAAAGGCTTTGACAACTGAGCCAGCTGGTAGAACTTCAATTTTTAGACGCCCACCCGACATTGCATTCACTTTGGCAGCGTAGTCATTGGCATATTCATGAAAGATATCTTTCGTAGGCCAAGTAGACTGAAAGCGCAAAACAATAGGTTGAGCTTGTGCTTTCGAAATCATTGGGAATCCGAGAGCAGCAGCGCCTACGGAGCCAGCAGCAGCACCTTTTAAGAATTTACGACGTGGAACTTGATTTTTAATTTCAGACATTGAATTCTCCCAGATTTTATTTTTTTACATCTTGTACATTCTTACAAGAGAGTAAGTATAAGACCTCTAGGGGGTTAAAAACCCTCGGGAAAACCCTCAAATACGCCCTAAATAGGGGATTTATTAGTCTTAATCGACTGCTTTGACCATATCTTCTACGACCTTCTTGGCATCCCCGAAGACCATCATGGTTTTATCCATGTAGAAGAGCTCGTTGTCGAGGCCAGCATAGCCTGCCGCCATCGAGCGTTTATTGACAATAATGGTTTTAGCTTTAAATGCTTCCAAAATCGGCATACCAAAAATGGGGCTTCCTGGAGTACGGGCGGCTGGGTTAACCACATCATTGGCACCCAAAATAAGCACCACATCGGCCTGACCAAAATCGCTATTGATATCTTCCATTTCAAAAACTTGATCGTAGGGTACTTCAGCTTCGGCTAACAACACATTCATATGGCCAGGCATCCGCCCAGCGACAGGATGAATGGCGTATTTAACCGTAACCCCATGATGGGTGAGTTTTTCAGTCAACTCTTTCAGCGCGTGTTGAGCACGGGCCACAGCTAGACCATAACCCGGCACGATGATGACGGTATCAGCATTACTCATTAAAAAGGCTGCATCTTCTGGTGAGCCCGTTTTATAGTTTTTAGGGGCACCATCATCATCGCCACTTGCTGATACTTCGGCACCAAAGCCGCCGAGCAAGACCGCTAAGATTGAGCGGTTCATTGCCTTACACATAATGTAAGACAGAATTGCGCCCGATGAACCAACACAAGCACCGGCAATGATCAGCACGGGATTATTTAGCGTAAAGCCAATACCTGCAGCAGCCCAACCTGAATAACTATTCAGCATCGAAACCACAACTGGCATATCAGCGCCACCAATAGGAATGATGAGTGTCACACCCAACACTAAAGCAATGCCGCACATGATTAAGAAAGCGCTATGACTATCAAATAGATAGTAAGCAATACCGCCACCCAGCATTGATAATGCTAAAACTAAGTTAAGTAAGTGCTGACCACTAAAGGTGACAGGTTTACCGCTGACTTTGCCGGAAAGTTTGCCAAAGGCAACGATAGAGGCAGTAAAAGTAATTGCACCAATAAATGCGCCAATAAATAATTCAATTTTTTGTGCGCCAGTATGTTCTTGACCCACATGCAAGACAGCAGCAATCGCAATTAAGACTGCTGATAAGCCGACAAACGAATGCATGAGTGCTACGAGCTCAGGCATTTTCGTCATTTGTACGCGTTTGGCTGCAAGCGTACCAATGATGGCCCCACCAATAATTGCTGCGCCAATTAACCAAAAGACTGGCTTAAAGTCGGGCAAGAAAAAGGTAGTAACAACGGCCAAAAGCATGCCGATCATGCCGTAGGTATTTCCTTGACGTGAGGTCGTTGGCGATGAGAGTCCGCGCAGCGCAAGGATGAATAAAATGGAGGAAACGAGGTAAGAGAGGGCGGTGATATTTGACATGAATAGGCTCTTTATTCGCTCTTAGGGGTTTTTTTCTTAAACATCTCGAGCATGCGGCGCGTAACCATAAAGCCACCAAAGATATTAATTGATGCTAAAAAAACGGCTACCGCACCAATCAGGCTGGTAGTCGTGATTTCACTGCCATTGATGACCTCAGTTTGTAAGAGGGCGCCAACAATGATGATTCCAGAAATCGCATTGGTAACCGCCATCAGCGGCGTATGTAGTGCAGGTGTTACATTCCAGACGACGTGATAGCCAACAAAAATGGCTAAAACAAAAACAGTAATGTTTTGCACAGTGAGAAGGCTTTGGAAAGCAGCTAAATCCATGACGAATTCCTTGGAAAATTAATTAGTACGAATAACTTGGCCATCACGACACATGAGACAAGCTGCGACGATATCGTCGTCAGCAGCTGCGGGTATAACTAATTGCGCCTCAGGGGTGACGATCAGTTTCATAAAATCGAGCACGTTACGCGCATACAGCGAAGACGCATCGGCAGCGACCATACTAGGTAAATTGGTATAGCCAATAATTTTGACTCCATGATTGACCACAATTTGATCGGCGCGAGTTAATGGGCAATTGCCCGAACCATTCTCACCCCGGCCTGCAGCTAGATCAATCACCACTGAGCCCGGCTTCATATTGGCCACGGTATCACTGTGCAACAGCACAGGCGGCTTACGCCCTGGAATTAGCGCGGTAGTGATCACGATATCAGCCTGTTGGGCGCGTTCGGCCACTTGTACTGCCTGTCGTTTCATCCACGACTCGGGCATCGGCCGCGCGTAACCGCCAACACCTTTAGCAATTTCACGTTCTTCATCGGTTTCAAAAGGGACATCGACAAACTTGGCGCCAAGCGATTCAATTTGTTCTTTAGCCGCTGGGCGAACATCAGAAGCTTCTATGACTGCACCTAAGCGTTTAGCAGTGGCGATGGCTTGCAGCCCAGCAACACCAGCACCAAGAATCAAAATACGGGCAGCTTTCACTGTGCCAGCAGCGGTCATCAGCATCGGCATAAAGCGTTGATACTCATTTGCTGCCACGAGCACGGCTTTATACCCAGCAATATTTGCTTGGGAGGACAGGACATCCATGCTTTGGGCACGAGTAGTGCGGGGCGCCGCTTCGAGTGCGAAGGCGGTAATACCTTGCGCTGCCATAGCAGCAATGCCAGCACTATCAAAGGGATCAAGCATGCCAATTAAAACTGAGCCTGACTTTAATTGCTTTAACTCATCCTCTTGGGGTGACCGCACTTTCAGCACAATTTCGGCGCCAAAGGCATCTGCAGCGCTGCCAATGGTGGCACCAACTGCTTCATAAGCAGAGTCGGGTTGGCTTGCGCCAATACCAGCACCACTTTGGATGACAACTTGATGTCCTTGAGCAGTCAATTTTTTGACGGTTTCTGGGGTAGCGGCAACCCGAGTTTCTCCAGGTCTAGTTTCCAGCGGCACTCCAATGCGCATGGCTTGTCTCCAAAAGCGAATATTTTAAAAAACTATTTTAAGTTAGTTGCCAATTGCTTGCTCTCGAGCCTTTTCCTTGGCCTCTGTGATGTCTGTAGAGCGGAATTGGGCGGGGTTTTACAATGGGCTTTTAAAACTTAATCTAAATTTTCGCATTTTTTTGATGATGCCAGCCAATTTTTCCGTAAATGCCGCCCTTAGCCAGCCTAAAAGCCAACAAAAAGTCGTGGTGGGGATGTCGGGCGGGGTTGATTCTTCGGTAGCTGCCTGGCTTCTCAAACAGCAGGGGTATGAGGTTGTGGGCCTCTTTATGAAAAACTGGGAAGACGATGACGATGACCAGTATTGCTCCAGTCGTCAAGATTGGCTGGATGTAGTTTCAGTGGCTGACCTCATTGGCATAGATGTTGAGGCAGTCAATTTTGCCGCTGAGTATCGTGAGCGGGTATTCGCGGATTTTCTGCGCGAATATGCTGCCGGCCGGACCCCTAACCCCGATGTGTTGTGTAACGCTGAAATTAAATTTAAGGCTTTTTTAGATCATGCGATGAGTCTTGGGGCAGATTTAATTGCCACTGGACATTACGCCCGCGTCCAAACGAGTAATGGGCAAGTGCAATTATTAAAAGCGCTAGATACGAGCAAAGACCAAAGTTATTTTTTACATCGCTTAACCCAAGCGCAATTAAGTCATGTTTTATTTCCCTTGGGTGAGATGCAGAAGTCGGCTGTGCGGACCATCGCCGCAGATATTGGCTTACCTAATGCAACCAAAAAAGATTCAACGGGAATTTGTTTTATTGGCGAACGCCCTTTTCGTGAGTTTTTAAATCGCTATCTGCCACGCACGCCCGGTTTAATTTGCTCGACCGATGGCAAGGTCTTAGGCGAGCATATGGGCCTAGCATTTTTTACTTTGGGTCAACGCAAAGGCATTGGCATTGGCGGTAGTCAAGACGGCTCTGGAGATGCCTGGTATGTAGCCCGTAAAGATATGGCTAGTAATACCCTATACATTGCCCAAGGACACGACCATCCATGGCTGTTCAGTCGTGATTTAGTAGCGATGGAGGCCAGTTGGGTGGCCGGTAGTGCGCCAAGCGGGTCAAATACCTTGGCGGCAAAAACCCGCTACCGCCAAGTTGACTCAGCTTGTAGTATGTTGACGACTGGGAATAAATTTGATTTGCACTTTACTGAAAATCAATGGGCAGTTACCCCTGGACAATCGGCCGTGCTTTATGCTGGCGAGGTGTGCTTAGGCGGGGGAATTATTACGGCGGCGATGTCTCAATAAACGATTGGCGTTGTGCCAATTTTGCATAAAGACGTGCGAGATTGGGGTATTGGGTTTGCCATTGCAATTGCGGAAAACGAAACTGTAAATAACCCAAGGCGCAGCCAACTGCAATATCAGCCAAACTAAATTGGTTACCACAACACCAGTTCGAGTCACCTAAACCCTTCGACATACTTTGCAAAGCGGTTTGAATTTTAGCCATTTGCCGGGCAATCCAGGCTGCACTTTGCTCGGGGGCAGGTCGCCAAGTAGCTTCTAGGCGAGCCAAAATTCCCGCATCCAAAATACCGTCAGCTAACGCTTCCCAAGTTTTAACTGCTGCACGTTCACGTCCAGCCGCGGGAATTAATTTGCTCACTGGACTTAAAGTGTCAACATATTCAACAATGACGCGTGAATCAAACATCGCGCCACCATCTTCCAAAACTAGACAGGGGACTTTTCCAAGCGGGTTAATTTCGCTAATTGTCGTTTTCGCATCCCAGACGTTTTCAAGTACATTGTCGACTTCAATTTTCTTTTCGGCAAAAACGATGCGTACTTTGCGCACATAGGGGCTAGTGAGAGATCCAATAATTTTCATAGTGTGCAAGTATACCGATGCAAAAGAAGCGCGGGCAATCGTTGTTCCTTAATTATTGAGCCATTTGTACAAACGCATTAAAATCAAGCTTTATTGACATCCCTTTATAAAGGCCCATTGTGAGCCAGTCAAAATCATCCTTTTCTTCAGCGGCTGCAGCGGATTCGGCGCTTACCGCGCTCTCGCCGCTGGATGGTCGCTATGCCGGTAAGGTGGACGCTCTCCGCCCCTGGTTATCGGAAGCGGCTTTTATGCGCCAGCGGGTGTTTGTTGAGATCCAGTGGCTCTTAGCGCTGACTTCCGCAGGTCTACCCGATGTGCCAAGCATCAGCAAAGCAGATAGTCATTTTTTACTAGCGTTGGCCCAAGACTTTGCGACTGCAGATGCAGCGCGCATCAAAGAAATTGAGGCGGTAACGAACCACGATGTAAAAGCGGTTGAATATTGGCTCAAAGAAAAAGTGGCTGGACGCCCTGCATTATTAAAGACCAGTGAATTTATTCACTTTGCTTGTACTTCAGAGGATATTAACAATACCGCTCATGGCCTCATGTTGCGAGGCGCTCGTGATGAAGTGCTATTACCTCAGTTGCGTTTAATTCAGCAAAATTTAGCGGCTCTCGCAATTGCTCATGCTAAGGTGCCGATGTTATCGCGTACCCATGGCCAGCCTGCATCGCCTACCACCCTGGGAAAAGAGTTAGCCAATATTGCCCAGCGTTTAGAGCGGGCCATTCAGGTGATTGCAGCAGTACCTTTATTTGGCAAAATGAATGGCGCAGTTGGAAATTACAACGCCCACATTGCTGCTTACCCCGAATTTGATTGGGAGCAATTGAGTCGGGAGGTGGTTGAAAAGCGTTTAGGATTAGTTTTCAACGCGTACACCACGCAAATAGAGCCGCACGATGGTATGGCTGAATTATTCGATGCGGTAGCACGCGCGAATACGATTTTGCTCGATATGGATCGGGATTTTTGGGCCTATATCTCCTTGGGTTATTTTAAGCAGCGTACCAAAGCGGGCGAAATTGGTTCGTCAACGATGCCCCATAAAGTTAACCCCATCGATTTTGAAAATTCCGAAGGTAACCTAGGAATTGCGAATGCCTTATTGCGCCACTTAGCTGAAAAGTTACCGATCTCTCGTTGGCAGCGCGATTTAACCGACTCCACCGTATTACGTAATTTAGGCCCCGCATTTGGACATAGTATGTTGGCTTACGATAGCGCCTTACGCGGACTCGCTAAATTAGAAGTAAATTTAACTGCCATTGCTGCTGATTTAAATTCGTGTTGGGAGGTTTTAGCCGAGCCAGTGCAAACGGTTATGCGCCGCTATGGTATTGAAAATCCGTATGAGCAACTAAAGGAACTCACCCGCGGCAAGGGCATTACGCAAGCTGATTTACAAAGCTTTATTCAAGGGCTAGCGATACCTGCCGAGGCTAAGACGCGCTTGCTAGCGATGACCCCTGCCTCATATCTAGGTTTAGCAGTTGGCTTAACTGAACGTTTGGGCAAGTGATAGCCAGTCAACTGCCTACGGGCGAAAAACATTCAGCTCGAGTTCAGCGCCCATTTTTTTTATTTTTACTTTATCAGTTGGGCTGGCATTTACTCTTGCCCTTGGTCGGTTTACGTCTTTGGTGGCGCGGCAGAAAAGACCATGGTTATTGGCAACATCTAGATGAGCGGATTGGCTTTGTAGGAAAGTCATCCCAGTTTCGTCAAGCCATTTGGATTCATGCGGTATCTGTCGGCGAGACCCGTGCTGCTGAACCATTAATTCAGGCTTATTTAGCCCGTGGCGAAAAAATCTTACTTACCTGCATGACACCGAATGGCCGTCGCACAGGTCAAGTACTCTATGCATCAGCAATTGCATCTGGACAGCTACAGCAGTGCTACTTGCCATACGATATTTTCTGGGCAGTGGCGCATTTTTTAAAACAAGCGCAACCCAAGTTTGGTCTATTTATAGAAACCGAGGCTTGGCCTACTTATGTTTTTAGTTGTGCTGAAAAGGGCCTACCCCTATTTTTAATTAATGCGCGACTGTCAGATCGAAGTGCACGACGCATCAAATATTTTGGCCGCGCCGGCAAGGAACTGTTTCAAGCATTTACTGGCATTTTGGCCCAAACAGAATTAGATGCAGAGCGCTATCGTGCACTAGGGGTGCAAAATTGCGCAGTTTTTGGCAACCTTAAATTTGATGTTCCTATTAAGCCAGAATTACTCCAATTGGGCGCGAGCTGGCAGGCAAATTTACGCGCATCAGGCCGTCTTGTGGTTTGTGCGGCTAGCACCCGCATGGGCGAGGAGCAGCTAATACTTGACGCTTGGCAGCAGGTTTTAAAAACGGCTCGTATTCAACCCCAGCCATTGTTATTTATCGTGCCACGCCACCCTGAACGTTTTGATGAAGTGGCAAAGGTAATTTTAACGAGCGGCTTTCGTTTGAGCCGGCGCAGTGAGGCGCTAGAGCAGCCCATGATATTTGACAATATAGATGTGTTTTTAGGCGATTCGATGGGGGAGATGTCAGCGTACTACAGCGCAGCCAACTTAGTGGTGATGGGCGGTAGTTTCATGCCATTTGGCGGTCAAAACTTCATCGAAGCTTGTGCAGTAGGTTGCCCAGTTATTGTGGGTGAACATACTTTCAATTTTCAGCAGGCTACGCTAGATGCAATTAGTATCGGTGCCGTAGTACGAGATTCAACGCCGCAGCTAAGTCATACTTTAGTTGAGTTATTGTCGGTTGCTGAGCAACGAATGGCAATGGCGCTTGCGGCTACAAAATATGCCAATTTACATCAGGGCGCTACTAATAAAATATTAAATGCGATCGATGCGCAATTAAAGCTTAAGTCGACAAATTCATCTTAGCAGGCCAATTACAAGACTAAAGTAATTTCAGCTTAAAGCGCTGGACTTAAACCTTAGCACCGTAATTAGGGTCATCTTTACTCGTCTCATCGGGCTTGCGTTCGCCCTTCACTAAGTCTTCACGTTTAACGCCTAGCCACATCGCCAGAGCGGCCGCGACAAACACCGAAGAATAAATACCGAACAAAATACCAATGGTGAGTGCGAGCGCAAAATAAAACAGGCTGGGACCACCCAATAGCAACATCGCTAAAACCATCATCTCCGTACTGCCATGGGTAATGATGGTTCGACTCATGGTGCTAGTGATGGCGTTATCAATGATTTCACGGGTATTCATTTTGCGATATTTGCGGAAATTTTCACGGATACGGTCAAAGATCACGACCGATTCATTTACTGAATATCCCAATACAGCCAAAATTGCAGCTAATACTGACAACGAAAACTCCCACTGGAAAAACGCAAAGAAGCCCAAAATAATAATAATGTCATGCAAGTTTGCAATGATGCCGGCAACCGCAAATTTCCATTCAAAGCGAAAGGATAAATAAATCACAATACCGATCACCACAAAAATTAAGGCTTTCAGACCATCTAACGCAAGTTCACGGCCCACTTGCGGGCCAACGTATTCAACCCGTTGTAATTTAGCGCCAGTAGTATTGCTTTGTAGTGCTTCCATAACAGCATTACTTTGGATAGCAGAGGAGACAACCTTGCCAGCAGCATCTTTTTGCAGGGGGAGACGAATTAAGACGTCACGTGAACTGCCGAAATTTTGAATTTGGGTATCGGTGTAGCCTAGTTTAAAAATATCATTACGAATGGTATCGATGGGCGCAGTTTGGGGGTAACTAATTTCCATTACCGTGCCACCCGTAAACTCGACTGAGAGATGTAAGCCTCGCTGCCAAAGAAAAAAAACTGCTGCTAAAAACATCAACAAGGAGATGATATTTAGCGCCAAGGCATGACGCATAAATGGAATGTCTTTACGGATGCGAAAAAATTCCATGACCTATTTCTCCTGGGGACGCCAAACTTGGCCAATCGCCAGTTTTTGCAATTTCTTTTCGCGGCCGTACCAGAGATTCACTAAACCCCGTGAGAAGAAAACCGCAGAAAACATGGAAGTCAGAATGCCTAAACAATGTACGATGGCGAAACCTTTGATTGGCCCAGAGCCAAAAGCCAATAGCGCAAGACCAGCAATTAAGGTAGTCACGTTCGAGTCAAGAATAGTGCCCCAGGCCTTATTAAAACCAGATGCAATGGCGGTGCTAGGTGGCACACCCTGGCGTAATTCTTCACGAATACGTTCGTTAATTAAGACGTTCGAGTCAATGGCCATACCCAGTGCCAGGGCCATGGCGGCAATACCAGGCAAAGTGAGGGTGGCTTGTAGCATCGAAAGAACGGCAATGAGCAAAAATAAATTAACCCCGAGAGCGATAACCGAGAATAGGCCAAACAGCAAATAGTAGACCATCATGAAAAAAGCGATTGCTGCAAAACCAACGAGCAGTGATTGAAAACCTTTTTCAATATTCTCTGCGCCTAAGCTTGGACCAATAGTGCGTTCTTCGATAATTTCCATTGGGGCAGCAAGCGAGCCTGCCCGTAATAGCAGAGCTAAATCATTAGCACTCTCGGTAGTTGATTGGCCGGTGATTTGAAATTTTGAACCAAATTCGCTTTGAATGGTGGCAATTGTGAGCACTTCACCTTTACCTTTTTCAAATAAAATCATCCCCATGGGTTTGCCAATGTTATCGCGTGTAACTTCCTGCATTACACGTCCGCCGGCTGCATCAAGCGAAATATTCACTGCCGGACGTTGATTTTGATCAAAGCCTGCGCTGGCATCAGTAATGCTTTCGCCGCTAAAAATAACGGATTTTTTAAATACCCCTAAACGATTTTCGCCAAAACGAAATACATCCATTCCTGTAGGTGGGGTTTGGCCAACTGAAATAATTGAGACGCTGGGATCGGCGAGACGTGATTCAAGGGTTGCAGTACGACCAATAATGTCTTTAGCTCGTGCGGTATCTTGCACACCAGGAAGTTGCACCACAATGCGATCGGCTCCCTGCTGTTGAATGACGGGCTCTTTTACAGCTAATTCGTTGACCCGTTTATTAAGGGTAATAATATTTTGTTTAACCGCATTGTCTTGCACTGCACTAAGGGCGGCTGGTTTGAAACGCCCAGTTAATTTGCTATCGGTTGCGGTTTTCTCTAACTGCCAATCGAGCTCACTTTGGCTGACATTCAGGAGGGCACGTGCTGCATCTGCTTCGGTCTCGCTGGCAAAATGAATAGCAATGCTGTCGGCATTCCGATCAAGGCCTTGCTGACGAATATTTTTGTCACGTAATTGGCTGCGAATGTCGTTGGCTAAGGCGACTATTTTTTTCTGTACAGCACCTTGCATATCGACTTGAAGTAAAAAATAAACTCCACCCCTTAAGTCAAGACCTAGTGGCATTGGTAAAGCATTCAGCGCATTAAGCCAATGCGGTGTATTTGAAAGCAAATTGAGTGCAACAGTGAAGCTGGGATCATTGGCATCAGGATTCAATTTTTGCTGGATTAAATCTCGAGCTTGCAATTGAATGTCGGTATTTGCAAAACGGACTTTGACAGAGCCGACATTGCCAGTACGCTCAAAAAATAGACCCGTACTAGCTAAATTGCCACTGGCTAAAATTTTCTCAACCCGAGCTTGGGTTTCAAGATCAACCTTAAGTGTTGGCTTAGCTGCTGAGATTTGTACGGCTGGAGCCTCGCCAAAAAAATTCGGTAATGAGTAGAGTGCGCCAATACATAGCACTACTACTATGACGAGGTACTTCCAGAGCGGATAACGATTCATCTGAATGGTTAAATTAAACGGATTTCAAAGTACCTTTAGGCAAAACGGTAGTAACCGCACCTTTTTGCATTTGGACTTCATTACCAGCATTTAATTCTACTGATATGTATTGATCTTTAACGGCAGTAACTTTGCCCAGGAGGCCGCCTGCAGTCACGACTTCATCGCCAACCGCCAGTGCCTCTAACATGGCACGAGTTTCTTTTTGGCGCTTCATTTGAGGGCGAATCATGACAAAGTAGAGCACCGCAAACATTAAGATGAGAGGCAAAAAGCTCATTAAGCCACCGCCTTCAGTGCCAAAGCCAGGTATTTGCGCATACGCGTTGCTGATAAACATAGTAAAACCTCCATTTGGATTGAATAGCCGCAATTCTAAACTGTGCGGGGATGAAGCCCATTAATCTTGGCCAGGCTCAACTCCACGCTGACGTTGACTGTGGAATTCGTCACGATAAGCGCTAAAACGATCTTGCGCTAGGGCTGTGCGAATTTCCCCCATGAATTGTAGGTAATAAGCAAGGTTATGAATGGTATTGAGCTGGGCCCCGAGAATTTCATTTGCCTTTTGTAGGTGGTTTAAGTATGAGCGGGTAAAGTTTTGGCAGGTATAGCAACTGCAGGTAGGGTCAACCGGTCGTTCATCATCTTTATATCCTGCGTTACGCAGTTTGAGATCGCCAAAGCGGGTGAAGAGCCAACCATTACGAGCATTACGCGTTGGCATGACACAATCAAACATGTCAATCCCCAGCGTTACGCCAAGCATTAAGTCTTCAGGCGTACCAACACCCATGAGGTAGTGCGGTAATTGTTTTGGTAATTGGGGCGCGGTGTGCGTCAGAATCCGTTCAAACTCAGGCTTTGGTTCGCCAACTGAAAGACCACCAATCGCAATACCATCAAAGCCTTGCTCGCTGACCGCGGCCAGCGAGAGATCGCGTAAGCCTTCAAACATACCGCCTTGAACAATACCAAAAAGACCATTACCGGTATTTAGCGCACGAAACCGCGTGAGCGAACGTTCGCCCCAGCGCAAAGAAAGCGCCAGTGATTCACGCACTGTTTTCTCTGGAGTTGCTTTGCCTTGATTTTCATAAGGAGTGCACTCATCAAACTGCATGGCAATATCACTATTGAGCACCGCTTGAATCTCCATTGACACTTCGGGCGACATAAATAATTTGTCACCATTAATAGGCGAAGAAAAAGTCACGCCCGCTTCAGATATTTTTCTCAGAGCCCCTAGGCTAAATACTTGAAAACCACCCGAATCAGTCAAAATCGGTTTATTCCAGCCCATGAAGCGGTGCAGACCACCATGGCGTGCAATCACCTCAAGTCCAGGACGCAGCCAAAGATGAAAGGTATTGCCGAGCACAATTTGGGCTTTAACCTCAGTCAAGTCTCGCGGGGTCATAGCCTTGACCGTGCCATAGGTACCTACTGGCATAAAAATCGGCGTTTCAACACTGCCATGGGGTAGATCAAGCTGACCTAAACGCGCGTGGCTTTGTGAATCTTCGGCTAAGACAGAGAATTGCATTGGCGACATGATGGTTAATTGAGTCAAATATTAGAGCGGTGGGTTGGCTTGCCGGTGCAGCAGCATAGCATCACCATAACTAAAAAACCGGTAGCGCTGCGCAATTGCATGTTGGTATGCTGCCTGAATCGGCTGCATCCCAGTAAATGCACTGACCAGCATGAGTAGCGTGGATTTCGGTAGATGAAAGTTCGTGATCAGAGTATCAACCATCCTAAAGGTAAATCCGGGAGTAATAAAGAGTTTGGTTTCTCCGCTGCTAGCGCCACTAAGCGCATAACTTTCTAGGGCCCGTAAAGTGGTTGTACCTACTGCGATGACTCGCTTTCCCTGAAGCTGTGTATGCTTAATTTGGGTAATGATTTCAGGTGGAATGGAATAATATTCTGCGTGCATGATATGTTGCGCTAAATTTTCCTGTCTCACCGGTGTAAAAGTACCGCCACCGACATGGAGTGTGAGCGTATTAATTTGTACCCCTTTATCCCGGCATTGTTTTAGAAGCGCTTCATCAAAATGCAAACCTGCCGTAGGGGCAGCGACGGCGCCTGGATTTTTTGCAACCACAGTCTGATAGCGCTCAACATCTACCTCATCCGGTCGATGAGTGATGTAGGGAGGTAAAGGGGGTTCGCCAAATTGCGGGAGTAAATGGAAAACATCTGCGGGAAATTGAATTTCATAAAAGGGCGCAGCATGTGCGTTCACGACTACTTCAATTGCATGAGATTCTGGCCCATCCATGAGGGGGTGCAAAATTAACCGTGCGCCAATTTGCGGATTTTTTGAAGCCCGAATCTGTACCAGTGCGGTATTTTCACCAGTGATGCGCTCGATTAGGAGTTCAATTTTGCCCCCACTAGGCTTATGGCCATAAATACGCGCTGGAATTACCCGCGTGTCATTCAGGATGAGGAGATCTCCTGGCTCGAGCAGCGTAATAAGATCGCGGAATTGTCGATCCTGTAGGCGAGTTAGACCATCAGGCGTAGTAATTACCTCAAGAAGCCGACTATCTGACCGTTCCGCAAGCGGAAACTGGGCAATTAGTTCGGGCGGTAGGTCGTAATTGAAATCAGCAAGGTGCATAGCGTTACCATCGGAGATTGGATTCTAACCATGACTAAGCTTACTCTGCCACCTAATCTGATAAAAATGGGCCTTGATAGCCCAATTGCACTAGCCTTGCACCTGCCAGCGCGCTATGAAGACGAGACTGAGTTGTGGTCTATAGCTGATGCGCTCGAGCAGGGTCGCTTTAGCCCAGTACAGACTCAAGGCACGGTGGTTGCCTGCCAAGTCGTTTATCGCCCACGGCGGCAGCTACTGGTAACCATTGAAGACGATACCGGTCGATTGCATCTGCGCTGGCTCAATTTTTATCCTAGCCAACAAAAGCAAATGGCAGTCGGGGCCCATTTACGCGTGCGGGGTGAAATTCGCGATGGTCATTTGGGGTCTGAAATGGTGCATCCTAATGTGAAAGCAATTGCGGCCGATGCTCCTTTACCGAAAAGCTTAACGCCCATCTATCCAGCATCTGCTGGAGTCAGTCAAACGGTGATTCGTAAGGCGGTAGCGCAAGCCTTAGTTCATCCGGCCATTCAATCCTTCTTAGCCGATTTATTACCAGCAGAATTCATGGCAGAGTTATTACCAGGTAACGATTGGTACTCATTGATGCAGGCTATTCACTACTTGCATCAACCACCTGCCGATGCAGATACGCAAGCATTACTAGAGCGTACGCATCCTGCTTGGCGACGGGTTCAGTTTGAAGAATTACTGGCGCAACAAATTTCTTTAAAACGTGCGCATGCGTTGCGTCGGCAGCGACGTGCCCCGCAATTACTAACAGCGCCTAAGTTGGCAGGGAAGAAAACAAAAAATAAAACCCTAGAGCAACAGTTGCTGGATGTTTTGCCATTCGAATTGACCCAGGCGCAACAGCGCGTTTGGACTGAAATTCAAACTGATTTAGCGCAAGCATTTCCTATGAATCGCTTATTACAAGGCGATGTTGGCAGCGGCAAAACCGTGGTTGCTGCCTTAGCCGCAGCGCGCGCCATCGATCAGGGTTTTCAGGCAACGGTAATGGCGCCGACAGAAATTTTGGCTGAGCAGCATTATTTAAAAATGCGTGAATGGTTTGCGCCCTTAGGAATAAAAATTGCGTGGTTAGCGGGTAGTCTCAAAGCCAAAGAAAAAAAATTAGCCCAAGCTGAAATTGAAAGTGGGGTAGCCCAATTAATTATTGGGACCCACGCCTTAATTCAAGATGCGGTGCATTTTGCCAACTTAGGTTTAGCAGTGATTGATGAGCAACACCGTTTTGGTGTGCGTCAGCGGCTAGAAATTCAGCAGCGGGTAGGTTCGGAGACGGTCTATTGTCATCAGTTGATGATGTCTGCCACCCCAATTCCCCGCACCTTAGCGATGACATACTATGCTGATCTTGATGTCTCGATCATTGATGAATTACCCCCGGGCCGTAAGCCCATTACCACTAAGTTAATTAAATCGAGTCGTCGCTCTGAGGTCATCGCTGGCTTACAGGACTGGCTACAAAAAGGGCAGCAAGCCTATTGGGTTTGTCCTCTAATTGAAGAATCAGAGGTGTTGCAATTACAAACTGCGGAAGAAAGCTATGCGCAATTAACCATTGCTTTACCGCAATTTAAAATTGGCCTTGTGCATGGTCGGCTAAAGAGTGCGGAGAAGGCGGCGGTGATGGCCGCCTTTAAGGAAAATAAAATTCAGTTATTGGTTGCAACGACGGTGATAGAAGTCGGTGTTGATGTGCCAAATGCTGCGCTCATGGTGATTGAACATGCTGAGCGTTTCGGCTATGCCCAAATTCATCAATTACGGGGGCGAGTGGGGCGGGGCTCAGCCGATTCCGTTTGTCTATTAATGTATGCCGAGCCGCTTTCGCAGGCCGCTAAGGAACGCTTACAAACCTTACGCGAAGTAGCTGACGGCTTTGTCATTGCCGAACGCGATTTGTCTCTCCGCGGGCCTGGCGAGTTGTTAGGCGCTAAACAATCGGGCGATGGCATGTTACGCTTTGTTGATCTACAGCGTGATGCCTGGTTGGTAGAGTTAGCCCAACTAGCAGCAATACGCATTTTGCAGGAATATCCCAAGCTAGTTGACCAACAATTACAGCGCTGGCTTGGATCCCGCGCGGAATTTTTAAAAGCTTGATAATTACCCTATGACACTTACCGAACTCCGCTATATCGTTGCCGTAGCCCGCGAACGGCACTTTGGACGTGCTGCCGAAGCTTGCCATGTTTCTCAACCTACTCTTTCAGTGGCCATTAAAAAATTAGAAGAAGAATTGGGCTCACAAATTTTTGAACGCACTAGCGCTGAAGTTGCCTTAACTGCAAATGGGGCGCTAATTGTGCAACAAGCCCAACGCGTTTTAGAGGAAGCAAATGCCCTAAAACATTTAGCTAAGCACGGACAAGATCCTTTAGTGGGGCCAGTTCGCTTGGGGGCGATTTATACCATTGGCCCTTATTTACTCCCCAGTTTAGTGCGCGTAGCGCGAGAAACTCTGCCAAACACCCCTTTATTTCTGGAAGAAAATTTTACTGTGCGCTTGTTGGAAATGTTGCGTCAAGGTAATTTAGATTGCGCCGTTTTAGCCGATCCTTTTCCTAGTATGGGTTTAGATAGTATTGACCTTTATGATGAGCCTTTTTTAGTGGCGATACCGAAAAGCCATCCGTGGGCGCAATTAACTGAAATTAGTCACGCAGAATTGAGAGACCAAAATACCTTACTCTTGGGTGCGGGCCATTGTTTTCGTGACCATGTCCTTGGCGTTTGCCCCGAATTGAATCGCTTTGCTGGGAACTCAATGGATGGCGAGCAGCGGAATTTTGAAGGCTCCTCACTGGAGACAATTCGGCAAATGGTCGCTGGTGGTATTGGCATAACGGTTTTACCTCGCACTTCTGTGCCGGATCCTAAAACAAAAGATGGGCTGATTCGTTATTTACCGTTTGCTGCACCTATTCCCACTAGGCGAGTGAGTTTGGTGTGGCGCAAAAGCTATCCGCGGGTCGCGCTCATGAAGATCTTGGCGCAGACAATTCAAGCATGTCAATTACCTGGAGTGAAGGCAATCTAATTTTGTCCCGCTTGCAAGCCTATATTCAACTGATACGCTTGGATAAGCCGGTTGGAATTTTTTTGCTTTTATGGCCAACATTATGGGCGCTATTTTTAGCTAGTGATGGCTGGCCCAAACTTGATATATTAGTTATTTTTGTATTGGGTACTGTGCTCATGCGTAGTGCAGGTTGTGCAGTTAATGATTTTGCCGATCGCGATTTTGATCGCCATGTCGAGCGCACCCGCGAACGCCCTTTAACCAGCGGCAAAGTGGGCACAAGGGAGACATTATTGCTGGCTGCAGGTTTAGCACTCGCTGCCTTTATCTTAATTCAGCCCTTAAATCTACTGACTAAATCGTTATCTGTATGGGCTTTATTAATCGCCATAGTCTATCCCTTTACAAAACGGTTTTTTGCGATACCGCAAGCGGTACTGGGTATCGCTTTTGGCTTTGGAATTCCCATGGCGTTTGCAGCAGTACAACAGCAAGTGCCGCTTGAGGCGTGGATTTTATTGCTCGGCAATATTTTTTGGGCAATTGCTTATGACACTGCTTATGCGATGGTTGATCGTGAGGATGATTTGCGTTTAGGTCTCCATACTTCAGCCATTACCTTTGGTCGCTTTGAAGTAAAGGCCATTGGCTTTAGTTATGCTGTCTTGCTAATATCCCAACTGTGGGTTGCCTACTTAGCGCAGTTAAGTATTTATTTTTATCTGGGTTGGCTAGCTGCATTCGCTTGCGCAATCTATGAGTTACGCTTAGTTTCTAGCCGCGATCGGAACAAGTGTTTTGCCGCGTTTCGGCACAATAATTGGCTAGGTGCCTGTTTATTTTTAGGAATTGTTGCTGGTTTATTGGCTTAATTCATCACCCAATTCTTTACCTCTTTTAGCGGCCGCTTCTAGCGCCTTTTCTAAAATGGCTTGCCATTGTTGATTTTCTAAAACCGCGAGTGCGGCTGCAGTAGTACCGCCTTTAGACGTTACCTTAGCGCGCAGAGTAGCAGGGGAGTCGCTTGATTGTTGTGCTAATGCAGTAGCGCCAGACAGAGTGGCATAAGCCAATTGACGGGCAATTGCGCTGCTTAAGCCGAGTTTTTCTCCACCAGCCTGGAGGGCTTCGAGAAATGCGAAGACATAGGCTGGCCCACTTCCGGATAAAGCCGTTACCGCATCCATTAGACCTTCATCGCTCAGCCAGAGGCTTTGACCAACTGCATTACAAATGAGCCCAGCCCTTTCCCGTCCCAGCATATCGACCGCAGAAGTAGCAAATAGTGCAGTAATGCCTTGGCCAATTAAGGCCGGCGTATTGGGCATTGCCCGAATGCATAAGGCATGGTCTAACCAGCGCGACATTTCAGCCAAACGAATGCCTGCAGCAATGCTGAGCACCAAAGCAGCACTGTGCTTTTTTAAGATAGGCCGCAAGCTTAGGGCGGCTGTTTTGAAATCCTGAGGTTTAACTGCTAATACCAGAATATGATCTGCATTAGTTTCGAGCAAAACATCTGCAGCACTCTCGAGTGTAGTGAGTTGAAAATCGGTGTGGAGTTTTTCACGCGTTGGCGCAAACGCATCAACCACTTGAATTTGCTGGGCTAGAAAACCATGCTGCAGCAGACCGCTTATAAGCGCACGCCCCATGTTGCCGCCACCAATAAAAGTAATGCGCATATTGGGGTGCAGTGGTTTAGCCGAATTTATCATCAAGCTTTTATTCTAGCGCTAATTGCGCTGGCCAAAAATGGCATTACCAATCCGTACTAAGTTACTTCCTTCGGCGACAGCGGCCTCTAAATCATCTGACATGCCCATCGAGAGGGTATCAAAATGGGCATAAGCAAGATTACCAAGGCGCGCAGCCGCTAACTCAGTAAAACATTGCCGTAATTGGGCGCAAGCTCTTGCCTGTATCACTGGATTAGCGCTTGGTGCTGGAATTGTCATTAGGCCGCGCAGGCAAATGGCTGGCAGTTGAGCTACCAGGTCACAAAGTTCTGCAACTGCATGTGGCGCTACACCGCCTTTAGTGGTTTCGCCACTCAGATTGACTTGTACACAGACTTGTAGGGGCTGCAATTGGGATTCAATTAATCTTTGCGCTGAAAGCCGCTGCGCAATCTTGGGCCGATCAATGCTATGCACCCAATCAAACAAGCTGGCCACCTCTTTCGTTTTATTGCTCTGTAGGGGGCCAATAAAATGCCATTCTAAATTTTGCCTAAGGTCGGCAAGGGCGATTATTTTTTCGCTTGCCTCTTGTGCATAATTTTCTCCAAAAGCGTGTTGCCCAGCAGCATAAGCCTCACGGATAAGGGCTGCAGGTACAGTCTTACTGACGGCCAGTAAGCGGATATCGCTTGGTAAGCGACCTGCCGCTTCCGCAGCTTCTCTGATGCGCTGATGGATAATCTCAAGCCGCTGCGCAATCGAACTCATTGACGGGGAGGATTTTTTGCCTGAATCAGTTGATCTAAAATTTCAACCCAATGCACCACTGGATTTGATTCTTGTTGTAAATGCGTAATGCAACCGACGTTGGCAGAAACAATGACTTTTGCCCCGCTTTCTGCACAAGCCGTATTGAGATTAGCTAATTTTTGCTGACGTAATTGTGCTGATAACTCGGGCTGCAAAATTGAATAGGTGCCTGCTGAGCCGCAGCACAAATGGCTATCTGCGCATAAAGCGACTTCCACACCCAGACTAGATAATAAGCGTTCGATATTGAGGCGAATTTGCTGACCATGCTGAAGCGTGCAAGGCGGATGGTAGACCACCCCCGGTTTTTTATCACTACCAAGCAAGACTTCTAATTGCGGAGCAAAAGCTGGCAAAATTTCAGAGAGATCTTTGCATAATTTAGAAATAGTTTTGGCTTTATCGGCATATTGCGGATCGCCGCGTAACAAGTGACCGTAGTCACTAACCATGGCACCGCAGCCAGATGCAGTCATTACGATGGCTTCGATAGGTTTACCATTGAGGCTTGGTTCTTCCCCCATTACATAGGGCCACCAAGCATCAATATTGCGGCGCGCATCTGCTAAGCCACCTTCTTGATGATTTAGGTGATGCCGCAATGCCCCGCAACAGCCTGCTTTGGCAGCGCTAAGTAAGTTAACGCCAACGGCATCGAGCACCCGTGCCGTTGCGGAATTAATATTAGGCAACATTGCTGGTTGTACACAACCTTCTAAGATGAGCATGGTGCGCGCATGACGAAGTGGCTGGGTGAGAGGACGAGCATGAGGATCAATTGGCTGAGATATACCCAGCTGATCAAGTGGACTTTTAAGGGCAGGAATTTTTCTTTTAAGCTCTAAGGGCATCAGTGGGCGAAAGATTCGCCCTAAATTGATTGCTGAATTAAAGAGCCAGGGACGCGTCAGCACCTCACGCAATAACCAGCGTGTCATTCTCTCTTTAATAGGCCGCGGCGGAGTTTCAGCTTCCGCCCATTGGCGACCGATATCCAATAAATTACCGTATTGAACTCCGCTTGGGCAGGTCGTTTCGCAACTCAGACAGGTAAGACATCGATCTAAATGCAAACGCGTTTTTTCCGTGGGCGCACTGCCTTCAGCCATCTGTTTAATGAGATAAATCCGTCCTCGCGGACTATCTAATTCATCACCTAATAGTTGATAGGTTGGGCAAGTCGCACCGCAAAATCCACAATGAACGCATTGGGCCAAAAGTTTGGCTGCTTCAATACCCGCAGTTGTATTTGCTAAATGAGGTGCTAATTCGGTATACATTTAGCAGGACCTAAGCCATGCGCCCAGTGGCAAATATGCCTGCTGGATCGAAGGCATGTCGTAAGCGCTGTTGAACTGTTGCTAGGCCAGCAGTAAGTGGGTTTTCGCTTAACAACGTAAAGCGTTGCGTATTTACGGCAGAGACCTTACTGACCTTAAATTGGGTTGCATGTCCACCCTGTGCCAAAGCTAATTTTTTAAGCGTCGCGAAGCAATCTGGAGCGCTTGGGCCTCGCCACCAACGTTCTTGACCATGCCATTCGAGGACCAGCGAATTCAACTGACTTTCTGGAAACTGTAAGGGAGGACAAGCAGCAGGTAAGGCTAAGCGATAGAGCGCCTGTCCTGGATCCGTGATTTGGAAACACGATAAATCTTGTTCACGCAGGTCTTGCCAAAATTGCGCTGCCACAGTGGGGGAAACTTCGCTGGCACCAATTGCAGCGGTAATCATGGCACTTGCAGAGCTCACAGCGGCATGGGCTCCTGCTAAACGAATACTTAACTCACCTTCTAGCTGGTCATTACTCAAACCAATCCAAGCGCTCGCTGAAAGTGGTAGAGGCTGTCCAGCCCACTGATTTAGTAGCTTTAGTGCTTGTGCTTGAGAAATCATGGCCCGTAAAGTCTGGCTTGCAGCCGGCTTTGGTAATACTTTTACCGAGGCTTCGAGCAATAAAGCCAATGTGCCTAGAGAGCCCGGTAGTAAACGAGAAATATCATAGCCCGCAACATTCTTCATTACTTTGCCGCCAAAGCTTAAGTCGTTGCCGCGCCCATCTAGCAAGCGTACGCCGAGAACAAAATCCCTTAAGTTGCCCGAGCTAATTCGAGCGGGCCCGGCTAGGCCGGCCGCTATGGCACCTCCGAAGGTAGCTGTGTCACCAAAGTGCGGGGGTTCAAACGCTAATACTTGATTGCGTTGTGCTAAAGCCATTTCAATTTCTTGCAAAGGAGTGCCAGCGCAGGCGGTAATCACTAACTCTTCAGGTTGGTAGTCAAGAATACCTTGATAAGTTGTTGTACTAAGTTTGGCAAAACTGTTTGGATTGCCATACCATTTTTTGGTCGCGCCACCTTCAATAGAAAGTGGCGTTTGATTTTGTTTGGCAGCAAGTATTTGCTCACGAAATGCACTGACGCTATTATGCATAAGACTACTATCTGCAACTGCAGCTGACATTAAAAGCGCTCCAGCTCGGGGTGAGGCAACATTCCGCCGCTAATACGCATGCGTCCATATTCCGCACAACGATTTAGTGTCGGGATCCCTTTATCAGGATTCAATAAGAGGTCAGGATCAAAGGCGGCTTTAACACCCCAAAACATCTCGCGCTCAGCTTCGCCAAATTGCACACACATTGAATTAATTTTTTCGATACCAACACCATGTTCGCCGGTGATGGTTCCGCCTAACTCAACACAAGCCTCTAAAATATCAGTACCAAATTCTTCGGCGCGGTGCCACTCCTCAATATCAGCGCCATTAAATAAAATCAGCGGGTGCATATTGCCATCGCCCGCATGAAAAACATTTAGACAGCCTAAGCGGTATTTCACTTCCATTGCTTTAATACGGAGCAAGAGGGTGGCTATATGGCGGCGGGGAATCGTGCCATCCATGCAGTAATAGTCGGCAGCGATTCGGCCGGCAGCTGGAAAGGCATTTTTTCTACCACTCCAAAAGCGCAGCCGTTCAGTTTCATTTTCTGAAACCTGAATGCGACTTGCGCCAGCAATTTCTAGGACTGCAACCATGCGCGCAATTTCTTCGCTGACTTCTTCAGGAGTGCCGTCAGATTCACACAGCAAAATAGCTTCAGCATTAAGGTCGTATCCGGCATGAACAAATTCTTCAACTGCACGCGTAGTTGCTTTGTCCATCATTTCTAAGCCAGCTGGAATAATGCCAGCGGCAATAATGGCGGCTACGGCATTACCCCCTTTTTCGATATCGGCAAAGCTAGCCATAATGACTCTGGCGAGCTGCGGTTTGGGTACGAGTTTCACTGTGACCTCAGTCACAATTCCCAGCATCCCTTCGCTACCAATCAAGATAGCTAATAAATCAAGACCAGGCGCATCCGGTGCTAAGCCCCCGAATTCAACTACCTCGCCATTCATTAAAACTACCCGTATGCGTAAAATGTTTTGCAGTGTTAGACCATATTTCAGGCAATGGACACCACCCGAATTTTCACTAACATTACCGCCAATGGAGCAGGCAATTTGTGAAGACGGATCGGGAGCGTAATATAGGTTGAGATGGGCTACCGCCTCAGAAATTGCTAAATTACGTACGCCAGGTTGAACGGTGGCAGTACGAGAGAAGGGGTCGATAGCCAAGATTTTTTTTAACTTACTCAGAGAAAGAACCAAGCCTTGGGCAATTGGCATGGCCCCACCAGAAAGTCCGGTACCAGAGCCACGGGGTACGATTGGCACCTGTAATTGATGACAGACCTTGAGAATGGCAATGACTTGAGCTTCAGTTTGAGGCAAAGCCACCGCTAAAGGCATCCGGCGATAGGCTGCTAAGCCATCGCATTCATAGGGAATCGTATCTTCGGGGAGCCACAGTAGCTGATCTTCAGCTAGGATTGGCTTGAGCGCGGCCACTAACTCTGCTTGGCGCACGGTAATGGCCAGTTCTTCAGCAAGTGGATTAATCGCGTTCATCGGACTATTTTAGCCATTTACTTATAATCAGGTATGGGTAATCGACTTTCAAAAATAGCTACGCGCACAGGCGATGCAGGAACCACCGGATTAGGTGATGGCAGTAGGGTCGATAAAGACCACAACCGCATTTGCGCAATGGGCGACGTGGATGAATTGAACTCAGAAATTGGCGTCCTGATGACTGAGACACTGCCTCCAGCAATTGCTTCAGAAATGCTCTCTTTATTTTTACGGATCCAGCATGATTTATTCGATTTAGGAGGTGAGTTATGCATTCCTAATTACACCTTATTAAAAGCTGAGCAGGTTGAGCAACTCGATATATGGTTAAAACAGTACAACGCTAGCTTACCGCCGCTAACCGAATTTATTTTGCCTGGGGGAACACGCGCAGCTGCGCAAGCCCACGTTTGTCGAACAGTTTGTCGGCGCGCAGAACGTTCAATTGTGAAGTTAGGTTGGGATGAGCCGATTCACGATGCACCACGTCAATATGTCAATCGACTTTCCGATTTATTATTTGTCTTAGCACGCGTTTTAAATCGCGCTGCTGGCGGCACAGATATTTTGTGGAAAAATCAAAACACGCCAAGCTAATCTTGGCCCCATTTCTAGCGCCGCCGTTTTTTAACCGCTTGAGCTAAACGTTCAAGTACTTGCACTGAGCTATCCCAATCAATACAGGCATCAGTAATGCTTTTACCGTACTCAAGTTGGCTCGGGTCGTCTTTGCCGGGGGTAAATTTCTGCGCCCCACCTAATAAATGGCTTTCAATCATCACCCCAAAAATTTTGCGCGAACCTGCTTCAATTTGTTGGGCAATATTCTCTGCCACCACAATTTGCCGCTCGTGCTGTTTACTTGAGTTTGCATGGGATAAGTCAATCATTAAGCTCGTTGGCAGCTTCGCTGCAGCCAGTTCGTTACAGGCCTCAGCAACATACTGGGCTTCATAGTTAGGCTCTTTACCCCCGCGTAAAATCACATGGCAGTCTTTGTTGCCGTTCGTTTGCACGACTGCGACTTGACCATTTTTATGCACTGAGAGAAAGTGGTGCGGACGTCGCGCTGCTTGAATGGCATCAGTCGCAATTTTAATATTGCCATCAGTGCCATTTTTAAAGCCAATGGGAGCAGATAAGCCTGAAGCTAATTCGCGGTGCACTTGGCTCTCAGTAGTTCGCGCTCCGATTGCGCCCCAGGAAATAAGATCAGCAATGTACTGGGGTGAAATCACATCTAAAAACTCACTACCAGCAGGCATGCCCAAGCGGTTGATTTCCATCAATACTTGACGCGCAATACGCAGGCCCTCTTCGATGCGAAAGCTTTCATCAAGATAAGGATCGTTAATTAAGCCCTTCCACCCAACTGTGGTGCGAGGTTTTTCAAAATACACCCGCATCACAATTTCTAGTTCACCAGCAAAACGCGCCCGTTCCTTCAGTAAGCGATGACAGTATTCAAGGGCAGCTCTTGGATCATGAATTGAGCAGGGGCCAATAATGACTAGCAGCCGATCATCTTTACCATGAATGCAATTGCGAATGTTGAGGCGTGTCTGGCTAATCAGTTTTTCGATGGGGGTACCATCAATGGGGAAAAAACGAATTAAATGTTCTGGAGGCGGTAGAACAGAAATATCGGCAATGCGTTGATCATCGGTTGCCGAGGTTTTATCAACGCTGGTATACCAATTTTCTTGGGGGGTTAAGTTTCTTGAGCTCATGAGCCTATTTTAAGCCCATCAGGCAGTTCCGCCAACAGTCATCCCATCAATCCGTAAAGTGGGCTGACCAACGCCGACTGGCAAGCTTTGGCCTTCCTTGCCACAAACACCTACGCCGCTATCAAGCTTTAAATCATTACCAATCATGCTAACTTGTTTCAGAGACTCTGGGCCGTTACCAATAATGGTGGCGCCTTTCACGGGGTACTGAATTTTGCCGTTTTCAACCCAGTAAGCTTCAGAAGCTGAGAAGACAAATTTACCGCTGGTGATATCTACCTGACCACCACCAAAATTGACTGCGTACAAACCCCGCTTAATACTGCCAATAATTTCTTGGGGATCTTCAGTGCCAGCCAGCATATACGTATTTGTCATCCGCGGCATTGGTAGTGAGGCAAAACTTTCGCGGCGACCGTTCCCTGTTGGCGCCATCTTCATTAAGCGAGCATTCAGGCTGTCTTGAATATAGCCACGTAAAATACCGTCTTCAATTAGGGTGGTGCATTGGGTGGGTGTGCCTTCATCATCCATAGTCAGTGAACCTCTGCGCCCAGCAAGGGTGCCGTCATCAACCACGGTGACTCCTTTCGCGGCGACACGCTGGCCAATACAGCCAGCAAAAGCAGAAGAACCTTTCCGATTAAAGTCACCCTCTAGGCCATGACCTACTGCTTCATGTAGGAGCACGCCAGGCCAGCCCGGCCCCATTACCACTGTCATGGTGCCCGCGGCAACGGGGCGCGATTCTAAATTGATTAAGGCGCTATCTACCGCATCGTTTACCCATTGGCTAATTAATGCGGTATTAAAGTAGTCGTAGCCATGGCGTGCACCACCACCAGCAGAGCCCGACTCACGGCGCCCATTTTGTTCGGCAATGACATGAATTGAAACGCGCACCAAGGGGCGAATATCAGCCGCCAATAAGCCGTTAGCTCGAGCAACCAAGACCACATCGAATTCTCCCGCTAAGCTAGCCATCACTTGAATAATGCGCGGATCCCGGGCTTTAGCTTGGCGTTCAATGCTTTCGAGTAAAGCAATTTTTTCTTGCGGCAGCAGTGAGTCGAGGGGGTTGAGATTGGCATACAGGGGCGGTATGACAGAATGACCATGGGTTTTAGTGAGCGCATGGGCTCCCCCCTGTGGACCGATGACGCGCGTTGCTTTAGCCGACTTAGTTAAAGCTGCCAAGTTAATTTCATCAGAATAGGCAAAAGCAGTTTTATCGCCATGAATAGCCCTGACTCCTACGCCTTGATCGATACTAAAGCTACCCGATTTAACGATACCTTCTTCAAGACTCCAGCTTTCGTTATGGGTACGTTGAAAATATAAATCAGCATCATCTAATTGATGGGTAAAAAGTACCCCAAAAGTATGATCCAAATCGGCATCAGTTAGCCCGCTAGGTTCTAGCAGAATCGATTTAGCAATACTGAGTAGTTCAGCGGAGGCTACAGGGCTAGCGACTGGCGTATTCAAAATAGAGGCAACTTTCTAAAATTACAGCTTGCGATGCAAAAGGGCGGGAAGCTTAGAGCGTACTGCGTCTAATTTATTTTTGCTGAGAGTACCCAAAATAATTCCCTCACCGGCGACTAGACATTGTTCAATATCGCCCCAAGGATCGATGAACATCGAGTTTCCCCAAGTACGGCGGCGATTTATATGGATGCCTCCTTGGGCCGAAGCCAGTACATAGCATTGGTTTTCAATTGCCCGCGCGCGTAACAAAATTTCCCAATGGTCTTTGCCGGTGGTGTAAGTAAAGGCGGCCGGTACAAGATGACAATCAACTTCACCTAGTGCACGATATAACTCTGGGAAACGTAAGTCATAACAAATACTTAAGCCCATCTTCCACGACACACCATTGTGGTTTATTTCTAGCAGCCCCGGGGAACTGCCCGCAATGAGCGTATTAGCTTCATCGTAATGCTCATCAGCCGTTTGAAAACTAAATAAATGTATTTTGTCATACCGGGCAAAATTTTTACCGACAGGATCAAAGACTAAAGTGCTGTTATAAACCTTAGCAACTTGCTCTGTTTCTAGTGGAATCGTGCCAGCAACGATGTAAATTTTTAGTTCTTGAGCTAGTTTGGCAAGTTGGTCTTGTATTAAGCCAGCACCATATTTTTCTCGAATGGTAATTTTGTCATGATCCTTTAGTCCCATTAAACAAAAATATTCCGGTAATAAAACTAATTGCGCGTCAGCTTCGGCAGCCTGCCGAATCAGGATACTGGCTGACCTAAGGTTTTCAATCACATCTGGCGTTGAGACCATCTGCACAGCGGCAAGACGAAATTCTTGAGGATTAGTTGCAATATTCATGGACAGTTCTACCAGGCTTTTATTGTGCTGAAGTGCTAACGCGCGGCAATGGCGCTGCTGCTGGTTCTTGCTGCTGGCGGAGTAAATCACGTTTGCGAATTGAGTCCATTACGCTGGGGTCAAGCGGCTGGCCTTGTTGATTTAGCGGAATAATCTGCGGGGCTTTCCAAGAACCTTGAATCAGGTAATCGGATTGCATGGCTTTATTAATTTGATTCGTTAACAGGTATTGGCCCACCAGGGCGCCTAAGCCGGCGATGGGGTTGATCGCAAATAGCGCTAAAGCTCCCGACGTTGCATCAAGAGTAGGGAAAATGGTGACGCGTAAATCTTGGGTTTGATTGGGAATGCTGATTAAGCCTGACATGAAAACCCGTGCTTGGTTTAATTCCATATTAAATTGATTCGTCCGTGCAACCCCATTGCGAATGTTAAACGTACTAGTAATACGATTAAATACTGTGCCCTTGTTCGCCAGATTGCGAACCGTACTCGCTTCATTAAAGCTGGCAAATTTTAATAAGCTTTGTAAACTCAACACATTCAATAATTGCACTGCCCCGGTATCTACTTCTAATAAGCGTCCGTTACTCAAATCAATATCGAGTTGACCAGCAATTGAGCTCCATTCAGGTTGAAAGGGCGAACCTTGCCAGTCGAGTTTAGCGGTCAGCTTACCAACCCCACCTTCAATTTGATCGGGATTTCCCCAGCGCGAAATGATCACGCCTAAATTGCTGATATCTGCCTCAACATCAAGCGAGGTCTGCTCATTGCCTACTTGTGCATATTCCAACCACTTACCAGTAATACTGACTTTCGCTTCTGGATTATTGACGGTTAATGAATCAATCTGAAAGCGATCGCCTTGGTTACTCGCTTTTAGGGTTGTCACACCGAGCTGACCTTTTGCCCAAGTAAAATCGTTAATAGTGAGATCAATATCAGGCAATAAGCGAATTGTTTTTTGGCTTGTAACGGGCCTTGTCACTGGGTTGACTGCACTCATTTCAGAATTGAGTAGGGGGCTCGGAGAATTCGCTTGCGGGACATGGAGGTAGCTCAGTTTGCCACTAACTTTATTAGGCTTTCCTGAGGCTGAATTCAACTGAAGATCAACTTGACCAGCAAGCGCAGGAGAATTGATCCGTGCTTGTAAGCCATTATTTTTTCCGCTAGCATTAATATTGAGATCGGGCCAAGTGCGATTTAAGAAAATGAAATTCTTAATTTGGGCATTAAATTGACCAATTGCCACATCCGTTAGAGCAATTGCATTCGAACTCGCCCCCTCTTTACTAGCCCCACTATTCAAAAATGTTTGCCAGTTATCGGCATTCAGTTCTGCCAATTGCATACTGATATTGGTGTCGCTCGTAGGCTTCGGTGCTATTACACCAACGCCAATACTTTGGCGAGACGCCTCACCATCAATAAGGTTGCCTTGCGCTGAGATCAAATCACCAATTCGACCAGACCAATCGACTGTATGGGGCTTCGTTTTAGAGCCAGGCGTACTTTGAATAATAATCTCTGCTTGTAATGCAGTGCCGGCCTCCTTTTTTAATGGGGCAGGCACATCAAAGCTGAGATTCTGTAAATCAAAATTGAGATTGAGATTGGCTGCCAATGAATTTGCAGCAATTGAGCCTTTGTAATTCAATTTACCGCCAAGCGCCATTAGGAATGGATTTGCAGCAAGCTTGGCATTAGCAAAATACGATTTTATGGCATTACTATCGGCATTACCATTGATCGTAAATAATTTTTTGTTAGCGCTATCCACCGTACTGATGATTTGCATCGTGCCACCCATTAAATCCGCATGCACATCCTCAAACTCCGCTTTTTCATCACGCAAACGAAGGGTGCCGCGCATATTTTCCAGGGGGGGGAATTGATCCCATTGAGCGTGATTTTTACTGAGGCCTAGTTCGGCATTAATGATTGGGCCCTGATTTGCATCAAAAGGAATTTGTAAATCAAGCTTTAGCAATGCGGGCCCGGAGACTTTAAGATTTTTACTTACCTGATCATGGTTGAATAAAACCGGCGTTGGTTGCAGATATTCAAACATTTGCGCGAGGTCACCTTGAGCATCGCCCTTAATTTGGAGAATTGGTTTTGCCGCACTCATATTGGCAATACCGGCTGAAAATTGCTGCAAACTTACCTCTTTGTATTTGGCTTGCTCAATCGTAATATCAAGCTTGGTTTGTTGAATCATTACTAGACCATTAACTGCGCTAAAGCTCGGCCACCTTCCTTGACTGGTTGGCAAGAGTGGATCTGGAATAAGGGTGGCATTGACGACAGGTAGATTTACTGAAAACTCTCCCGATTGAGGTTTGGCAAAGGGAATTTCAGTTGGCGCACCTTTGATATGGATTACCCCATTCTTGACTTCACCAGAGGTAAACGCTTTAGCCAGAAAAGTTTTAGTTTCTGCATTCATCGCAATTGGCAGATAGCGGTGAATTTGCGGCATGTCAGCGCGCGCAAAATTCATATCTAAAGTTAGAAAATCAGCTTCTTTCGACTCCTTTAAAAGATAGGTAGCAGAAAAATTACTGCTGACGTCTTTATTTTCAACTTGCACTTTTTTACCACTAATTTCCCAATTATTTTTCGTTTTTTTCCATTCTAGAATTCCGCTGGCTTGATCAAACTGGAGTTTAGGGTCACTCAAAAAATCGTTAATTTGAAGGGCTAAATGTTGCGAATCAAGGGTTAGGGAGCCCGCTTTTTCAGTGGTCAACACTGTGCCAGTTAAATGCGCAACCGAGGGCAGCGCTTTAAATGGAGTGGCAAAACTGACATCAACCAACTTAACACTGAGGTCTAAATCGAGTTGCGCTTCACCAAGCCAAGAGGTAGGAAGAGGTAAGGAAGATTTAGCTTCTGCCCAACTGAGATCAATATTTTGCAGCTCACCGCTAGCCCGTGCATTCGTAATCAGCTGATTGAGTTTTTTCGGTAAGGGTAAATTTTTGACAAAAAGAGTGAGGTCTGCAACCTGAATGGAAGGTGCCGAGAAACCAAATTCCTTTATTTCTGAATTAATCTCAGGCGTTCGCCATTTAAAGGTCATGGACCCCATTTTTTTTAAAGGGCTATTTTCTGTACTTTGCAGATCACGCCAAGCTAAATTTTTAGTCGTCAGTAAAATCATTTTGCCAGCGCTAGTTTGGGTTAAGTTGAACTCAATGTGACCAAATCCAAGTCCTTCTTTCTCCTTCGTAGTCTGCAGCTGTATTTGCTCACCGTTGAATTGGATAGCACTACTTTCTGGCTTGCCGCCATCGAGAACAACTTTGCCGTTTGAGTTTAATAAGCCAGCAAGCGAGTAAATTGGCAATTTAAAGTCTTGGGAGAGTTGGGCCAAATTTAAACCACTCAAAACCCAAGAAAATTCACCGTCCCAATTGCGCCAATTACCGGCTTCGCTAGCCAGATAGTGGATGAAGTTGGCTTGCAGCTGCAAGGGTTGTTTATGCCAAGGACTTCGTAAACTTAATTCACCCTGATGACGGCGGATGCCATTCGTGAGTTCAAAGCGATCAAGTTGAATTGCAATGGGGATAGGGTTGCGAGCCAGATCTTGCCAAATAATTTGAGCATTTTTAATGCGTATCTGATCTTGATTGAGAAGCCAATTAACTGCAGAAAAATCGCTAGGATCATTTTTTAAATCGATTCCAGCGATTGCAATGTTGCCCTTTTGATCACGGCGCATCTCAATCCGGGCATCGTCAAATTCTAGTTGCGCAAAGTAGGGCTTCAAGTGATACAAAGTTAGCCAACTCAATTCGCCTGAGATATTTTTAATTTCTAGTAGAGGCGCAAGATTGGGCACTTTTTTGTTATCGGGATGAACAAACCGTAAGCCTTGAATTTGAAATGATGGCCTTAGTCCAACCCAAGCAACGGTAAGTTGATCAATTTCAACCTCAGCCCCTAAGCGCGCACCGACGAGGCGCTCAATTGCCGGTTTAGAGGTTTCTACTTGCGGCCAGAGCCAAAAGCGAATGGTTAAATGCCCTAAAACGAAGAGCATAGCCAGGCTTGCCATGAGAATAAATAAACGCCGCCACCAGCGTTTTAATTTAAAGCTTTGGGGTCCTAATTTACCGAGCATGACCCGTATTATCCGTCAGCATTACCACCTGCGACGGTTCCTCCTCAAGAGCACAGATTAAGATGGAGTCATGAGCTTATTTCAGTCCCAAGTAGCCTATTTGCGGCGCCATTCAGTTTTTTCTGACCGCTGGCTGATTGCGAACCCGAATTGGCTGGAGTGGCTAGCCCTTTGGGGGGAATTGCCCTTGGAGCGCGCGGGTATATTGGCGCTCTTGCCAGAGGCTATTGCAGCAGCAAGTAATCCCAATACTGCAGAAACTGAGTTCATGGCGCATATGCGTTTAGCAAGGCAGCGATTTATGATTTGGCTTGCTTTCCGTGACCTGAATCAACTGGCTAGCTTAGCTGAGGTTACTGTCGCGCTGAGCTTTTTTGCTGAACAAGTGATTGCTTTAGCGGTATTGCGTGCCCGCTTAGATCTCCAGACCCGTTTTGGTTTGCCTTGGAGTCATGCCTTAAATTGTGAGCTGCCACTGATGGTAGTGGGGATGGGTAAATTAGGTGGCTATGAACTCAATGTTTCTTCCGACATTGATTTAATTTTTCTCTATGAACAAGATGGCAATACTCAGGGAGGAATTAGCTCCCTATCAAATCATGAATGGTTTGATAGGGCTGGTAAGCGGGTGATTAAATTACTAGCAGAGCAAAATGCCAATGGCTTTGTATTCAGGGTAGATATGCGCTTACGGCCAAATGGTGATTCAGGCCCTTTAGTGTGCAGTCTTGATATGCTCGAAGAATATTTAACGGTACAAGGTCGAGAGTGGGAGCGCTACGCATGGATAAAAGGGCGTTTAGTCTACCCCCCATCTACTGCCAGTAATTTTGAGCGCTGTAATAAAGCATTAACGCAAATTGTGCGCCCCTTTATTTATCGGGGCCATTTAGATTATGGGGTCATTGCCGCATTACGCGAATTACACGCACAAATTCAGCGCGAAGCCGAGCGCCGAAGCATTAGCCGCTCTGGCCTACCTACCCGCGTACAAGATATTAAATTGGGCCGCGGCGGTATTCGCGAAATTGAATTTTTAGCGCAAATGTTTCAATTAATGCGCGGCGGCACAGACCCTCGATTTCAGATTCGACCAACCTTAGAAGTATTAAGCTTAATTGCCCAGCAAAATTTATTACCTCAAGCTGAAATAGATAATTTAGCCCAGGCCTATCAATTTTTAAGGCGCTTAGAGCATCGTTTACAAATTTGGGAAGATCAACAAACCCATTCTTTACCAGAAGATGAGGCAATCCAGCTAAGACTAGCAGAGACGATGACTAGCTCAGAGGGCGGTACTCCCAATCCAATGCTGAGAGCCGATTTTCTACTTCAGCTAGAGCGTCATCAAAATAATGTAGCCAGGTTATTTGACAAGGCATTTGCCCTGGATAAAAACACTCGTCTTAATGTCGATACCCTTTTGCCAACTTGGGAGCCTGATGTAAATCGTTTTCCAGAGTCCCTCCGGCGCTGGCAATTGTGGCTTGCTAGTGCCAAACAAAAAGCCTTGCCAGAATCAAGTCGTTTAATCCTTGTCAACCTTTTGAAAAAAGCAGTTGATTTATTGATGACCGAGACGCTCGAGCCAGAAGAGGCAGATCGAGTGCTCTTACGGTTTTGTGATTTGTTAGAGGCTATAGCAAGACGCGGTGCCTATTTAGCAATTTTGGCTGAGTATCCACAAGCCTTAATTAATATCTTTGCTTTGTTGAAGTCCTCAGAATGGGGCGCAACATACCTTACTCGCCATCCTCACTTACTAGATAATTTACTCGA
>CAIXDG010000018.1 GCA_903918115.1 uncultured beta proteobacterium
GAGCAGCTGAAATATGATTGGTATAAAGGCCCTGAGTATTACCGCAAGTGTGATCATCAAGCAGTGCAATCAGTAATTCTGATCGACTCAAAATCAAAAAATATGAAAGATAAGTACGACGTCTTCAATATTTTACAAATTGACCCCACTTCAGAAGAAAATATGCGTAGCTGCGCTGAACTAGGATTTAAAGTTTAAGAAAATAGCCGCAGCCAATTAAAGGCCGATACCCTATGCACTTGAAATGGGTATCGGTTTTTTAATGTCAAACGTCATGACTGGATTAACCCTCGACCTACTCTGCATGCAAATACTCACGGGGATTGCCCTCGGGAGTATTTATGCTTTGCTTGCTCTGGGCCTCTGCTTAATTTTTGGCATGCTAACAGTAGTGAATTTTGCCCACGGTGCATTTTTTATGGTCGGCGCATTTTTGGGTGTTTATTTTTTAGGTTTAACAGGCAGCTTTTGGTTTAGTTTGCTCGTAGTTCCACTAATAACGGGTGTTATGGGCTTATTCACCGAGCGATTTTTAGTACGCCCAATGTATGGTCGTGGCATTGATTACCCGCTGCTGCTTACATTTGGTCTCTCGTATGTCTTAATTGAATTGACGCGGATTATTTTTGGGATTGAAGGCATGCCCTCAATTACGCCCGAGGGTCTTACCGGCTCAGTTAACGTCGGCTTTGGTTACTTTCCTAAATATCGCCTCTTTTTAATCGCAGCTACAGCGGTGATCATTTTATGTATCTGGCTATTCATTCAAAAAACCCGCTATGGCTTGATTATTAAAGCAGGCTCACGTGATCAAGAAATTCTGAAGGTTTTAGGGGTTGATATTGCCAAGGTTTGGTTATTAGTGTTTGCGGTTGGTACTGCGATTGCGGGTCTCTCTGGCATCTTAGCGTCACCGACGCGCTCGGTTAATCCCGAAATGGGAATACCTATTTTGGCAGAGTCTTTCGTAGTCACAGTGGTAGGTGGCATGGGTTCTCCCGTTGGCGCTGTAGTTGCAGGCTTGCTGGTAGGCATTGTCTACAGTATGACCTCGCTATTTGCGCCCGACTTAGCTGAACTCTCCATTTTTGTCGTCATGGCAGTAGTACTGATCATTCGTCCGCAAGGCCTATTTGGTAAAGCTGGGTTAATGGGTTAAATGAAAACAGCCATGCCTGCCTCACACTCTCCTCTCGCTAAACTCACACAGGCTATTGCTCGCCATCGGGTAAGCTCAGTCGCGATCGCTTTATTAGTTTTGCCCTTCATCATGCCGTACGAAGCGCTTGCCATTAATATTTTGGTCTTTGGTTTATTTGCCATGGGCTTTAATCTATTGTTTGGTTATATGGGCCTACTCTCCTTTGGCCATGGTGCATTTCTAGGGATGGGCGGCTACCTTACGGGCATTAGCATCGTGCACTTCTCATTACCATGGGGGGTCGCGATTTTCATTGGCGCACTTGGAGCAGCATTAGGCGGCTTAGTGATGGGGTTTTTAGCCATTCGTACCCGTGGCATTTATTTTTCCATGGTCACCCTCGCCTTGGGTCAAATTATTTATTATATTTTTTATAAAGCTGAAAGCCTTACAGGCGGTGAAAATGGCTTGCGTGGCGTAAAAGTAGACTCATTCTCTTTCTTTGGCTTCACCGTTGACTTGCTAAACCCAATCACCAAGTACTATTTTATTTTTATTTTTGTGTTTGCTGCTATTTGGTTTGTGTCGCGAATTTTAAATTCACCACTCGGCGCAGTGATGGAAGCGATTCGGGAAAATGAAAAACGGGCTGCTGCCTGCGGTTTTAATGTCGCCCGTACCAAGCTTTTAGTCTTTATTTTATCGGCGGGAATTTGTGGGCTGGCTGGTTCGCTGCGGGCCTTACATTTATCTATCGTGCCCATCGACTCATTACATTATTTACAATCGGGCCAAGCCGTCATGATGAGTATTTTAGGTGGCATGGGCACCTTCTTTGGGCCCTTTATTGGCGCAGCGGTCATGCTCTATCTTGAAGACGTCATCACTAATTTCACTACCCATTGGATGTTAGTCGTAGGTCTTATTTTTATGTTTTTTGTACTCTTTTTTCCGCAAGGTATTTGGGGCAGCATTCTCAATAAATTACCACTTTCAAAAAATTCAAAATGAGTTTATCGCCAACTACCCCCATCCTTGAGGCGCGTAATCTGACCATGAACTTCGGTCAGTTTCGGGCCTTAAATAATGTCTCGGCGAGCTTTGCGGCTGGTTCTTTAACCGCCATCATCGGTCCCAACGGCGCGGGTAAGAGTACTTTATTCAATATTCTGAGCGGCGCCTTTCCGCCTTCTAGCGGCGAGATCATCTTTAATGGAGCTAACATCACTGGGCAACAGCAGTATGAGTTTCCCCGTCAAGGCATTTCAAAAAGTTTTCAAATTACTAATCTATTTAAGCAACTAAGCGTTCATGAAAATGTTCGGGTTGCGGCTCAAATGGCAGTTTCGCGTTTTAATTTCCTTAAAAATGCGCAGAGCTATCCTGACCCCATCCTCATCGCAAATGAATTACTGCAACGCGTGAATTTAGAAAAATTGCGTGAGCGGAAAGCGGGTGATTTAGCCCATGGTCAACAACGCGCCCTTGAAATAGCGATGGCTTTAGCCTGTAATCCCAGCTTATTGTTATTAGATGAGCCTACTGCGGGAATGTCGCCTGAAGAAACACTGGTCATGATGGATTTAATTCGTACCCTCGCAACCGAAAGAACGGTTATCTTAGTCGAGCACAAAATGAAATTAATTATGGGGCTCTGCAAGCGCATTATTGTTTTACATCATGGTGAATTTTTAGCGGAAGGCAGTCCTGAGGAAATTCAAAATAATGCTGAAGTTCGCCGGGTTTATTTAGGTCAGGGTTGACGATGTTAAAAGTGGAAAAGCTCAACGCCTGGTATGACCAAAGCCATGTCATTCAAGGAATATCGCTTGAAATTCAGCGGGGCGAAATAGTTACCCTGATGGGGCGCAATGGCGCTGGAAAAACGACTACCTTGCGCACCCTGATGGGTCTAGTCGAAAAGCGTAGTGGTAGCGCCTTATTTGACGGTAAATCTTTTCTTGAGCAACCTGCCCATCTACGTTATCACCTTGGTTTAGCTTATGTTCCAGAAGACCGACGCATTGTGCCGGGCTTAACAGTCAAAGAAAATCTTGAACTTGGCGTTATCGCGAAAAAATCGCGCGGTGATATGCATGCCTTAGTAGACGAAATAGCAGAAACCTTTCCGCGCCTCAAGGAACGCTTGCATCAGGACGGCAGCTCCCTCTCTGGGGGTGAACAACAAATGCTCGCAATCGCTCGAGCCATGATTGGTAAGCCACAAATGATTTTGCTCGATGAGCCTTCCGAAGGCATCATGCCAGTTTTAGTCGATGAAATGTTTGAATTATTTGCCCGCATGAGAACTCAAGGTCTGACTATTTTATTAGTCGAGCAAAATGTACAACAAGCATTGTCGATTTCAGATCGCGCTTACATTATTGATCAAGGTGAAATTGTGTTTGAAGATACCGCACAACGTTTATTAGATAACGATGAGATCCAGCAAAAATATTGTGCAGTTTAGACTTACTCTAAACCTAATGTAAAACCGGTAAATGCAGCCATTCTGCTATTTGATGCCAATATTGCATGGGGATTTCAGTTAATAACCAAGTCATCGCTATAAATCGTAATGATTTGCCAATTGTCATATAGATAAAGCAAGGCAACCACGCTAAACGCATCCACCCTGCAACTACGCAAAGGGGGTCACCAATGATGGGCACCCAGGCTAATAAGAGTAACTTTGGGCCACTGCGCTCAAGCCACTTACCAATGCGGTAATGGGTTGGACCCTTTAACGATTCATAAGCATTGCGAGCCAATAAGCCCATCCACCAATCGAACAACCCGCCCAAGCTGTTGCCTAACGTTGCAACTCCAATTGCCACCCAATACATATCGGGTCGCAGGCTGATGTAGCCAAATAAAATGGGCTCGGCGCCCAGGGGAATCAGCGTAGCCGAAACAAATGAAGTGACAAATAAAGTACTTAAACCCACTCCAGGTAACTGCGCCCATTGCAATAATTGCTGCAGTATTTCTGCCATTAAGCAACGACTCCAGCAGCGCGTAAAGCGGTAATTTGGGCTGCAGTTAATCCCGCTGCTAATAAAACGGCATCGGTATGCTCGCCAAGAGTTGGCGCCCGTTGTCGAATGAGGCCAGGGTTATTTGATAGCTTTGGAAAGATAGCGGGCATGGCTACCGGCAAACCATCAGCAGACTTCACTGTGGCAATTGCCTCGCGGGCCGCATAGTGGGGGTCCGAAGCAATATCCTGCGCGGTGTAAATCCGCCCTGCGGGTACTTCCGCAGCCAATAGGCGTTCCAATAAGGCCTCCAGCTTAAATTGACAGGTCCATTCACCAATTGCCGCATCAATCTCTAATGCTCTCTTAGCGCGTCCATCATTACGCGCTAATGCGGGATCTTCGGCTAAATCACTACGTCCAATTAAGATCATTAATCGTTTAAAGATCGAATCGCCATTGCCTGCAATCAAAATATATTGACCATCAGCACAAGGATATGCATTTGAAGGAGCAATTCCAGGAAGAGCCCCACCGGCAGGTTGGCGAATGGCGCCAAATACGGAATATTCAGGCAATAAACTTTCGGTTAAGTTAAAAACCGATTCGTACAGGGCGACATCAATCATTTGCCCATCGCCTCCGCGTGCATCGCGTTCATATAGCGCCAATAAAACACCTAATGCCCCATGGAGGCCAGCAATCGTATCGCCCAAGGAAATCCCTGCACGCACTGGTACACCATCCGGTTCGCCAGTGATATACCGCAATCCAGCCATTGCTTCACCAATTGCCGCAAAGCCTGGTTCATCACGCCGGGGACCATCTTGCCCATAACCAGAAATGCGCAACATGATTAAACGCGGATTAAGACGATGCAACTCTTCCCAACCCAAGCCCCATTTTTCAAGGGTTCCAGGACGAAAATTTTCCACTAAAATATCTGCTTCTAAAGCTAAGCTGCGCGCAATTGCTTGTCCTTCAGGAAGACGTAAATCAAGACAAATAGATTCTTTATTGCGCGACTGTGCCTGCCACCAAACCGAAGTTCCCTCATGTAACATGCGCCATTTTCGCAAGGGGTCGCCCTCGCCGGGAGCCTCAACTTTAATGATCTCAGCACCAAAATCAGCCAACGTTTTGGCAGCAAAAGGTCCAGCAATTAATTGCCCTAACTCCAACACCTTAATTCCTGCAAGAATTTGCCGCATTACGTGCCCCTTCATTGATGACTACGCCACAAGTAATTCGATTATGCTAGAGGCACCAAAAGCTCAATCCTACTATTTTAATTGCGTCTCAAACTAAACGCCTTAAACCATGAACCCCACTATTCCCCAGCCCGACCAATACCAAGCTATACGTGAGGCCCTAAGGGCTATTTGCGGGCAATTTGATTCCGCCTATTGGCAGGCGGTAGATCATCAGCGCGCCTATCCAGAAGTCTTCGTCAAAACCCTGACTGAAGCAGGCTGGTTGTCTGCCCTGATTCCTGAAGAATATGGTGGCTCTGGCTTAGGCCTAGCCGAAGCATCAGTCATTATGGAAGAAATTAATTTCTGTGGCGGAAATGCTGGATCCTGTCACGGTCAAATGTACAACATGGGAACCCTATTGAGGCATGGCTCAGAAGCACAAAAACAACTTTACTTACCCAAAATTGCCGCCGGTGAATTGCGTTTGCAAAGTATGGCAGTAACTGAGCCAAGTACTGGCACCGATACGACAAAACTAAAAACCATGGCAGTGAAAAAAGGAGATCAGTATTTTATTCACGGTCAAAAGGTCTGGATTTCTCGCATTCAACATTCCGACTTAATGATTTTATTGGCGCGTACTACTCCCTTAGCTGATGTAAAAAAGAAATCCGAAGGCATGTCCATTTTTATTGTTAACCTAGCTGATGCAATTGGTCACGGCATGGAAGTGCGCCCAATTAATAACATGGTCAATCATGAAACCAATGAGGTATTTTTTGATAACTTGGCAATACCAGCAGAAAATTTAATTGGCACTGAAGGCCAAGGCTTTAAATATATTCTCGATGGGCTAAATGCAGAGCGTGCCTTAATTGCGGCTGAGTGCGTCGGTGATGCGTACTGGTTTATTGACCGCGCGCGTCGCTACGCTAATGAACGCATCGTCTTTGATCGCCCCATTGGCAAAAATCAGGGTATTCAATTTCCGCTGGCTGAAAGTTATATTGAAACTGAAGCCGCCAATTTAATGCGCTTCAAAGCCTGTAACCTATTTGATGCTGGCGCTGCGTGTGGTGCCGAAGCGAATATGGCGAAATATTTAGCCGCAAAAGCCTCCTGGGAAGCAGCCAATATGTGTATGCAAACCTTTGGTGGCTTTGGCTTTGCCAGTGAATACGATATTGAACGTAAATTTCGTGAAACTCGCCTTTATCAGGTAGCCCCTGTTTCAACCAACTTAATTTATGCTTATATTGCCGAGCATGTTCTCGGTTTGCCCCGCTCCTTCTAATGTCTACCGCTCAATCCAATCACAAGCAATCTTCTGCTGCCCCAAGACCCCTTGATGGAATTACGGTCGTCGCTTTAGAGCATGTCATAGCAGCGCCTTTTTGCACGCGTCAACTTGCCGATTTGGGGGCCCGCGTGATTAAGATTGAGCGCCCTGGCTTAGGCGACTTTGCGCGTGCTTACGATACGCGGGCGAAAGGCATGTCATCGCATTTTGTTTGGGTTAATCGCTCCAAAGAAAGCTTAACACTGGATTTAAAACAAGCGGCTGCCTTAGAAATTCTGCATAAGCTACTAAAAACAGCCGATATCTTCGTGCAAAACTTAGCCCCTGGAGCTGCAGCGCGTATGGGCCTTGGCGCAAATAACCTGCAAAAAATAAATCCGCGCTTAATTTATTGTGATGTGTCAGGTTATGGCAATAACGGCCCCTATCGCGATAAAAAAGCCTACGACCTTTTAATTCAAAGCGAAGCTGGGTTTTTATCCGTTACCGGTACACCAGATCAACCCAGTAAAGCAGGCAACTCAATTGGCGACATTGCTGCAGGGATGTATGCCTACTCGAATATTTTGGCAGCGCTGTTACTGCGCGAGAAAACGGGTCTTGGCTCTTGCATAGATATTTCGATGCTCGAATGTTTAAGCGAATGGATGAGTTTCCCCCTGTATTACGCAATGGATAATGCGCAGCCACCGTCACGCAATGCTGCTTCGCATGCCACTATTTATCCCTACGGTCCATTTCAGGCGGGCGATGGCAAGACGGTAATGTTAGGTTTACAGAATGAGCGGGAATGGTTGCAATTTTGCCGTGAGGTACTGCTTAAGGAGGAGCTCGCTACTGATCCTCGCTTTAATAGTAATGCCCTGCGCAATGAGAATCGGGCTGCTCTTGAGCAAATTATTTTAGAAGCCTTTCGGCCGCTCGATAGCCAGCAAGTCATTGCTCGGCTAGATCAGGCCAAAATAGCCAATGCGCAATTGAATGATATGACTGGCTTGTGGCAACATCAGCAACTAGCCGCTCGGGAGCGCTGGGCAGAGGTTGAAAGCGCTAGCGGTTTAATGCCAGCACTCATCCCTCCAGGCATTAATGACACCTATGACTATCGCATGGGTCCTATTCCCAGCGTCGGCGAGCATACCGTCGCTATCTTAGAAGAATTAGGATTGTCTGAGAATGAAATTAGTCAGCTACGCCAAGCAGGCACAATTTAATTTTTCTGTAAAACTATTCAGCGCTCTTGCTAAGACCGCTTAAGGCGCAACCTAAGGCTCAGCCTAAAGCAGCGGTGAAATTAAATATGCCGCATTTTCTTTCAGCCTTTGAAGGCGACTGCGTTTAGCCCAAGCCACCGGATCAACAAAGCTCGATTTTTGAAGATAACTTTGCAACAGCGTATTGAGGCGCTGACAAAATTCAACGTTATAAATTAATAAACTAATTTCAAAATTAAGATGTAGGCTACGCATATCAAAATTTACCGAGCCAAACATGGCAATACGCCGATCGATAAGTAAGCTCTTGGTATGCAATAGGCCACCCTTAAACTCAGCAATACGAACGCCGGCCGCCATTAAGTCTTCATAATAGCTACGGCTACTAAAGGCCACCAATTTAGAGTCATTTTTCCTTGGCACGATTAAAGTCACATCGACGCCGCGATGCGCTGAGGCCATTAAAGCCTGCATTAAGCCGTCATCCGCACCAAAATAGGGGGTAGTAATGATCAAACTTTCGCGCGCATCAATTAAGGCGGAGAGAATACATTGATACAAAATATCGTCACGCGCAATTGGGCCTGTTGATAATTTTTGCGCCAAAATGTTCCCAGGTGAACTCTGCGTTAGCAATTGCCGAGGATTAAATTGGGTGACTTGAGGGTTGCAAACACTCCAGTCGAATTGGAAAGTAGTTTCAAATTCTGAAACAACTGGGCCCTGCACGCGTAACATGGCGTCTACCCATTCCCCTACATTCGCATCTTGTTTAAAAGTGCGTGGATCAACTAGATTCATGCTTCCAGTCCAGACCACCGCTTCATCAATCACAAAAATTTTACGGTGCATGCGTAAATCAACCCGCCGAAACTGAAAACTACCAAAATGAATTGGTAAAGCGGCGACTAATTCGATCCCTGCCTCCCTTAGGCGTTCAGGCCAAGCTGAATGCAGCCAATCTTTACTCCCTAATGAATCTAGTAGAACCTTACAGTCGATACCCCGTTTTGCAGCGCGGATGAGTGCCTCAGCGACCTTATCGGCATCACCACCAAGGGCCCAGATATAAAACTCCAAGTGCAAGGATTTTTTTGCCGCATCGATATCAGCAATAAATTGAGACAAGATCGTTAAAGAGTCGGTCAATAAATCAATTGAATTACCTGCGACTACGGGTGAACCCCAGTTCGCCGCCACCAGGTTACTCAAGGCTTTTGCTTCAAAAGGAAGCTGCTCTTGGTCAGCCTGATAAAAACTGAATGCCGCCTTTAATTGCTGTTTCACGTTGGCGAGCATGCCTAAACCTTTATCCATATATGCACGACCAATCGATTTACCACCGATCATGAGGTAAGCAATTAAACCTAGAAAAGGAAATATAAGTACTACGCCAAGCCAAGCCAAAGCGACACTGACCGTACGACGCACCCAAATTAAATGCAGACCAATACAGGCAACTGCAATAAAATGGAGGATCGTAAATAGCAGAAAGTAAGCGCCGTAAAAATGCTGGAGTAGTTGGTAAAAATAAATCATGTCAATTCCAATTCTGTTGTAATCCCTAGGTGGTCCGATAATTTTTCCCAATCGTGCAACAAGGCTGCCGAATGAATTTTCAATCCGCGAACATAAATTCGATCCATCGGTAAGATGGGTTTGATGCTCGGGAATGTTTTTGCTGGTACCCCCGTTAATTCTTCAAATACTTCAATAAAACCAGCAGCCCGCATTGGCTCGCTTAAGCGGTTACGCCAATCATTGAAATCACCAGCCACGATAGTTGGCCCACCGGCGGTTAATTGCTTAATATGCGCAATAATTTCAACTAATTGGCGCTCGCGTCCACTTTGAAATAAAGCCAGGTGCACACAAAAACAATGGATTATGGGGCTATCAACAGTTAGCTGAATTTGGCTGTGGAGTAAGCCGCGTCGTTCAAAGCGATATGCGGAAATATCGTAGTTAAGGCCTTTTTGCAAAGGATGTTGCGAGAAAATAGCATTGCCATGGTGGCCATGCTGATATTCCACATTTTTTCCATAATGCCAATGCCGCCAGAACCCCGCTGATAAATAATGGGTTAATTCATTGTGCGGCCACCAACCATACCGTTTTGCTCTGCCGCGATGCTCTTGCTGTAATTCTTGCAGAAAAATTAAATCAGCATGCTGGAGACGCATTTTTTGACGCAAGCCATAAATCGTTGGGTGCAGATGCAAGGCGGAGAGCCCCTTATGCATATTCATAGTGATCACCCGCAGGCGCTGACCCTTCAAGTTGGCCCCACTACATTTTGGCGACGCATGCGTGCAGCATAAATTTCACTGGCGACTAAATCTTCGCATTGCAAGCATTTATTACAGATCGAGGCCTGCTCACGAAGTTCCTCAATCGAGGCGATAGGATGCGCATCAAGGTATTCGCGTAAATCTTCATCCCATACCCCATTGCAAAGACAGATGACTTCAGCCATATTGAAATTAATATACCCAATAAATGGAATATGCCATTTTGCCACTGCTTCTATTATTCGATGTAGCCAGGGGCAGCGCATATAAATAGCCGGCAAAGGTAACTTGATAGAATCAATAACTCAGCTTTTCTGCAGTAACTCACTTTTTGGATTCTTTAACCCTTATTTCACTTCATGCTTTCAGCCATTAACGACGCCCTACTTCTGCTCGGCCAACCCAATAGCGGCATTTTAGGTATTGTGCTGGTCTCATTGCAGGTGAGCCTCAGTGCGCTCTTCCTCGGCTGCCTAGTAGGACTACCTATAGGCGCCCTGCTGGCAACTGAATCTTTTGCTGGACGGCGTTTTTTGATCGTGGTGCTGAATAGTTTGATGGGTGTACCCACTGTCGTTGTCGGGGTGGTAGTTTATTTGCTCTTATCACGAACTGGGCCGATTGGTGCTTGGGGTTGGTTGTTTACTGTCAAAGGCATGATTCTGGCGCAATTTTGCTTAACTACACCTTTAATTGCTGCCTTAAGTCGCCAACTGATTGAAGATGCCTGGAATCACCATCGCGAATCTTTTTTAGCTTTGCAACTAACTTGGTTACCCCGACTTAAATGGCTTATCTGGGATTGTCGCTTTTCCTTATCAATTGTTTTATTGGCTGGTTTAGCACGCGCCATTTCTGAAATTGGTGCAGTCATGATCGTTGGCGGAAACATTGATCACCATACCCGCACTATGACAACTGCCATTGCCCTTGAGACGAGTAAAGGGGATTTACCGCTAGCCCTAGCCTTGGGATTAATTCTCATGTCTTTAGTAATCGGCGCCAATCTGATTACCTATCTCATTCGCCATAGTGCAGAGCGACGCTATGGATAAGCAGATGATTGAAATCCGTAAGCTACAACTTACTTTAGATAACCGAATTATTTTAGATATTCTCAGTGCTGATATTCCAGCCTCAGGAATAGTCGCTTGTGTTGGCGCGAATGGCGCTGGTAAAACCTCTTTATTAAAATTGTTGCATGGCATTGTGCAGGCTCAGCAAGGAACTATCACGAAGCCATCGCAAGATCCCAATAAGGTCTTGCGTAGCGCGCTTGTCTTACACCATACGCCAATGATTAAAGCGTCGGTTCGGGCTAATTTAAATTTAGTTAGCGATTCTCCTTACCCTCCTGCGCCAGGGGCTGTAGATGCGATGTTGCAGGAAATTGGCTTGGCTCATTTGGCGCTGGCGCCAGCTAAAAAGTTATCGGCTGGTGAACGGCAAAAACTGTGCATCGGGCGGGCGCGCTTACTGAACCCACAATTGGTGTTATTGGATGAGCCCACTGCAAATTTAGATCCTAACGCTACCGAACAAGTTGAGGTCTTAATTCAGACTCTTGCAAAAGAAAATACCGGCGTGATTTTTTCTTCACATCAACTAGCGCAAGTAAAGCGTCTAGCGAATTACATTATTTTTATGGATGCCGGCAACATTGTTGAGTGTGGCACGCCTCATGAATTCTTTAACAACCCACAAACTACCGCCGCTAAACGTTTTTTACAATTTAGTGGCGGTTGATTGATTTAGATTAAGTTCTTTACGTATTTTGCACCACGATATTGGGGAACTTGCTACTCATATCCTTCGCCAAAGTACCTACCCGAATCGCAATTTGTCGCGCCATATTTTTATAAATGGCACTAATGGGGCCGTCTGGATTAGCGATCACGGTTGGCATGCCAGCATCGGCATCTTCACGAATAGATAGATTCAAAGGTAAAGCGCCAAGAAAATCGACCTTGTAATCACTACACATCTTCTGCCCGCCGCCAGTACCAAAAACATGTTCCTCATTACCGCACTTAGGGCAAATGTAGGTACTCATATTTTCAATGACCCCAACAATGGGAATGCTGACTTTTTCAAACATCTTGAGACCCTTGCGCGCATCTAGCAAAGCGATGTCTTGTGGAGTAGTAATAATGACAGCGCCAGTCACGGGCACTTTCTGCGCAAGTGTTAGCTGAATGTCGCCAGTACCAGGTGGCATATCGACGATTAAATAATCGAGATCGCGCCAACGTGTTTGATTTAATAACTGCTCAAGTGCAGAAGTTACCATCGGCCCGCGCCAGACCATGGGGTTATCTGCATCAATGAGAAAACCGATTGAACTAGCTTGAATGCCGTGCCCCATCATGGGTTCAATGGTGTTGGCCTCAAGTGACTCAGGACGGCCTTGAATACCCAACAACATGGGCTGACTTGGTCCATAGATATCTGCGTCTAAAATTCCTACTTGAGCACCCTCAGCGGCTAATGCTAAAGCGAGATTTACTGCAGTAGTCGATTTTCCAACTCCGCCTTTACCGCTGGCAATCGCAATAATATTTTTAACCCCAGGTAATAATTTCACCCCTCGCTGCACAGCATGCGCAACAATATTACTGGTAATGTTGATCTTTACTTTGCTGACACCAGGTATTGCACTAACAGCACTCATCGCCAAGCCACGAATCAAATCAAACTGACTTTTGGCTGGATAAGCCAAGACGATGTCAAAACTGACATCACCTTCTGCAACCTGCAAATTCCGAATGCATTTTCCGGTAACCAAATCAATTTGTGTATTGGGGTCAATAACTTGCTTTAATGCGTCTTGCACCACTTCTACGGTAACAGCCAATGCATTCTCCTCGGTAGGTAAAGCGAATAGGCTGCTATTTTAAAGGAAGTTAGTCAAGTTCGAATAAAGCCAATAGTGGACTACTTCAAGGCTTAGGGCTCTTACGTACTATCTCAATATCGCCATAGAAAGCTTTAACTTCCGAATGCGTATTGTCTGTATCAGTCAAAATACCCACCCCAATCAAATTACCTGGGGCTTCGCCATAGGCAGCAAGAAAATCTGCCGAAAGGTCGCGTTGATGTTTGCGCCATTCCCCAACCCCATCCCAACCTGAATCTACTACCACCATTTTGATGCGCGCTGAATTCGCATTCGGAATGATGCTATCGACAGCCCCTTTTCCTGCCCAGATATACATTAAGGTTGCATAAGGCATCTCTTGCCCGCTAATTAAGCTAGCCATCTCAAATGCCAAGCGATCTTTTAAGGGGAGTTTTGATTTATTACCGTCAAAAGCAATTAAGATGCGGAGCGGAGCGTCATCGGTTGCACGCTCAGCATTATCTGCGGTCGGAATCGAGCCCACCGCTTTCCACTCCCATTGCAACCAGGCATTTTTAGGTGACTGAGGTTTAAGTTTCACTGCCAAGCCAGATGCAGCTGACTGCGCATTGGCGCTTAAGACAGTGCGGCCTTGATAATTCTCAAGGCGGTAGACGGTATTTTTCTTATAGGGTGCCAAACGATAAAACTGCCAACCTTTAGGAAGCCCAGTTTGCCCACTTTGGGCTGAAAATTTCATCACGTAATCTTGGGGTTCAGCCAGATCGGGACTTGAAGCGCCGCCTGCCTGACCATCTGCCGAGACCAAAATAGGCCCGCTGCAGGCGGCCAGCTGAAGCGCTGCTGCAATAAAGACCAGGTGGCTAAAAAGAGGGCTTAACTTCATCAATTGGAATTGTCCCAGAGATTCTGCGCAGACCAGTCTAAAATCATCTTTTCATCATTTTTAATCACCATTCGTCCCCTATTTAACACTTCCGCACGACTTCAACCCAACCCTTTAAAGACTCGATCATGACAAACACCACAGTAAACAGCGCTAACCCTGCGCAATGCAAAATTGGTTTTATTGGTACCGGCATTATGGGCAGCAGTATGGCCGGTCATTTGCTCGCTGGAGGATATCCGGTGCAGGTCTTTAACCGTACGAAGGAAAAAGCGGCTGGCCTAATTGCGCGCGGCGCGACTTGGGCTAACTCGCTTGCTGAATTGGCTGCACAAGCAGATGTGATTATTACGATTATTGGCTATCCCCGCGATGTGGAAGAGACCTATTTGGGACCGCAGGGCATTTTGGCAAATGCAAAGAATGGCACGATTGCCATCGATATGACCACTTCC
>CAIXDG010000019.1 GCA_903918115.1 uncultured beta proteobacterium
CCGCGAAGTAGTACGAACCCTCTGCCATGAAGTAGTTCAGCTAACAAACTAGCTAAAAATGGTTTAAGCCGGGTCAGGGGAAAATTATCAGGTGAAATTTGCTCAAGGGGTAAATTAAGGGCCTGAAAATGTAAGGCTGCTGCACGCATTTCTGCTAACTGCTCGGGCAACCAAGGGACCACCCATGATGGCTGAGCCAACATCTCGGCACCGGTCCAGACGCTTGGGCCATCAATGGCAATAGGCGGCGGCTCTAAAGTGATTTTTGGCATCCATTCCTCAAATGATTTTTACAGCAATTAAGATTAAACTCTTTATAACTTTTAAGCCCTTAGTGTTATCCCTTAATTGATCAATCGATAGGTAGTCATTCATCTGAAAGTACTGTTTTTATGGTAAATACTTCAACACCAATATTGGGCGCCAATGCTTTAGTTGCAGCCTTAAAACTAGCGAAAGTAAAAACAATTTTTACGCTTTCGGGTAATCACATCATGCCAATTTTTGATGCCCTGCTCGATAGTGATATTAAATTAATCCACACCCGTCATGAAGCTGCCGCAGTGCATATGGCAGACGCATATGCGAGACTGACAGGTGAAGTTGGCATTGCACTAGTTACTGGTGGCCCAGGCCACGCGAATGCAATAGCAGCGCTTTACACCGCACAAATGGCTGAGTCGCCGGTAGTCTTAATTTCGGGTCATGCGCCTCTGGCGCAATTAGGAACTGGCGCTTTTCAAGAAATGGCACAAGCTGATTTGGCTGCGCCGCTTGTCAAAGCAGCCTTGACTTCTAACTCTATTGAGGCAATTCCTTTTGACCTAGCCAAAGCAATTAAGCTCGCGAAATCGGGGCGCCCAGGAACTGTGCATTTAAGCCTACCTTCTGACTTATTAGAAGGCTCCTACCCCAATGCAAATAATTTACCTACCGAGCAGCTATTTACCGACAAAGAAATATCAGCACCAAGCGAGGCGATTGAAACTATCTTGCAAGCGCTAAAAGAAGCTAAACGGCCAATCATCTTGACTGGGCCGCAAATGCAATCTCAGGATCGTAGAAAACAACTGCATGCGCTAGAGCAAGCATTAGGAATTCCCGTGGTGGGTATGGAGAGCCCTCGAGGAATCAATGATCCTTGTTTGGGTGCATTTCCAGAGGTGCTGGCAAAAAGTGATTGTGTTTTACTCCTTGGAAAAAAATTGGATTTCACTTTGAAGTTTGGCCAATTTTCAAGCTTTGCCAAAGATTGTCAATTTTTACAGCTGGATCCAGAGGCCGCTGAAATTCAACGTGCGAGTGTTAGCTTAGGTAAAAGGTTGCAACTCTCTGCACTTAGTGACGTGCAATCAAGTATTACTCTTCTAATGAAATCTGCCATCGCTACAAACTTTATAAGTGGCTCCCATCAAGCCTGGTTACAAGAAGTTAAGACCGCTATAAATTATCGCCCTAATGATTGGCAATCGGCGACTGTTGAGCCTGGCCGAGTTCATCCAGCACAAGCATTTGCCGTACTACAAACAATTCTCGATAGTCACCCAGATTCAGTCCTCATTAGCGATGGTGGGGAGATTGGACAATGGGCTCAAGCTTGTCTGCAAGCGCCGAACCGAATTATTAATGGTGTGGCTGGTTCAATTGGTTCTGGCCCACCCTTTGCAAGTGCAGCTAGCCTTGTCAAACCGAATGTGCCTATCGTTACAGTGATGGGAGATGGTAGTTTTGGCTTTCATTGCGCAGAAATAGATACTGCA